>JBEVIG010000057.1:0-25611 GCA_040510855.1 Solirubrobacteraceae bacterium
TGCGCCACCAGATGATCCGGCCCGACGGATCGCTCCGCGACACGGTGCTGTTCTCCGTGATCCCGGAGGAGTGGCCCGCGGTGCGCGAGCACCTGCGCGCCCGGTTGGCCGTGCATACCGTCAGCTCGCCGACCCCGCGCTCCTGACCCGCGGGAGCCGGGGGTAGCGCAAGCTCGTCGGACTCCCCCAGACGGAAGCGAGGTCCCCCGTGATCCAGCGCATCGACCGACTCGGTGTCGAGCTGCCACCCCCCAGCGATCCCGACCCGAACGGCGCCGCCGCGGTCCAGGAGCTGATGGGCGGCAAGTTCGGCGAGATGTCGACGTTCATGAACTACACGTTCCAGTCGTTCAACTTCCGCGGCCGGCAGTCGGCGCGGCCGTTCTACGACCTCGTGGCGAACATCGCGGCCGAGGAGTTCGGCCACATCGAGCTCGTCGCGGCGACGATCAACACGATGCTGACCGGCGCGTCGCCCGTCGACGACGGCAAGGCGCCGAAGGCGTCGCTCGCCGGTGTCAAGGACGCGCGCATGAGCCATCACTACCTGGTCGGCGGCCAGGGCGCGCTCTGCGCCGACTCCCAGGGCCGGCCCTGGACCGGCGACAACGTGTTCTCGTCAGGCGACCTGATCGAGGACCTCACGCACAACTACTTCCTCGAGACGGGCGCGCGCTCCGGCAAGCTCCGCGTCTACGAGATGGTCGAGCACCCGGCGGCGCGCGCGCTGACCGGCTACCTGCTCGTCCGCGGCGGCGTGCACCAGGTCGCGTACGCCCGCGCGCTGGAGAACCTGACGGGCGCGGACATGTCGAAGCTCTTCCCGTCCCCGAACATCCCGACGGAGAAGATCCCCGAGTGCAAGCCGCACATCAAGGCGGGCCTGCACACGAAGCTCTACCGCTTCTCGCCCGACGACTACAAGGAGCTGTCCGCCGTGTTCAACGGCGAGCACCCCGAGACGGGCGAGCCGCTCGAGGTCATGGACGAGATGCCCGAGGGCGTGCCCCCGCGCGACCTCCCGCCCCAGCCGGCCGTCTTCGCGCCCGACTACGAGCCCGAGGAGATCGCCGAGGTCGCCGCGAAGCTGCGCAAGGCCGCGGGCCTGCCGAAGAAGCCCACCGGAGTCGTCGCGAACGGCTGACGCCCCCGCCGCGGCCGGCCGACGTCCCGCCGGCCGGCCGCGGGTTCGTAATGTGGCGGGACGAATGCGCCGCTATCTGGAGATCCTCCGCTCTCCCCATATCGGCGCGATGTTCGCCACGTCGCTCCTGGCGCGGCTGCCGATCGGCATCAACGGCCTCGCCATCGTCCTGCTGGTGCGGGCGGAGACCGGCTCGTTCGCGATCGCCGGCGCCGCGGCGGGCGCGCTCGCGCTCGGCACCGGCCTGGCCGCGCCGTTCGCCGCGCGCCTGGTCGACGGCGTCGGGCGCGGCGTCATGCCGCTGCTCGCGCTGGTCCACGCGGCCGGCCTGGCCGGGATCGTCGCGCTGGCCGGACCGGACGCGCACGCGGCGCCGCTCGTCGTGTGCGCGGCGGTCGCCGGCGCCGCCTTCCCGCCGGCGTCGTCGGTCGTCCGCGCGCAGTACCCAGTGCTGCTCGGCGACCGCCCGCACCTGCTGCAGAGCGCGTTCGCGCTCGACTCCGTGCTGACGGAGGGGATCTTCACGATCGGCCCGCTGCTCACCGCCGCGCTCGTGGCGCTCGTCGCGCCGGAGTCGGCCCTGCTGGTGTCGGCGGTCGCGGTGCTCGCCGGGACGACCGCGCTCGTCGCCGTGCTGCCGCCGGCCGAGCCGCGCACCGAGGGGCGCTCGGGCGGGCGCCTGGGCGCGCTCGCCGCTCCCGGGATCCGCACGCTCGTGGTGACGATGTTCCCCGTCGGCTTCGCGTTCGGCGCCCTCGAGGTCGCGATCCCGGCCTTCGCCGACGCGGAGGGCCGGCCGGAGCTCGCCGGCGTGCTGATCGCGATCTGGTCGGTCTCCTCGCTCGCCGGCGGCCTCGCCTACGGAGCGATGCCGCGCCGGGCCTCGCTCGCGCGCGTGCACCTCCAGGTCGCGCTCCTGCTCCCGCTGTCGTTCCTGCCGATGGCGCTGGCCGTCTCCCCCGCGACGATGGCGCTGCTCGTCGTGCCCGCGGGCGTGTTCATCGCGCCGATGATCGCGACGCGCAACGAGCTCGCCGGCCGGGTGGCGCTGGCGGGCACGGAGACCGAGGCCTACACGTGGCCGCTCACCGCGCTCGTCGGCGGGATCGCCTTCGGCGCGGCCGCCTCCGGCGCGCTCTCGGACACGACGAGCTGGCAGGTCGCCGTCGTGGCCGCCGCCGGCGCCGCCGCCGTGGGCGCCCTCCTCGCCACCGCCCGCCGCGCGACGCTCGCCCCGGCGACGTGAGCGAGCGCGCCGCGCTGCGCGCGATGGCGCCGTTCCTGCTCGCGGCGGGGGCGATGTTCGCCGTCATGTACTCGACGCAGGCGATCCTGCCGGAACTCGGGCGCGAGTTCGACGTGTCGCCGGCGCGCGCCGGGCTGAGCATCTCCGCGGTGATCGCGGCGGTTGCGCTCGGCGGCTGGTTCTGGGGACCGCTGTCGGACCGGATCGGCCGCCGCGCCTCGCTCGTCGCGGCGAGCGGGCTGATCGTCGTGCCGTCGGCGCTCGTGCCGCTCGCGCCGTCGTTCGAGGCGCTGCTCGCGCTGCGCGTGCTCCAGGGGCTGTGCATGCCCGGGCTGCTGACCGTCGGGCTGCCGTACGTGACCGAGGCCTACTCCCCCGCGCTGGGCGCCCGCGCGATGGGCTACTACATCTCCTCGCTGGTGGCGGGCGGGCTCGTCGGCCGCGTCGGCGTGGCGCTCGCCACCGCGGCGACGTCGTGGCGGGTCGCGCTCGCGGGCGTCGCGCTGCTGCCGCTCGTCTCCACGCTCGTGATGCGCACGCGGCTGCCGGAGGAGCCGGACGGCGGCCGGCGCCACGAGCCGCTGACGCGCGCGGACCTGCGACGCGTGCTCGGCAACCGGCGGCTGCTCGCCGCGATGGCCGCGGGCGCGGGGCTGTTCTTCACCTTCGTGGGCACGTTCTCGTACGTGACCTTCCGCCTGGAGGCCGAGCCGTTCGGGCTCTCGCCCGCGGTCGGCGGGCTCGTCTTCCTGCTCTGGGCGCTCGGGATGGCCGGGCCGGTCGCCGGGCGCGTCGCGGAGCGGATCGGCTGGCAGACGCTCGCGCTCGCCTGCATGGGGCTGATGGCGGCGGGGCTGCTGCTCTCGCTCCCCGAGGCGCTCGTGCCGGCGATCGCCGGGGCGGGCCTCGTGACGCTGGCGAACTTCGCGGGCGTCACGGCGGCGCAGCTCGGCGTGGCGGGCGCGACGGCGCACGACCGCGGGCTGGCGACGGCGCTGTACTTCACCGCCTACTACGTGGCCGGCGGCCTGGGCGGCTACCTCCCGGGGCTCGCGTACGAGGCCAGTGACTGGAACGGCGTCGTGGTGCTCGGGCTCGCGGTGGTCGGCACCGGCGCCCTCGTCGTCGCGGCCGGCCGGCGGTCGAGTCCCGCCTAGGCGGCCAGCGCGCACACCGCGCGCACCAGCACGGCGACGGCGGCCTCGGCGTCCGCCGCGTCGATCGACTCGGCCGGCGCGTGGCTCACGCCCCCCGCGCAGCGGACGAAGAGCATCCCGACCGGCATCGCGGCCGCGAGCGCGACGGCGTCGTGCCCGGCGCCGCTCGGGAGCAGCGGCGCGCCGTCCGCGGCCTCGGCGAGCGCGGCGACGAGCCGCGGGTCCATCGCCACCGCGGGCGCGTCCATCCGCGGCTCCCACAGCACCCCGACGTCGCGCACGGCGCCGATCGCGGTCGCGCGCTCGAGCAGCGCGGTCGTGGCGGCCTCGCGCACCGTGTCGTCGGGATGCCGGACGTCGAGCGACGCCGTCGCCTCCCCCGCGATCGCGTTCGGCGCCCCCGGTGAGGCGGTGAGCCGGCCGACGGTGGCGACGAGGCCCGGCTCGGCGCGGCCCGCCGCCTCGACGGCGAGGACGAACTCCGCGAGCGCGCAGGCCGCGTCGCGCCGCGCGCCCATCGGGACGGTGCCGGCGTGCCCGGCCTCGCCGGTGAAGACGACGTGCGCGCGCGTCTGCCCGTCGATCGCGGAGACGACGCCGAGCGGGCGGCCGGCGCGCTCGAGCACCGGGCCCTGCTCGATGTGGACCTCGAGGTAGCCGAGCGCGTCGGGCCGGGCGGCGGAGGCGATCCCGACCGGGTCGCCGCCGAACGCGGTGAGCGCGTCGCGGAGGTGGACGCCGTCCGCGTCGGCGAGGGCGAACAGCTCGGGCTCGAACGTCCCCGCGACGGCGCGGGAGCCGAGGTAGGCGGTGCCGTAGCGCAGCCCCTCCTCGTCGGCGAAGCCGTAGACGTCGACGGCGAACGGGAGCGTGATGTCGCGCGCGCGGAGCTCCTCGACGCAGGCGATGGCCGCGAGCACGCCGAGCGGGCCGTCGTAGGCGCCCGCGTCGCGGACCGTGTCGAGGTGCGAGCCGAGCAGCAGCGTGCGGGCCTCGGGGTCGGGCCCGCTCATCCGCCCGACGAGGTTCCCGGCCGCGTCGGTGCGCGTGCTCAGCCCCGCCTCCTCCATCCAGCCCGCGACGAGCGCGTTCGCGCGGGCCATCGCGGGCGTGGCGAACGGCCGCGTCAGCGCGCCCGCCTCCTCGCTCACCGTGGCGAGCTCCCTGCAGCGGCCGATGACGTCCATCGCCGCGGATTGAACTACGGTTGGCCCCGCCGTGCTGCTTGCGACGTGGAACCTGGAGAACCTCTTCCGGCCGGGGAGCCGCTACGGGCCCGACGACGAGCGCACGTACCGGGCGAAGGTGGCGGCGCTCGGCGCGCGGATCGCCGACGTCGCGCCCGACGTCCTCGCCGTGCAGGAGGTCGGCGATCCCGTGGCGCTCGACGACGTGCTCAAGGCCGCGGGCGGGCGCTGGCAGGTCGTGCTGTCGGAGTTCCCCGACGAGCGCGGGATCCGTGTCGGCCTCGCCGCGCGCTCGCGGCTCGATGCCGTCGCCCAGGTGCGCGACTTCCCGGAGCGGCTCGCGCCCGTCCAGGCCGACGACGCGGGGGCGACGATCGGCGCCATGGGCCGCGGCGCCGTCAGCGCGACGCTCGCCTCGGCCGGCGTCGCGATCGTCACCTGCCACCTGAAGTCCAAGCTGCTCACGTTCGGGCCGGACCGCTTCGCACCGCGCGACGAGGGCGAGCGGGCGCGCTACGCGGCGTACGGGCTGTTCCGGCGGGCGGCGGAGGCCGCGACGCTCCGCGCGCAGGTCGACGCCCTGATCGGGGACCGCCCGGTCGCGGTGCTCGGCGACCTCAACGACGAGGTCACGGCCGCGACGACGCAGATCCTGCTCGGGCCGCCGGGGTCGGAGATCGGGACGCCGGGCTTCGGCGTGCCCGACAAGGGCGACGCGGCCCGGCTCTGGAACCTCGCGCCGTTCATCCCCGAGGAGCGGCGCTTCACCCGCCGCTACCGGGGCCGCGGCGAGCTCATCGACCACATCCTCGTCTCGCAGGCGCTCGTCCGCGCCGTCGTGCGCGTGGACACCGTCGGCGAGCCGCCGTCGATCGGCGACGACCCGGAGCTGCGCTTCGACGAGCCCGCGTCGGATCACGCGCTGCTGCTGGCCGAGTTCGACGTCTGAGCCTGAATGGGTACGGTCCCGGGATGGACGTCTTCGCAGGCATCCGGGTCCGCGACTTCGCCGCCGCGCGCCCGTGGTACGAGACGCTGCTGGGCAACGAGCCCTCGTTCCTCCCGCACGACACCGAGGCGGTCTGGGAGCTCGGGGAGCACCGCTTCGTCTACATCGTCGAGGAGCCGGAGCGGGCCGGCTGGTCGGTCGTGACGCTGTTCGTGGAGGACCTGGAGCCGCTCGTGGAGGGCATCGCGGAGCGCGGGATCGAGCCCGCCGAGCGCGAGACCTACGCCAACGGCGTGCGCAAGGTCACCTACCGCGACGCGGACGGCAACGAGGTCGGCTTCGGGGGCGGCCCGGAGTGAGCGCGGTCGTCCGCCGGCGGATCGTCGCCGCGGGCCGGGTGCAGGGCGTCTGGTTCCGCGACAGCACGCGCCGCGAGGCCGCGCGCCTCGGCGTCGCGGGCTCGGCGCGCAACCTGCCCGACGGGACGGTCGAGGTCGTCGCGGAGGGCGAGCCAGGCGCGGTCGACCGGCTGGAGGCGTTCATCCGCGGCGGCCCGGGCCACGCGGAGGTCGACCGCGTCGAGGTGACGGACGAGGCGCCCGAGGGCCTGCGCGAGTTCACGGTCGCCTAGGGCTGCCGCCGGGCAACGTCAACGGCGGCTGGGTAGGGGAGGCGGTTCGGACGAGCGCGCATAACGTCGCGCAGCGGCGCCGGGCGCCCGCTCGCGCGACGTTGTCCGCACCGGCGACAGACCCGCTCCCCTACCCGGCCGGTGTTGACGTTCGTGCCGCCCATCACGCCGGGAAGCGCGCGCCGGCGAGGCGGGCGGGGAGCAGCAGCGGGGCGAGCAGGAAGCGCTGGACGGCGACGCTCAGCCTCGGCGCGTGCGCCTCGTGGTCGAAGCGGCGCGCGAGCGCGGCGAGCGCGAACGGGCTGCGCGGCAGGCCGCGCTTGGTCAGCCGCCCGGCGTTCGCCATCTCGACGACCTCGGCGAACATCTCCTCCATCTGCAGCGCGGGCGTGACGTCGACGCGGACGCGTGCCTCCTCGTCGCCGGTGTTGGCGAAGTCGTGGACGACGCCCGGCGGGACCTCGACCACGTCGCCCGCCTCGGCGACAACGTGCTCGCGGCCGAGCCGGAAGCGCATGCGGCCGTGGGTGACCGTGAACGTCTCGGTCTGGATCGGGTGGACGTGCGCCAGCGGGACGGCGCCGCCGGGGCGCAGCGCGAGCTCGAACGCGAGCCGCTCGCCGCCGGTGCTCGCCGCGGTCTCGATGAAGGTGAACCGCTCGCCGGTGACGGGGTTCTCGAGCGTCTGGCCGGGAAGGATGGGGTGCGTGGAAGCCATGCACGGCAGGATCCCGCCGATTCGCCGGACGGTCTATGACTCAATCACGCGCGAACATGCTCGTTCGTCCAGTTCTCGCGACGACGCGGCAGATCGCTACGCCGCGTAGCCGGTGGCCTTCGTCACCTCGAGCCGGATGATCAGCCGGACGGCGCCCGGCGGGTCCGGGTCGGGGTCCGTGCCGTCGTACGCGTGCGAGAGGCCGATGTCGAAGGCGCGCCCGACGTCCTCCGTGAACGTCGCCGTGCCGCGCAGCTCGACGTAGTTGTACGGGTCGTCCGAGTCGAGGATCGTCACGCTCGCGCGCGGGTCGCGCTCGAGGTTGCGGTGCTTCTGGCGGCCGGCGACCGTCGACATGAGCACATCGTCGCCGTCGCGCCCGACCCACATCGCCGAGGTCTGCGGCGCGCCGTCGGGGTTGATCGTCGCGAGGACGGCGAAGTGGCGGCCGTCGAGCAGCCGGCGGATCTCGTCGTTCAGTGCGATGCCCATGCCGGCCCGGTTACCCCGGTTGCGGACGGCGCGATCCGGCCATGCCGAAGAGCGCGGCGAGCGCGACGCCGAGGAGCGTCTCCCCCACCCGCTCGCCGAACCGCTCGCCGGCGGTGTCCGGGTCGGCGGAGAGGTAGATGAGGAAGACGAGGAACGTGGTGAAGCCGGCCGTGACGTACCAGCGGCTCGGGTGCGTCCCGGCCGCGGCGGCGACCGCACCGGCGATCGCGACCGCGTAGACGCCCGAGGGCGGGTCCCACGCGACCAGGGCGACGCCGGCGAGCGCGCCCGCGAAGACCGAGACGAGCCGGCCGATGCTGCGCAGGCGCTGCATCTCCGCGGCCGGCCGCATGACGAGCAGCGCCGCGGCGACCGCCCAGCCGACGTGGTCGAGGCCGGCCCCGAAGCCGATCGCCGCCGCCGTCGCGCCCGCGGCGCCGAGACGGACGCCGTAGGCGAGCGTCGGCGCCGTGCCGGGCGCGCGTGCGGGCCGGGGCGACGGCTCGGACTCCGGCCAGGCGAGCGAGACCAGCCACGCCCAGAGACCGCCCGCCGTGATCAGCGCCGCCGCGCCCGCCGCCTCGGAGACGTCGAAGCTCAGCCCGATGCCCACCATCGGGAGCGCGAGCGTCATGGCGAGCATCCCGAACAGCGAGCGCGCCGCGAGCCACGCCGTCCCGACGCCGAGCGCCGCGATCGCGGCGACCGCGAGCACGGGCGCCTCTGCGATCACCCCGCCGATCAGGATGCACACGCCCGCGAGCGCGCTCAGGAGCGCCCCGCGCACCCGCTGCCGGCGCCGCGGCGCGAGCCCGGCCAGCGCCGCCGGGAGGACGCCCACCGCGAACGAGGCGCCGGCGTGCACGTCGCCGCCGAGCGTCACCGCCACCGCGGGCAGCGTGGAGACGGCGGCCACGGCGGCCGCCGTGCGATCCCACGCGAGCCCGGCGGGCGCTCCCGGCATCCGCGGGAGCCTATGGAGGCGGGCGGCTGGTGCACCCGGGCCGTGTCGTCGGCCGGCCGAGCTCACGGCGCCGAGGTCGAAGCCGGGCAAGGTCCGGGCGCCGCCGCGTCCGGTCCATGACCCCGACCGTTCCGAGCGGGTTCCCGGCCGCGAGGGCGGCACTAGGTTGCCGCCGCATGAGACTCCTTCTCACTGCCGCCACCGTGGCGGCACTGCTCTCAGCCGCCGCACCCGCGTCGGCTGCCGACCGCGTCGTCGCCGGGCTCGGAACGGCCAAGGTCGATGGCAAGAAGGCCACCGTCGAGGTCTTCGTCGCCGTGCCCGAGGGCACGTCCGCGAAGGCGGCCAAGGATCGGGCGATCCGCGCCCAGGGCGCCACCCCCGTCGCGAACGAGTTCACGTTCACGGGGCTCAAGTGGGACGTCCTCCCGGTGGTCCAGAACTACAACCCGGCCGGTCAGCCGGTCAACGGCCAGTCCGCCCTCACCGCGACGCACTCGCCGTGGAGCACGGTCTCCGGCTCGACCTACCGGACCCAGTTCGGCGGGACGACGACCCGCTGCCCGTCCCTCGTGCGGGAGTGCCCCGGCGCGCAGCGCAACGACCGCGCCAACGACGTCGGCTGGGCGCGTCTCGCGAACGGCACGCTCGGCGTCACGTGGTCGACCAGCGGCGTCGACGAGGCCGACATGGCGATCAACACGCGCTATCGCTGGACGCTCGGCTGCCGCGCGGTGTCGGGTTCGTTCGACCTCCAGTCCGTCTTCCTGCACGAGAACGGCCACGTCGCCGGCCTCGGCCACTCGACGGACGTCAACGCCGTGATGTACCCGTCGTACCAGACGGCCCGCTGCGCGCTCGCCGCGGACGACCGGGCCGGCATCGCCGCCCTCTACTAGCCGCCGCCCGCCGCCCGGGGCCGTCCAGAGCGCCCCGGGCGGCGGCGCGGGATCTCAGTAGCGCGCGCCGACGGCCGCGGGCGCGTCGTCGAGCTCGGCGAGGTCCTCGGGCGTGAGCGCGAGCAGGCCCGCGCCCGCGTTCTCCTCCACCCGCGCCACCTTGGTGGTGCCGGGGATCGGCAGGATCAGCTCGTCCTGCGCGAGCACCCAGGCCAGCGCGACCTGCGCGGCGGTGGCGCCGAGGCGCTCCGCGACCGCCTTGACGCGGTCGACGATCGCGAGGTTCGCCGTGAGCGCCTCGCGCGTGAACCGCGGATTGCGGGCGCGGAAGTCGCGGTCGTCGAACGAGTCCGCCGTGACCGTGCCGGTCAGGTAGCCGCGGCCGAGCGGCGCGTACGGGATCAGGGCCACGTCGTGCTTGCGGCACCACGGCAGCACGTCGTCGAGCCGGTCGCGCGTCCACAGCGAGAACTCGGACTGCACGGACGCGACCGGGTGGGTCGCGTGCGCGCGCTCGAGCTCGTCGACGGTCGCCTCCGACATCCCGATCGCCCGCGTCTTGCCGGCGGCGACGGCCTCGGCCATCGCGCCCCAGTTCTCCTCGACCGGTACCTTCTCGTCCACGCGGTGCAGCTGCCAGATATCGACGTGGTCGACGCCGAGCCGGCCCAGCGAGGCGTCGATCCCCTCGCGGACGTGCTCGGGCGAGCCGTCGCGGACCAGCTTGAACGTCGCCCGGTCCTCGACCACGAGGCCGACCTTCGTGGCGAGCACCGCCTGGTCGCGGCGGCCCGCCAGCGCATGGCCGACCACCTCCTCGTTCGTGAACGGCCCGTACATGTCGGCCGTGTCGATCAGGTCCATGCCGAGGTCGAGGGCGCGGTGGATCACCTCGACGGAGCGCGCGTCGTCGCGCTCGTGCGCGTTGTAGGCCCACGTCATGCCCATGCAGCCGAGGCCGACCGCGCCGGCCTCCAGGCCGCTCGCGCCGAGCCGGCGGCGGGGGAGCTTCGTGTCGGACGTCATGCGCCCGACGATAGGAGGTCAGCCGATGATGGCCGCGGCGAAGGCCTCGGGATGCGTGTGATGGGGCGTGTGGCCCGCACCGTCGATGACCCGGACGGGCGCGTCGATCCCGCGCGCCACGGTCCGCGCGATCCGCGGCAGCCAGTCGGGGCCGGTGTCGCCGCTGGTGATGAGGACGCGGCCGGGATACGCGCCGATCGCGTCCGTGTCGAGCTCGCCCCAGCGCGGGTCGGCGAGCATGTCGGCGAACGTCTCCGCGTTGCCGATCGCCGCGGCCTGGACCGGCTCGGGCACGAGCGACCAGCCGCCCGGGCCGAGCACGGCCTCCTCGAAGAAGCGGCGCGTCGCGCCGGCGGCGTCGCCCGCCGCGATCTGCGCGCCGACGCTCGCGAACAGCACCTCCATCTCCGGCGCCGGATGCAGCGCGACCGCGGGCGGCTCGTGCGCGACCACGCTGCGGACGAGCTCGGGCCGGCGGCCGGCGAGCTCGAGGGCGACGAGCGCGCCGTAGGACGTGCCGGCGAGGTGCACGGGGCCGCGGCCGAGCGCCTCGATCAGCGCCGCGAGGTCCTCCTCGTGGCGGCGGCGGTCCGGCGTCGCCGTGCCCCGCGTGCTGCCGCTGTGGCCGCGGCGGTCGTAGGCGATGACCTCGTAGCGCGCGCTCAGCGGGCCGGTGAGCAGCGCCCAGGTGCTCGCGCCCGTCCACGCCCCGTGGACGAGCACCAGCGGCTCGCCGTCGCCCACCGGATCGGCGACGAAGAGCTCGGCGTCATCGATGCGGAGGCGGGCGGCGGTCGTGCTGGTCATCCCCGGATGACGCGGTGCGAGGCCGGGTCATTCCCGGTCACGAGCCGCGGTAGGTGCTGTACGCCCAGGGGGAGACGAGCAGCGGCACGTGGTGGTGCTCGCCGGGTTCGGCGACGCCGAAGCGGATCGGGACGACGTCGAGGAACGGCGGGTCGGAGACGGCGTGGCCGGCGCCGCGGAGGTAGTCGCCGACCGCGAAGCGGAGCTCGTAGACGCCGGCCTCGAGCGCGGCGAGCAGCGGGCCGTCCGTGCGCCCGTCGGCGTTCGTCACCGCGCGGACGAGCTCCTCCCCGTCGCGGTGGAGCGTGATCCCGACGCCCGCCGCCGGGCGGCCGAGCGCGGTGTCGAGCACGTGCGTCGTGAGCCCCATCAGCGGGTCAGGGTGAGCGTGATGAGGCCGTACGCCGGGAAGGCCGATGTGTAGGCCCGGCGGTCGGCGTCCTGGTCGGAGCCCGGCACTGGGTCGTGCGTGTGGTTCTCGGCCGCGAAGGAGACCTCGCCGAGCGACGGGTAGCGCTCCAGCATCCGCTGCCCGAACTCGTGCACGAGGTGCTGGATCGACTCGCTGACGAACTCGTCGAAGATGGAGCAGATCAGGTCGCGCACCTGCGCCGGCGCGACGTAGCGCGACGGATCCGCCGCGAGGGCGTCGGCCGGGTCGGCGTAGCGCCAGGCGACGTCCATGTGCACGAACAGCGGGCGGTCCGCGCGCTCGGGGAGCGTCGTCGCGTCGTCGCGCGCGAAGCGGGTGAAGGCGGAGCCCGTTGTCTTGAGCAGCCGCAGGTTCTCGAGGCCGCTGCGCTGGCCGAGCAGCCCCTCGCGGTCGAGCTCGAGCTCCGCGACGCCGTGCTCCCCGTCGGTGAGCGTGAACAGCTTGCGGCTCCCGCCGACCGGCGTGAACGGGAGCTCCCGCGCCCGCAGCCGGAGCGTCTCCATCTCCGCGTATGCGTCGAGGAAGCGCCGGCCGAGCGAGGCGAGGAACGCCTCGGGGACCGGGTCGGTGTGCTCCAGCGCATGGCGCAGGATCACGTTCTTCATCGTGTCCGTGGCAACCACGTCGCGGTTGTCGCCCTCGGTGTAGGCGGGCATGAAGCCCTGGCCCAGCACCTCCATGCTCACGTCCGCGGCGAGCAGGCCCGAGCCGAGCGCGCGGATCGGCGACTCCGGGATCTCCGGCAGCCCGTGCAGGGGCGGGACGCCGACGCAGTGCACGGGCACCGCGAGCTTGCCGTACGAGATCCGGGTCATGGGCCCTCCAGCAGGTCGTCGAGGCGCAACCGCGCGATCTTGGCGATCTCCGCGAGCGCGGTGCGCTCCTCCTCGTCCGGCGCGGCGCCGGCCCGCGCCTCGGCCGCGGCGATGATCGTGTCCGGCGTGTGCTCCCGCGCGCAGACGATGAACGGGATGCCGAACCGCTCGCGGTGCGCGGCCGTCAGCGTCGTGATCCGCTCGTACTGCTCCGGCGTGAGCCGGTCGAGCCCGGCCGCCGCCTGCTCGCGCGTCGACTCGTCGCCGATCCGCGCCTTCGTGCCGAGGTCGGGGTGCGCGCGGATCAGCGCGAGCCGCTCCTCGTGCGGTGCCTCCTCGACGACCGCGACCATCGCCGCGTGCAGGCCGGCGACGCCGGCGAACGGGCGCCGCTCCCAGGCGGCCGCGGCGATCCACGGCGACTCCTCGAAGACGCCGCCGAAGCGAGCGACGAACGCGTCGCGATCGAGCCGGCCGGCTTCCAGCGCGTCCACGAGCCGGGACCCTAGTGCACTCGCGGTAGTGTCCGCGCCTTGCCCGAGCTCACCGTCATCGAGGGCTGCGCGATCGCGACGATCGACGACGAGCGCCGCGAATTCGCCGACGGCCACCTGGTGATCGAGGGCGACCGGATCGCCGCCGTGGGCGCCGGGCCGGCGCCCCGCGAGCTGGCGCCCGACGTCCGGATCGACGGCCGCGGCAAGCTCGCCACGCCCGGCCTCGTCAACTGCCACCACCACCTCTACCAGTGGGCCACGCGCGGCTCCGCGCAGCAGTCGACGCTGTTCGAGTGGCTGGTCGCGCTCTACCCCGTGTGGCAGCACATCGACGGGCCGATCGTCGACGCCGCGGCCCGCGCCGGGCTGGCCGCGCTCGCCCGCTCGGGCTGCACGACCTCGACCGACCACCACTACATCTTCCCCTCGCGCGCCGGCGACCTCCTCGAGGTCGAGATCGGCGCGGCGCGGGCGATCGGCCTCCGCTTCCACCCGTGCCGCGGGGCGATGGACCTCGGCCGCAGCGCCGGCGGGCTCCCGCCGGACGACGTCGTCGAGGACCGCGACGCGATCCTCGCCGCGAGCGCCGCGGCGATCGACCGCTTCCACGACCCGTCGCCGGGCGCGATGGTGCGGATCGCGCTCGCCCCCACGTCGCCGTTCTCCGTGACGGGCGAGCTGATGCGCGAGACGGCGGAGCTCGCCCGCGCGCGCGGCGTGCGCCTCCACACCCACCTCGCCGAGACGGACGACGAGGAGGAGTTCTGCATGGAGCGCTTCGGCGTGCGGCCGGTCGAGTACGTCGAGTCCCTCGGCTGGCTGGGCGAGGACGTCTGGCTCGCGCACTGCGTGCACCTGAACGGCGCCGAGGCGGAGAAGCTGGGTGCGACGGGCACCGGCGTCGCGCACTGCCCGACCTCGAACGGCCGGCTCGGCGCCGGGATCGCGCCCGTGCCCGCGCTGCTCGCCGCCGGCACCGCGGTCGGGCTGGGCGTCGACGGCGCGGCCTCGAACGAGTGCGGCGAGCTGGTCGACGAGATCCGCGCCGCGCTCGTGCTCGCGCGCGTCGCCCACGGGCCGGCGGCGCTCACGGCGCGCGGTGCGCTCGAGATGGCCACGCGCCACGGCGCCCGCTGCCTCGGCCGCGAGGACGAGCTCGGCCACCTCAGCGCCGGCGCGCTCGCCGACGTCGCGCTCTGGGACCTCGACGAGCCCGGCTTCGCGGGGATCGCCGACCCGGTCTTCGCGCTCGCCTTCGGCCCGGCCCGGCCGGTCCACACGCTGCTCGTCGGAGGCCGCGCCGTCGTCGCCGGCGGCGAGCTCCGCACCGCCGATCCCGTGACCCTCGCCGCGGACCTGCGGCGGGAGAGCGCGAGGCTGGAGGCCGTATGAGCTACACCGTCATCCGCCCGGGGAACCACTACGCGAGCCGGCTGCCCGAGTTCGGCACCGCCCCGGTGGTCAAGCTCGTCACGCCGCGGCTCGCGCCGTCGCGGATCGGCGAGTACCTCGTCGCGCTGCCCGCCGGCGGCGGCACGACGCGGCCGGTCGCGGCCGGGTTCGAGACGTTCGTCTACGCGCTCGAGGGCGGCGCGACGCTGTCGGGCGAGGTCCCGCTCGGCGCGGGCGCCTGGGCGTACCTGCCCGCGAGCGCGTCCTGGACCGTCGACGCGGGAAGTGAGCCGGCCCGGCTCCTCGTCGTCAAGCGCCGCTACGAGCCCACGCCCGGCCACGACGCGCCGGCCGCCCGCAACGGCCACCGCGAGGACGTCCCGTGGGCGGAGACCGCGCTGCCCGGCTTCCGCCGCCGCGAGCTCCTCCCCGTCGAGGACCCGGCCTTCGACTTCGCCATGTCCCTGCTCGTCTTCGATCCCGGCATCGGCCTCCCGTTCACGGAGATCCACGACGAGGAGCACGGCCTCTACATGACCGCCGGCGGCGGCACGTACCTGCTCGAGGACGACGAGCACGAGGTCGCGGAGGGCGACTTCATCTACATGCCGCCGTACTGCCCGCAGGGCTTCGCCTCCGGCAGGGAGGGCGCCGAGTACCTGCTCTACAAGGACACGTGGCGCGACGGCTTCTAGTGCTCGGCGGCTGCGGCGCGTGGCCGGAGGCCGGCCGCGCGTGCAGCGGCTTCCTGCTCGAGTACGAGGGCTTTCGCCTGGTCCTCGATCTCGGCTACGGCACCCTGCCGCGGCTCCTCGCGCTGCTCGGCTCGCCGGTGGCGACGGGCCTGGACGCCGTGGTCGTCACGCATGACCACCCCGACCACGTCGTCGACCTCCACGGATTGTTCCGCGCGCGGCTCTACGACGGCGCGGAGCTGCCCCGCATCCCGCTCTACGCGCCCGAGGCGGTGCTCGACCGTGTCGCCGGGCTCGAGGACGCCGACCGCGCCACGGCGGAGCGGGTCTTCGACTGGCGACCGCTGCCGGCCGGCCCGCACGAGGTCGGCCCGTTCCGGCTGGAGAGCGTGGCGCTGCCGCATTACGTGCCCAACGCCGGGGTGCGGCTCTCCGCGGACGGGCTCGTCGTCGCCTATTCCGGAGACACGGGGCCGGACCCGGCGCTTGCCGAGCTCGGCCGCGACGCCGACCTCTTCATCGTCGAGGCGACGGATCGCGGGCAGCAGCAGCCGGGCGGCTCAGGACCTGCACTCGACCTGACCGCGCGCGAGGCGGGCGAGGCTGCCGCGGCGGCCGGGGCGCGGCGCCTGCTGCTGACCCACTTCTGGCCGGGCAACGATCGCGAGCGCTCGAGGGCGGATGCCGCCGCCGTCTTCCCCGGCCCGGTGCTGATCGCGGACGAGGGTGCGGTCGTGGCGCTCGGCTGAGTCCTGCACGGCAGGGCGTACCATCCTCGTGGTGGCGCCGACGACGACCCAGCCGTTGACGGATCGCGAGACCGCGCGATTCCCCGTCGAGCCCGGCTCGGTCGCCGCGGCCCGGGCGTGGCTGCTCGGCCGCTCGGCCGGGCTCGTGACCGGGGCGCGCACCGAGGACCTCGCGCTCGTCCTGAGCGAGATCGTCACGAACGCCCTCCGCCACGGCGCGGGCGCGGGCCAGGTCGAGATCTCGGCGACGCCGAAGCCCGAGTTCCTCTGCGTCCAGGTCACGGACGACGGCCCCGGCTTCGTGCCGCGCCCTGGCGCGATGGCCTCCGAGCCCTCCGGCGGGTTCGGGCTCTTCCTCGTCGAGCGGCTCACCCGGCGCTGGGGGATGACGCGCGAGGGGCAGCGCACGCGGGTCTGGTTCGAGTTCGACTACGCGGCCGCCGAGGGCGGTCAGCTCCGCGCGCTCCAGCCCGACCAGCGCTCGACGGCGACGACGACGAGCGCACCCGCGGGCGGCCGCTCGCGATAGGGCGCGTAGCGCGCCGCGAGCGCGCGCACCGCCTCGGCGCGGAGCCCGGTCTCCGCGCCCGGCTCCAGCACGCGGGCCACGCCGTCGGCGCGCGCCCACCAGAGTGCGTCCCAGTCGTCCTCGTAATGGTCCGCGAGCACCGCCACGCGCGGGTTCGCCGCGATGTTCGCGAGCCGCCGCAGCGCGGTCGTCCGCTTCGGCTTGTGGTCGACGGCGCTGACGATCGTGTCCTCGCCGAGCACCGCGAACGTGCACGGGACGACGTGGGGCCGGCCGTCCGCCGCGGCAGTGGCGAGCCGGGCGACGCGCGCGCCCGCCAGCCGCTCCCGTGCCTCGCCGGCGGTCACCGGCCTAGCGCGCGAAGACCGGGGCCAGCGTCTCGCCCGCCAGCGCGACGGCCTCGAGGTCGTGCACGTCCCCCATCGAGAACGTGAGCCCCTCGATCCCCACCGCCTTGTAGGCGTGCGCGCGCTCGAGGATCTGCTCCGGCGTCCCCGCGGTCGTGCCCGCGATCCGATGCTCCGGGAACCCCAGCGTCCGCAGTTCGTCGAGCTTGCGCCGCGCGCCCTCCTCCGTCCCGGCGATCGCGATCGACATCATCGACGTCTTCGTGATCTCGGCGGGGTCGCGGCCGGCGTTCTCGCAGTGCTGCCCGAGCACGCCGAGCAGGTGCCGGGCCCGCTCCGGGTCGCCGAAGAGGTTGCAGCCGTCGGCGTACTGGGCGACCATCCGCAGCGTCTTGCGCTCGCCGCTGCCGCCGACGAGGATCGGGATGTCGCCGCGGATCGGCTTCGGGTTGTTGTAGGCGCCCGCGACCGAGTGGTGTGTGCCCGCCACGGTCGCCTGCTCCTCGGTGAACATCGCCCGCGCGATCCGCAGGTGGTCCTCGAGGCGCTCGAAGCGCTCCTTCAGCGGCGGGAACGCGTAGCCGTAGGCCTGGTGCTCGGCCTCGAACCAGCCGGCGCCGATGCCGTGGAAGGCGCGCCCGCCGGAGATGACGTCGAGCGTCGTCGTGATCTTCGCGTGCTGGGCGGGGTTGCGGTAGCCGACGCCGGCGACGAGCAGCCCGAGCGCGATCGTCGACGTCCGCGCCGCCAGGCCGGCGAGCATGGTGTTGCCTTCGAACATCCAGCGCTCCGGCGGGCCGACCGGCGCGATCTGGTGGTAGTGGTCCATGACCGAGACCGAGGTGAAGCCCGCCCGCTCCGCCGCGACGACGATGTCGACGAGCTTCTCGAAGACCGCGTCGGGCCCCACTCCCGGGAAGTTGAAGTTCGGGAGGTGCAGGTCGAGCTCGATCGGTGCGCGCATGCTTCGCACGCTACTCCCCGGCGCTGCGTCAGATGGGGTCGATCGGACTCGCGGTGAACGCGACCGCGCCGGTGTCGCACGTCTCGCCGTCCGCGGACCGCACCGCCCGCACGGTGACGTCCACCGCGCCGTCGCGCACCGCGCCCGAGACGGTTCCCGTCCAGTCGCCCCCGTCGAGGCTGCTGGTGAACGCCGCGCCGTCGCGAGGCAGGAGCGTGACGCGCTTGCTGCCCGCGTGCCCGGCCCGCTCCGAGCCGTCTGCCGCGAAGCAGGGAGCGCCCCAGTCGACGTGCGCGGTCACCGTCGTCTCCGTGGTGACGATGACCGCCCCGGTCGCGTAGTCGTCGCCCTCGCCGGAGCCGGCGTACGCGCCGCCGAGCCGCTCGAGCCCGTCCGCCGTCCGCCGCAGGCCGCGGACCGAGATCTTCCGCGGCTGCCCGGTGCCCATCCAGTAGACGACGCCGTCCTCGCGCCACAGGAGCACGCGGCTCCTCGGCCCCTTGAAGAGGTAGCCGGCATGTCCGCGTACGCGGGTCCTGCGCTTGCCGAGCCCCGACCGCGTGAACTCGCGCACTCCTCCGCGCATCCCCTTCCACGTCCCGCCCTGGAAGGCGATGACCGCGTCCGGGCCGTCCGGCCCGTAGTGGACGAGGCGAAGGCCGTAGCCGCTCCGGCGGCGGTTCCCGAACGCCTCGACGGCGCGGTCGATGCCGCCGATGGCCCTCGGCGCGGTGGTGGGCACGAGCGGCGCCGGCTCCAGCTCGCGCTCCGCGAGGTCCGTGTACTCGCTCAGCACATCGCCGTACGCCGACGCGGGCGCGAGCAGCGCGGCGGCGAGGGCGAGCAGCAGGAGGCGGCGTGCCGGAGGCTCCATCGCGCGACACTACGCGCGACGGCGGGCCGCCGTCAACGCACGTCGAGCCGGATCCGCGGGCGCGCGTTGTTCACGTAGCCCTTCGGGTTCCAGAGCGCCGCCTCGTCCTCGGGCTGCGTCGCTGCCGAGGAGTCCCACGCGCGGACGAGGACCTCGTGCTCCCCCGGCGGAAGGTCGAGGGTCGTCCGCCAGTGCCGCCACGCCCAGCGGCCGTGGTCCTCCAGCAGCTCCGCCTGCGACCACGAGGCGCCGCCGTCGACGGACACGTCGACGCGCGCGACGTGGCGCTCGCCGCCCGCGAACGCGTAGCCGCGGACCTCGACGGGCCCGGCCGCGACGGTCGAGCCGTCCGGCGGCGAGAGCACGTCCGAGTTCAGCGCGACGAGCCCGAGCGGCATCCCCTCCCCCGGGCCGACCGCGCCGTCCTCCGGGAGCAGCCGGTAGACGACGTGCTGGAAGTAGCCCTTCCACGGCGCTGCGCGGACCTCGATCCGGTCGAGCCACTTCACGCTGCGCGCGCCGATGTAGCCCGGCACGACGACCCGCAACGGCGCGCCGTGGACCGGGGTGAGCGGCTCGCCGTTCATCGCCCACGCGAGCAGGACCTCGGGGCGGCACGCCTTGTCGAGCGGGACCGAGCCGCCGAAGCGCTGCGCGGGCTTCGCCTCCGGGCACACGTCGGCGCCCTCGAAGCCCGCGTGCGCGGCCTCGGGACGCGGCCCGGCGAGCGCGAGCACGTCGGCGAGCGCGACGCCCGTCCACGTGGCCGTGCCGGTCGCGCCGGCGCCCCAGGGCGCCTCGCCCGGGATGTCGCGGATCGCGACCAGCCCGGCCCGGCGGTTGCCCGCGCACTGCAGGGTCGCGGTCTCCGTCCGCTCGCGGAACGCCTCGCGGAGCGTGGAGAGCGAGAGCTCCAGCTCCCGCTCGACGAGGCCGTGCACGCGCAGCCGCCACGTGTCCGGATCGACCTCCGGCACCGCGCCGTGCCCGCGGACGTAGAACGCGTCGGTGGCGGTGACGGCGCCCTCGGCGAGCGCCGCGGACCCCGTCTCGACGTTGAATGGCTCCAGCTCGTGCACGATCAGGTCGTCGCGCTTTCCGTAGCGGGCCACGCGCGAAGCCTAGTCACCGGGCTACCCTCACGCCCCGGATGCCGCCCGTCCTCGCCCTCCTGGCCGGCGCGCTGAGCGCCGCGGCGCCCGCCTCCGCGGCCGACGTGCCGCGGGCCGTCGACACGTCGCGCCCCGACCGCTGGGTCGGCACCGGCACGCCCGCCGGCTGCACGTCGCGCGCGGTCGTGCGGGCGGTGCGCAAGGGCGGGATCATCCGCTTCCGCTGCGGCCCCGACCCCGTCCGCATCGAGCTGGAGCAGACGGCGAAGGTGGTCAACACGAGCCGCCGGGTCGTGCTCGACGGCCGCGGGCGCGTGACGCTCAGCGGCGGCGGCGAGCGGCGGATCCTCTACCAGAACACCTGCGACCCGGCGCAGACGTGGACCACGTCGCACTGCGACGACCAGGCCCGGCCGCGGCTGGTCGTCCAGAACCTCACGCTCGCGGACGGCGACGCCACGGGCGAGACCTACGACGGCGGCGGGGGCGGCGCGATCTTCGCGCGCGGCGGCCGGCTCAAGATCGTCGGCTCGACGTTCCTGCGCAACCGCTGCGACCCGACCGGCCCCGACCTCGGCGGCGGCGCCGTCCGCGCGCTCTCGCAGCACCGCGGCCGCCCGGTCCTCGTCGCGCGCAGCGTCTTCAAGCGCGGCGTCTGCAGCAACGGCGCCGCGCTCAGCAGCATCGGCGTCTCGTGGTCGGTCTCCGACAGCGTCTTCACCCGCAACCGCGCGATCGGCCGCGGCGCCAACCCGGCGCAGGGCGGCACGCCGGGCGGCGGCTCCGGCGGCGCGATCTACGCGGACGGCAACGACTTCCGCGTGCTGCTCTCGCGCACGCGGATGCGCCGCAACCACGCCCGCGAGGGCGGCGGCGCCGTGTTCTTCGTCAGCAACGACCGGACGGGTACGCTCGAGATCCGCTCGTCCGTGCTGCGCGGCAACCCGAGCGACGGGTTCGAGACCGACCCGGGCATCTTCTTCCTCGGCCGCCGGCAGACGGTCGTGGACTCCGTCGTGAAGTAGCTAGATCTCCCGCCCACAGAGGTTGTGAACGGCTGACGGAAAGACGTCCGGGCCCGTCCTGAGTCTCTGCGGTTCCGCCAAGAACTGCAGTCAGGAGGGCCCGGATGCGCGTTCACGCTAACGCGAAGCTCGGACCGGCCGGAAGGCTGGCCGTTGTTGGATTGATCGGAGAGGGTGCTTCTCTGCGCGCCGCGGCAGCAGAGAGTTCCGTTTCGGTGGCGACCGCGCACCGGTGGTGGCATCGCTGGCTTGACGCCGACGCGGCCGATCGCGCGAGCGGCGCCTGGTTGGCTGATCGCTCCAGCCGGCCGCACCGACAGCCGCGTCGCGTGCCCGACGAGCTCGCAGCGCAGATCTGCGCGGTGCGGGCTGCGACGGGTTGGGGGCCACGGCTGGTTGCGGGCGCCACCGGCCGGCCGCATCAGACGGTGTGGAAGGTGCTGCGCCGGCACGGACTTTCGCGGCGCCCGCGGGCCGAGCGCGGCGCCCCGAACCGCTATGAGTGGCCGCGGCCGGGCGATCTGCTGCACATGGACGTCTGCACGTATGCGCGCTTTCGCCGGCCCGGACATCGCGCGACCGGCGATCGCTCCCAGCGCGATCGCCACTGGATGGCTTCCAGCACTCGCGTCGGCTACGACTACGCGCACGCGATCGTCGACGACTTCTCACGGCTCGCCTACGTCGAACTGCACGATGACGAGAAAGCCGCGACCGTGACCGGCTTTGTCGAGCGCGCCCTGGCCTTCTACGCCGCCCACGGCATCACCGCCCGGCGGCTGATGACCGACAACGCGTTCACCTACACCAAGAACCGCTCGCTGCGCGAGCTGCTCACCGCCCACAACATCCGCCACCTCACCACCCAGCCCTACCGGCCGCGCACGAACGGCAAAGTCGAGCGCTTCCACCAGACCATGGGCCGCGAATGGGCCCACGGCCGCTCCTACCCCTCAAGCGCGCACCGAGCCAGCCTCCTGAAAGACTGGCTCGAGCACTACAACCACCGGCGACCGCACTCAGCGATCGGCAACCGGCCACCGATCAGCCGCGTTCACAACCTCTAAAGGCAGGACAGCTAGACCGCGAGGCCGACGACCCGCGCGCGGAGCACGTCGACCAGCCCGTGGTCCGTGAGCTTGAGCTCCGGGAAGACGGAGAGGGCGAGGAACGACAGCGTCATGAACGGCGCGCCGATCCGCACCCCCTGCTCCCCCAGCAGCGCGACGAGGGCGTCGACGCGCGCGACGACCTCCTCGGCCGGCGCGTCCGAGAGCAGGCCGGCGACGGGGAGCGCGAGCTCGCCCCGGACCTCGCCGGCGTCGGCGACGCAGATCCCGCCGCCCAGCTCCGCGAGCCGCTCGACGCAGGCGACCATGCTCGCGTCGTCGACGCCGACGACCACGACGTTGTGCGCGTCGTGCGCGACCGTGGAGGCGAACGCCCCGGTCCGGAGGCCGAAGCCGCGCACGAGGCCGGCGCCGATCCGGCCCGTCGCGTGGTGGCGCTCGACGACGGCGAGCTTCGCCAGGTCGCGCGCCGGGTCGGCGACGATGCGGCCCTCCGCGACCGGCGGCGGCTCATGCGCCTCGGTGGTGATGAGCTGGCCGGGCACGATCCCCATCACGCGGACGTCGCCGTCGCCCGCCGGGCCGAGGTCGAAGGGCGCGTCGCCGAGCGCGGCGATCCGCACCGTGTCGCGCACCCAGTCCGGCACCGGGGGCGCCGCGAACGGCACGGTCACACCGTCGCGGGCGGCCACCGCGCCGCCCGCGATGACCAGCGCGGCGCCGAAGCCCTCGAGGCCGTCGAGCACGACCATGTCGGCGCGGTACCCCGGCGCGATCGCCCCGAGGTCGGCCAGGCCGTGGCAGCGCGCCCCGTGCAGCGAGGCCATCACGAGGACGTCCTCGGGCGCGATCCCGTTCGCGACGGCGGTCCGGCACATCGCGTCGATGTGGCCGACGCGCAGCAGCTCGTCCGGTTCCTGGTCGTCGGTGCAGAAGGCGCAGTACTCGGGCCCGTGGCGGCGGACGAGCTCGAGCAGCTCGACGAGGTTGCGCGCGTTGGAGGCCTCGCGCAACAGCACCCAGATGCCGCGGCGGCGCTTCTCCAGCGCCTCCTCCCACGTCGTCGCCTCGTGGTCGGAGGAGATCCCGGTCGCGGCGTAGGCGTTCAGCTCGCGGCCGCTCACGCCAGGCGCGTGGCCGTCGACGTGCGGGTGCAGCGCGACCTTGGCAAGCACGTCCGGGTCGCCGGCGATCACCGACGGGAAGTCCATGACCTCCGCGACGCCGATCGCGCGCTCGTGCTCGAGGATCCGCGCCATGTCGGCCACGTTGAGCGCGCCGCGCGGCGACTCGAGGGCGCTGGCCGGCACGCACGAGGGCGCCATCGCGTAGACGCGCAGCGGCGAGCCCTCGGTCGCGTCGAGCAGCCACAGCGCGCCCTCCGCCCCGAGCACGTTGGCGATCTCGTGCGGGTCGCAGACGACGGCGGTCGTGCCGCGCGCGACGGCCACGCGCGCGAACTCCGACGGGAGCAGCTTGGCCGACTCGAGGTGCACGTGCGCGTCGACGAAGCCGGGCACGAGCGGGCGTCCCGCGGCCTCGATCCGCTCACCGCCCTCATAGGCGCCGATGCCCGCGATCCGGCCGTCGGCGACCGCCACGTCGCCCTCCAGCCACTCGCGGGTGAAGGCGGAGAAGACGCGCGCGCCGGCGACGACGAGGTCGGGCTCCGCGTCCCCGCGCGCGACGGCGAGCAGGCGCTGCCTCATGCCGCCAGCCGCCCCAGGGCGCCGGCGAGCACGCGCACGCCGCGGTCGAGGTCCGCGGACGCGGTGAACTCGTCCGGGTGGTGGCTGACGCCGTCCCTGCTGGGCACGAAGATCATCCCGATCGGGACGCGCGCGCCGAGGATCATCGCGTCGTGGTAGGCGCCCGAGATCATCCGCCGCGCCCGCGCGCCCTCGTCCGCCGCCGCGGCCTCCACCGCCGTCACCACCTCGTCCGCGCACGCCACGGGCACATCCTCGACGATCGGCACGACGTCGAGCCCCAGGCCGCGATCGGCGGCCACCTCGCGCGCCGCGA
The DNA here is from genome assembly GCA_040510855.1 of Solirubrobacteraceae bacterium. GTDB lineage: Bacteria > Actinomycetota > Thermoleophilia > Solirubrobacterales > Solirubrobacteraceae > DASQMT01. Next base: position 23,748 of record JBEVIG010000057.1, read on the forward strand.
CGAGGATGCCCTCGACGACCGCGGCGCGCGCGGCCACGTCCGAGTCGCGCACGTCGACGTCGAGCGCGACCTCGCCCGGGACGACGTTGATCGCGCCCGGGCGCGACCGCACCACGCCGACGGTGCCGACGGTCGTGCCGCTCGCCGACGCGCGCGCGAGCCGCTCCACCACGAGCACCACCTCGGCGGCGCCCGTGAGGGCGTCCCGGCGCAGGCCCATCGGCGTCGCGCCCGCGTGCGTCGCCGCGCCGCGCAGGACGAGCGTGAAGTCGTGCGGCGCCGCGATCGCGGTGACGACGCCGATCTCGTCGCCCGACGCCTCCAGCACCGCGCCCTGCTCGATGTGCAGCTCGACGAGCGCGTGGACGCCCGCCGGGTCCAGCTCGGCCTCCGCGAGCCTGTCGGGGTCGAAGCCCGCCTCGCGCAGCGCCTCGGCCATCGAGACGCCCGCGCGGTCGCGCAGCACGTCGAGGTCGTCGCGGGAGAACGCGCCCGCGGCCGCGCGGCTGCCGACGCAGCCAGTGCCGAAGCGCGGCTCCTCCCCCGCCCACGCGACCAGCTCGACGGTCCGGCGCGGCGTCACGCCCTGCTCCCGCAGGTGCCGGACGGCCTCGATCGCGCCGAGCACGCCGACGACGCCGTCGTAGCGGCCGGCGTTGAGGGTCGTGTCGACGTGGGAGCCCGTGAGCACGCGCGGCGCCTCCGGCTCCGATCCCTCCCAGCGGCCGTAGAGGTTCCCGACGGCGTCGAGTCGCACCGCGAGCCCGAGCTCCTCCATCCAGCCCGCGACGCGCTCGAGCGCCGCGGCGTAGGTCGGCGTGTAGACCTCGCGCGTCATCCCGCCCGCGGCGGGGTCGTCGTTGTACTCCGCGAGCTCGGCGATCGCCTCGTCCAGCCGGGTCACGGCCGGAACACTACGCGCGATCAGGCGATGGAGCGGACGACGAGCCGGCGCTCGCCCTTGGGCGTCGGCACGACGACGGTGTCGCCGACCCGCGCGCCGTCGAGCGCGCGTCCGACGGGCGACTCGAACGAGACGCTGCCCGCGGCGGCGTCCGCCTCGGTGGCGGCGGCCAACCGGTAGACGGACTCGCGGCCGCGCTCCTCGTCGACGACCGTGACCGTGCTGCCCAGCCCGGCGACGCCGGAGCCGCCCGCCTGGACCTCGCGCACCTCGGCGTTGAGCGCCGTCTCCCGCAGCTGCAGGATCCGCGTCTCCAGCATCGCCTGGCTCTTCTTGGCGTCGTGGTACTCGGCGTTCTCCTTGAGGTCGCCCCACTCGCGCGCGACGCGGATGCGCTCGGCGATCTCGCGCCGCCCCTCGCCCTCGAGCTCGGCGATCTCCGCGTGCAGCGCGTCGAGCGCCTCCGCGGACATGACGATCGGCTCGCTCATCGGGTCAGCGCTCCGCGGCTGGCGGCGCGCAGGTCGTCGGCGGTCACGAGCTTCACGCGCGGGCGGCCGGACTCCTCGCCGAGCCGCTTCTCGTGCTCGTCGATGGCGAGCCAGCCCTCCCAGTCGATCGCGTGCGGCGCGCGCTCGCGGACCCATTCGAAGGTCGGCTCGAGCGCCGGCTCGGGCAGGGTGCCCGCGTCGGCGTCCGCGGCGATCAGCGCCGTCGACTCCGACGCGCACTTCTTGTTCGTGCCGATCACGCCGCTGGGGCCGCGCTTGATCCAGCCGGCCACGTACTGCCCGGGGTGGACCGTGCCGTCGTCCTCGCTCACGCGGCCGCCGACGTTGCGGATCAGGCCGCGGCGCTCGTCGAACGGGAGGTCGCCGAACGGCACGCCGCGGTAGCCGATCGAGCGGATCACGAGCCCGCAGGGGATGACCTCCTCGCGGTCCGTCGGCACCGCGCGCA
>JBEVIG010000058.1:0-11256 GCA_040510855.1 Solirubrobacteraceae bacterium
GGTCGGCGGTCGAGGAGGAGTGCAGGCCCATCTTCTCCTCCTCGCGGGTCACGGCGAAGCCCTCGGCGCCGGCCCGCACGACGAACGCGCTCACCCGCTCGTCCTCGCGGGCGAAGACGATGAAGGTCGCGGCATGGGAGCCGTTGGTGATCCACTGCTTGGTGCCGGTGATCCGCCCGTCCACCGCGCGCGTGCGCATCGCGCCCGCGTCCGAGCCCGAGCCCGGCTCCGTGAGCGCGAACGCCCCGAGCTCCTCCCCCGCCGCCAGCGGGGGCACCCAGCGCTCGCCCCCGTGGGCGACCAGCGGCCGCGTGCAGGCGCTCGTGTGCACGGCCACGGTGACCCCGACGCCCGCGTCGGCGCGCGAGAGCTCCTCGAGCACCAGCACGTAGGAGAGGAAGTCCGCGCCCGCGCCGCCGTGCTCCTCCGGGACGCAGACGCCCATCAGCCCGAGCGCGCCCAGCTCGGCGAACAGCTCGCGCGGGAAGGTGTGCTCGCGGTCCCAGGCCGACGCCCGCGGCGCGATCCGCTCGTCGGCGACGCGGCGGGCGAGGTCGCGGATCTCGCGCTGCTCGGGCTCGAGCTCGTGCAGGCTCATCGGCGCCGCAGCGGCACGACGTTGGCCCGCCGGCGCGGCGGCGCCGAGCGGCGCGAGAGCACCACGGAGCCCAGCCCGCCGAGCGCCGCGGCGAGGCCGGCCGCGCCCACGACCCGCAGGCGCCGCCCGAGCCGCTCGAAGCGCAGCACCTCCCAGCCCTCGGCCCGCGCGACGCGGCCGAGCTCCGCGTCCGGGTTGACGGCGACGGGATGGCCGACGAGCCGCAGCATCGGCAGGTCGGACTCCGAGTCCGTGTAGGCCCACGAGGCGCCGAGGTCGATCCCCTCGCGCTCGGCGAGGTCGCGGATCGCCTGCGCCTTGCCCTCGCGGTAGGTGAACGGGCCGCCGGGCCGGCCGGTGTAGTGGCCGTCGACCACCTCGGAGACCGAGCCCACGGCGCCGTCGAAGGTCAGCACGATCGCCATCAGCTCGGCCATCTCCTGCGAGGCCGCCGTGCAGATGAAGATCGGCCGGCCCGCGTCCTGGTGCTCGTAGGCGATCTCGAGCATCCGCGGGTAGATCCGGGGGAGCACCCCGGCGAGCACGTCGGGCGCGAGCCGCTGGAGGTCGCGCACCCGGACACCGGTGAGCATCTCGCCGATCCGCTCGCGCAGCGAGTCGGTCGCGGCGTCCGTCGAGCCGCGCAGGCGGAACAGCACGTTCTCCCAGGCGTCCGTGGCCAGCTGGCGCCGGGTGACGAGCCCGGCCTTGTAGGCGGCGCGGCCGAACTGGAACGCCGACGAGCCGGCGATCAGCGTCCGGTCGAGGTCGAAGAACGCCGCGCCCTTCTCCTCCGCCCGGCGGAGCGCGCCGCCGCCCGGCGGCGGCGGGAGGATGTGCGGGCGCTCGGTCACACCCGCAGGATGATCGCGTCGCCCTGCCCGCCGCCCGAGCAGATCGCCACGCAGCCGTAGCCGCCGCCGCGGCGTCGCAGCTCGTGGACGAGCGCGCCGAGGATGCGGGCGCCGGAGGCGCCGATCGGGTGGCCGATGGCGACGGCGCCGCCGTTCACGTTCACGCGGTCCTCGTCGATGCCCAGCATCCGGATCGAGTTGAGCGTGACCGACGCGAAGGCCTCGTTGATCTCCCACAGGTCGACGTCGCCCGGCTGCAGGCCGGCCTTGTCGAGCGCCTTGATGGCCGCGCTGGCGGGCGTGCGGGCGAGGTAGGGGAAGTCGTCGGCGACCTGGGCCTGGGCGACGATCTCGGCGAGCGCCTCGCGGCCCTCGCGCTCCGCCCAGTCCTCCGAGGCGAGCACGAGCGCGCCCGCGCCGTCGTTGACGCCCGGCGAGTTGCCGGCGGTGTGCGAGCCCTCCTTGCTGGCCAGGCCGGGCAGCTTCGCGAGCGCCTCGAGCGTGGAGCCGCGGCGCGGCCCCTCGTCGACCTCGACGACCGTGTCGCCCTTCCGGCCCTTGACGGTCACGGGGACGATCTCGTCGGCCATCCGGCCCTCGTCGGTCGCCGCGATCGTGCGCTCGTGCGAGCGGAGCGCCCAGCGGTCCATGTCCGCGCGAGTCATCTCGAGCTCGTCGGCGACCTCGGTCGCCTCGACGAACATCTGCTTGCCGGTGAACGGGTTGGTGAGCCCGTCGTGGACCATCGCGTCGAGCGCCTTCATGTCGCCCATCCGCGCGCCGAAGCGGGCCTGCGGCAGGACGTACGGGGCCTGCGACATCGACTCCATGCCGCCCGCCACGGCGACGTCGACGTCGCCGGCGCGGATCGCCGCGTCGAGGATGCCGGCGGCGCGCACGCCGGAGGCGCAGACCTTGTTGATCGTCTCGGAGGAGACCTCCTTCGGGATCCCGGCCTGGATCTGCGCCTGGCGGGAGGGGATCTGGCCGACGCCCGCCTGGAGCACCTGGCCCATGACGACGTGCTGCACCTGCTCGGGTGCGACCTCGGCGCGATCGAGTGCGGCGGCGATGGCGAGGCCGCCGAGCTGCGTCGCGGGCAGGGTCGAGAGGCCGCCGCCCAGCTTCCCGACGGGGGTGCGGGCGGTGCCGAGGATCACGGTCTTGGGCATGGGTCTGACGATAGCCTCCGCGCATGGACGTCCGAGCCACCACCGACGATCCGCCCGCCACCGGCGCGGACACGATCGTCGTCGGCCTCTTCGATGGAAAGGGCGTCCCGCACGACGTCGAGGGCGGCGCGCTGGGTGCCCTGGTGGAGTCCGGCGAGGCCCGCTCGGGCTTCCGCAAGCTGGCGGTCGCGCACGCTGCGGGGAAGCGCTGGATCCTCGTCGGGCTCGGCAAGCGCGACGACTTCGACCACGAGCGAGCGCGCATCGCCGCGGCCACCGCGCTCGGCCGCGCCCGCGAGCTGGGCGCGCGCGTCCTCTGCTGGGAGCTCCCGCACAAGGTGCCGGACGCCGTCGCGGGCGCGCTCGTCGAGGGCACCCTGCTCGCCGCCTACCGGTACACGCCGTTCAAGTCCGATCCGGGCGACGACCGCGCGCCCGGCGAGCTGATCGTCTCCGCCCACCACGACGTGGCCGCGACCGTCGAGGCGGCGCGGGTCGGCGCCGTCGCCGCCTGCCGGGCCCGCGACCTGGGGAACGCGCCGGCCAACGTGATGACGCCCGAGGCGCTCGCCGCGCGGGCGCAGGAGCTGCCGGGCGTGACCGTCGAGGTGCTGGACGGCGCGGGGATCCGCGACGCCGGGATGGGCGCGTTCGCCGCGGTCGCCCAGGGCGGGGCGGCCGACGCGCGGCTGATCACGATCCGCCACGAGCCGGCGGGCGCGGAGGGGCCGCTGCTCGGCCTCGTGGGCAAGGCCGTGACGTTCGACACCGGCGGGTACTCGATCAAGCCCGCCGCGCGGATGCACGAGATGAAGTTCGACATGTGCGGCGGCGCGGCGGTGCTCGAGGCGATGGGGGCGGTCGCGGAGCTCGGCCTCCCCGTGCGGATCGCCGCCGTGATCGGCTCCACCGAGAACCTCGTCGACGCGCATGCGATCCGCCCCGGCGACATCGTCCGGTCGCGTGCGGGGATCACGATCGAGATCAACAACACGGACGCCGAGGGCCGGCTCGTGCTCGCTGACTGCCTCACGCACGCGCGCGAGCTCGGGGCGGAGAAGCTCGTCGACGTGGCGACGCTGACGGGCGGGATCATCACGACGTTCGGGCCCGTCCATGCCGGGCTGATGGGCAACGACGACGCGTGGTGCGACACGGTGCTCGCGGCCGGGGAGGCGACCGGCGAGCGCCTCTGGCGGCTGCCGCTCGACCCGCTCTACGACGACATGATCAAGGGCCGCTACGGCGACATCATGAACTCGGTCGAGGGGCGCAAGGCGCACTCGATCACCGCGGGGGCCTTCCTCGCCCGCTTCGCCGGCGACGTGCCGTGGGCGCACCTCGACATCGCGGGCGTGAGCGACGGGCTCGGCCGCGCGTACGCGGCCAAGGACGCGTCGGGCTGGGGCGTGCGGCTGCTGGTCGAGCTCGCGCGGTCGCAGGCCTAGTTTCACCATCGCTTCACCGCGCGGTGCGGCGGGGCGGGCAGGCTTGGCGGCCATGGTCCGGGCCGCGCTCCTCCTCCTGCTGACGCTCGCCGCCGCGGGCTGCGGCGGCGGGGCCGAGGCTCCTCCTCCGGTGGGAGCCGGCCCGGACCGTGTGCTGGACGGCGCCGAGGCACAGGCGCCACCGTCGGCCACCGCCGGGACCCTCGCCCTGGTGCCCGACGGCCCGCAGGCGCGCCGGCGCCTGGGCTACGCCAACCTCGACGCGCTCGCCGCTGCGGACCTCCCCGTCGCACGCGGCCCGCTCGTCAGGCGCGTGCTCGGCGCCGGCGCGGCGGGGTCCGCCGGCACGGCGGTGCGGATCGGCGGCGGCGCGGCGGAGGCGGTCGGGACGGCGCCGCCGCCGACGTCCGCGATCACCCCCGCCGCGGTCAGCGCCGCGCAGTCCTGCCTGGGCGACACGCTCGCCCAGACGCTCCTCGGCCCCGGCACGATGGGCGACGACGCGGCCCTCGGCGTCGGACTCGCCGAGAGCGGCGACGTCCCCGCCGGGATCCAGCTGAGGATCTGCGCCGCCCCGCACCACCTCCGCCACGTCCACGCCGCCGAGCAGGCGTTCGCGAAGCGCTTCGGCCAGCTCGGGCGCGCCAGGGCGGTCTGGGGCGAGCGGGAGATCGGCGAGCGCGAGATCGGCTTCGCGACCGTCGCGGCCGACGCGCTGCCGCGCGCCACGGTGCTCGAGCTGCTCGCGGGCGGGCCTGCGCTCCGTGCGCTCGCCTGGCGCTGAGTTCACCGATCTCCAACACCGGATGGGGCCGTCCTCACGAGAGTGCGGATCGTTCAATCCCCACGAACGATGGAGATCTCGATGAGGATCAGCAGGAAGGCCGGCATCGGCCTCCTGGGCGCCGCGGCCGTGCTGGCCGGCGGCGGCATCGCCGTCGGCGCCGCCGGCGACGACGACTACTCGGCGACGCTGGCAGGCAAGATCGACCCGAGCCGCCCGCAGAACGTCATCCTGCTCGTCGGCGACGGCATGGGCGACTCCGAGGTGACGCTCGCCCGCTACTACGGCAAGGGCGCCGCCGGGCGGCTCAACATGGACCGCCTGCCGTTCCGCGGCAGCTCGATCCATTACGTGCTGCGCCCCGGCCCGGGCCCGAGCTACGCGCCCAACTACGTGGGCGACTCGGCGCCGACCGCGACCGCCTGGTCGACGGGCAAGCGCACCCAGGACGGCCGGGTCTCCCAGGGCCCGAGCGCCGCCGACAACGTGCCCGGCACGAACGCGGGCTACCGCACCTACCTGGAGATCGCGCGCGACCGCGGCAAGGCGACGGGCAACGTCTCGACGGCCGAGATCACCGATGCCACGCCGGCCGGCCCGAGCTCGCACATCTCCCAGCGCGCCTGCCAGGGCCCCGCCGACGCGCGCACGACCTGCCCGACGGAGATCAAGTCCGCCGGGGGCCTGGGCTCGATCGCCGAGCAGCAGGTCGACGAGGGCTTCGACCTCTACCTCGGCGGCGGACGCAACCGCTACGCGCAGACGCTCGCCGCGGGCGGCGCCGACACGGTGGTCGACTACGCCGAGGACGAGGGCTACGACGTCATCGGCACGAAGGCGGAGCTGGCCGCGATCGACTCGCTCGACACGCCGGTGATCGGCCTGTTCAACAACTCGAACTTGACGACGGAGTACGCGCCGCTGTTCGCCCGCAACCAGGCGTACTACGACGCGAACCCGCTCCCCGGCCGCAACGTCCAGGTCCACGGTGGGAGCGAGACGACGCGCTGCCAGATGCAGGACCGCGGCACCGAGCCGTCGCTCCCCGAGATGACGGCCAAGGCGATCGAGCTCCTCTCCGCCGACCCCGACGGGTTCACGCTCCAGGTCGAGGGCGCCTCGATCGACAAGCGCGACCACGCCGCCGACCTGTGCGGCCAGATCGGCGAGACGCTGGCCTTCGACGAGGCGATCGGCGTCGCGCTCGACTTCCAGCGCGACAACCCCGACACGCTCGTGATCGTCACCGCCGATCACGCGCACACCTCGCAGATGACGTACGCGACCGGCGCGCTGCCGCCGTCGACGAGCCACGCGACGGTGCAGACGGCCGACGGCGCCCCGATCCGCGTCGCCTACGGGACGGCGGAGACCGGGACGGGCGCGACGACGAGCGGCTCGCAGTCGCACACGGGCGCCGAGGTGCCGGTGTGGGCGATCGGCCCGCAGGCGGCGAACATCCAGGGCACGATCGACCAGACGGACATCTTCGGCGTGCTCAACGGCAAGACGCCGAGCAAGGTGCCGGGCGGCGGCGCGCCCGGGCGCGACGGCGAGGACGGGCAGGACGGCGCTCCGGGCGCTCCGGGGCAGCCGGGGCGCGACGGCCGCGACGGCCGAGACGGCGTCCTGACCTGCAAGGCGACGGGCAGGAAGACCGTGACCTGCAAGGTCGGCGCGGCGCGGAAGGGCGCGTCGGCGAAGCTCGTCCGCAAGGGCCGGACGGTCGCCCGCGCCACCGTCCGCAAGGGCAAGCTCGTCTTCCGCAGCGCGACGAAGCTCAAGGCCGGCCGCTACCGCATCGTGGTCGGCGGCACCCGCGGCACGCTGCGCATCGGCTAGCGACGGAGGGCACGGAGGCCCGAGGCGAGGGCGCCCCACGGGGCGCCCTCGCTGCTTTCATGGCGCCCATGGACTTCGACCTGTCGCCCGACCACGAGCTGATCCGCCGCACCGTGCGCGACTTCGCCGAGGGGGAGATCGCCCCGGTGGCGGAGGAGCTCGACCGTGAGAAGCGCTTCCCGTACGAGATCGTCGCCAAGCTCGGCGAGCTCGGGCTGATGGGGATCCCGTTCCCCGAGGAGGTCGGCGGCGCGGGCGGCGACACGCTCGCCTACGCGATCGCGGTCGAGGAGCTCGCGCGCGTCGACTCGTCCGTCGCGATCACGATGTGCGCGCACACGTCGCTCGGCACGCAGCCGATCTACCTGTTCGGGACGGCGGCGCAGAAGGAGGAGTGGCTGCCGGCGCTCACCGCGGGCCGCCGGCTCGGCGCCTTCGGGCTCACGGAGCCGGAGGCGGGCTCGGACGCGGGCAACGTGCGCACGCGGGCGAAGCTGGACGCCGGCGAGTGGGTCATCGACGGCGCGAAGCAGTTCATCACGAACGCGGGGACCGACATCTCCGGCGTCGTTTCCATCACCGCCCGCACCGGCGACGACGAGATCTCGAACCTGATCGTGCCGAACGGGACACCCGGCTACGAGCAGGGCGAGCCCTACCGGAAGATGGGCTGGAACGCGTCCGACACGCGGCCGCTGACGTTCGACGGCTGCCGGGTTCCGGAGGACCACCTCCTCGGCCCGCGCGGCAACGGCTTCAAGCAGTTCCTGACGATCCTCGACATCGGGCGGATCGGCGTCGCGGCGATGGGCGTCGGCCTCGCCCAGGGCGCGCTCGACCAGGCGCTCGCGTACGCGAAGGAGCGGCGCGCCTTCGGGAAGCCGATCGCGAAGTTCCAGGCGATCCAGGCCAAGCTCGCCGACATGGCCACGGAGATCGAGGCCGCGCGGCTGCTCACCTACAAGGCGGCGCGGCTCAAGGACGCGGATCGCTCGTTCACGCTCACGGCCGCGCAGGCGAAGCTCAAGACCGGCCGGCTCGCGGTGCGCTGCTCCGAGGAGGCCGTGCAGATCCACGGCGGCTACGGCTACATCGAGGAGTACCCCGTGTGCCGCTTCTACCGCGACGCCAAGATCCTCACGATCGGCGAGGGCACCGACGAGGTCCAGCAGATGGTGATCGCCCGCGCGCTCGGTGCGTAGGGCGACGCCGGCGCCGCGCGGTTCGGTCGGTGGCCGACGCCTCTCGTCGTCGTGCGGCGGCGCCGGCAGGCAAGGACTGAGACCCGAAGGTATCCGCCCAGGATTTCGAGTGGTCCAGGACGCCGCATGCCGGTGATCGACGTGCGTCGACGTGGGGCGTGGGTCGCCGGCCGGGCCGCGATCGTCTGGGCGCCGCTCTTCGCGCTGTACCTGGCGACGATCGGCGTCGACGCGGCGCCGGGCGAGCGGTTCGCGCCCGACGAGGCACGCTTCCTCGCGGCGGCCGACCAGGTCGCGTCGGGCGGCGGGACCGACCGCGGGCCGCAGGGGCTCGGGTTCCCGCTGCTGCTCGCGCCGCTCCACGCGCTCGGAGGGGACACGCTGTGCGTGGTCGTGCTCGCGGCCGTCGCCGCGCTCGCGTTCGTGCTGGGCGCGGCGCTCGCGCGGCGCGTCGTCCCCGACCCGTGGCCGACCTGGGCGGCGCTGCTGGCGGGCGCCTCGCCGGTCGCGCTCGGGCACGCCACGACCGTCGTGCCGGCGCTGCTCGCGGGCGCGCTGCTGGCCGGCGCGTCGCTGTGCGCGCTGGCGATGCGCGAGCGACCGCTCATGCGGCACGCGTTCGGCGGCGCGGCGATGCTCGCGGCGCTGCCGTGGCTCGACCCCTGGCTGCTGGTGCCGGCGGCGCCGGTCGCGGTCCTGCTCGCGCGCTGGACGGCGCGGCGCGGGCGGACGCTGATCGCGCTCGGCACGGCGGAGATCCAGCTCGCCTCGCTCGTCTTCTACGTCTCGCTCAACGAGCGGCTGTACGGCGGCGTGACGCCGCTCGCCGCGCTCGACGGCACGGCCACCGGCGCGTCGACCCTCGGCGACTACGCCGACCGCGTGCCCCGGCTCGCCCTGGTCTTCGTCGACCCGGCGTACGGGCTGCTGCGCTGGGCGCCGGTGGTCGTGCTCGCCTTCGTCGGCCTGGTGCTGCTCGTCCGCTCGCGGCGCGAGCGGCTGGCGCGGCTCGTCGCCGACCAGCGCGACGCCGAGCACGCCGCCTTCCTCGCGCTCGCCGTCTGCGCGGCGCAGGTGCTCGTCGCCGCCTTCACGGTGCCGGAGCTCGAGGGCGCGTGGTTCCCGGGGCGCCAGCTCGTGCCGGCGCTCCCGTGCGCGGTCGCGCTGATCGCGTGGGGCTGGCGGCGGCTGCCGCGGGTGGGCGCGGCGCTGGCGGTCCTCACCGTGGCGACGAGCGCGTGGGTGCTGCTCGCCGGCGACGGCTGGGCGACGTTCAGCTGACGATCGCGATCCCGAGCTCGCGGAACGGGGCGAGCAGCTCGTCGGGCGTGCCGGGCTCGACGGCGAGGTGGGTCAGCGCCGTCGCGGGCGCGCTCGCGAAGGCGGAGACGGTGCCGAGCTTGTCGCGCGTCGTGAGGCCGACGACGCGGTCGGCGCGCTCGACCATCACGCGCCGCACCTCGGCCTCCTCCCGGTAGCGGCCGGTGATGCCCGCGCCGGCGTGCAGGCTCCAGATGGCGAGGAAGCAGACGTCGGCGGTGATGCGCTCGTAGCCGCGGATCGTCTCCGCGCCGACGGCCACCATCGGGCCCGGGTCGAGCGTGCCGCCGAGCAGGACGACGTCGGGCCGGTCGCGCTCGGCCAGCGCGGCGGCGACGAGCGGGCTGTGGGTGACGAACGTGGCCGGCGGGAGCAGGCCGGCGAGCGCGAGCGCGGTCGTGCCGCCGTCGACGATCGCCACCCCGCCGGGCTCGAGCAGCGACGCGGCGGCGCGGGCGACGGCCTGCTTGCCCTCGACGGACTGCGTCGCGCGCTCGGCGTACGTCGAGGCGACCGGCGAGCGCGGGACAGCGCCGCCGTGGACGCGGCGCAGCGCCCCGGCCTCGGCCAGCTCCTCGAGGTCGCGGCGGACCGTGTGGCCGGAGACGCCGAGCCGGTCCGGGAGGTCGGCGGCGATGACGCGTCCCTCCTGGCGCAGGAGGTCGACGATCCGCCGCTGGCGCTCCTCCTTCAGCACAGGCCCTCCAGGCGCGCCCACTGGAGCAGCATGACCGTCTTGCCGTCCTCGATCTCGCCGCGCTCGACCATCGCGAGCGCCTCGGCGAGCGGCAGCTCGAGCACCTCGATGTCCTCGCCGTCGTGGACGAGCCCGCCGCCGGCGGAGACGCGGTCCGCGTGGCTGTAGGTGGCGGCGAAGAAGGCGATCCGCTCCGTGACACTCCCGGGGCTCATGTAGAGGTCGAACAACCGGCGGACGTCGCGGACGCGCACGCCGGTCTCCTCCTCGGCCTCGCGCCGGATCGCGGCCTCGGCGTCGTCGGAGTCCAGCAGCCCGGCCGGCGCCTCGATCAGCATCCCGTCGGGGTGGCCGTTGACGAACGCCGGAAGGCGGAACTGGCGGATCAGCAGCACCGTGCCGGCCGCCGGGTCGTGCAGCAGGATCGTCGCCCCGTCGCCGCGGTCGTAGGTCTCCCGCGCCTCGCGGCGCCACGTGCCGTCGGCGCGGCGCCAGTCGAACGTCGTCTTGCGGAGCACCGCCCAGTCGTCCGAGAGCGTCTCCACCCCGACGACGCGCACCCGCTCGTTCACGCCGCCACCGGCAGATCCTCGGCCGCGCGGGCGACGAGCTTGCCGCCGGCCGCCGCGCGCTCGATCATCTCGTCGGCCCCCGCCGACGCGCCGCCGACGCGGAGGACGGCGTCGCAGCGGTCGAGCAGCTTGCGCGCGATGGGATGGAAGATCTCGTCGAAGACGGCGTCGCCGACCGCGCTCGAGCCGGCGAGCTCGATCAGCGGCAGCGCGACGGCCTCGCCGGTCACGGGGACGTGGCCGCGGCGGAAGACCTCCAGCGCGGCGCGGTTCATCAGCTCGACGTTCGCGGCGAGCTTGGCCGGGTCGTCGCCCGTGCCGGAGCGGTAGGGCCCGGCGACGAGGACGAGCAGGGGAGGCGAGGTCATGCGCACATCAAAGCATGAATGCGCAGACATGCGCAAATGTGCGCATTCAGCGGCCGCCGGCGCGGCGCCTCAGCACCTCGGCCGCCGCGGAGGCCGGGTCGAGCCGGCGGGCGACCACCTCGTCGAGGAGCTCCTGGACCTCGGGGTCCTCGCGCAGCGCGGCCTCGAGCTCGGCGCGCATCCGCGCCGTCGCGAGCCCGAGCACCTCGTTGAAGAGGTTGCGGCGGCGGCGCTCGGAGAGCAGGCCCTCGGCCTCGACGAAGGCGCGGTGGTCGGCCAGCTTGGCCGCGAGCTCCTCGACGCCCTCGCCGCGGGTCGCCTCCGTCTTGACGATCGGCACGACCCAGCCGCCCTCGGCGGGCGCGAGCGAGAGCACGCCGCGGATCTCGCGGACCATCG
>JBEVIG010000059.1:0-16681 GCA_040510855.1 Solirubrobacteraceae bacterium
ATCTGTTTGTCCGGATGCGGCACGCCGGTGCGTGGGCGGTGGCGAACCGGTCTCCTCCACTTGCTCACCCGGCTCGTGCACCCGGGGGGGGTGGGGGCGGGGGCCGGGGGGGTGTCCCCCGCCGACGAGCCCGCGGCCCCGCTGGAGCTGCGCAGCTCGGAGACGTTCAAGAGCGGCGTGCTGAACCTCAGCTACGCCCCGGCCTAGAGGAGGCGATCGATATGGCAGCGCGGATCGTGGTCACGGAGTTCGTGTCGCTCGACGGCGTCATGGAGGCGCCCGGCGGCGAGGAGTTCAAGTACCCGGGGTGGTCGTTCGAGTTCGAGCGCGGCGACGACGGCAACCGGTTCAAGCTCGACGAGACGATGCGGGCCGACGCGCTCCTGATCGGGAGGCGCACGTACGAGAGCTTCGCCGGCGCCTGGCCGAACCGCGAGGGCGAGTTCGCCGACAAGTTCAACACGATGCCCAAGTACGTCGTCTCGACGACGCTGGGCGAGCCGGAGTGGAACAACACCACGGTGCTCGCGAGCGGCGACGCCACCGCCCAGGTGCGCGAGCTCAAGGAGCGGTTCGACGGCGAGCTCCAGGTCCCGGGCAGCCACCGGCTGGTCCAGGAGCTGATCGCGAGCGACCTCGTCGACCAGATCAACCTGATGGTCTTCCCGGTGATCCTCGGGACGGGCAAGCGGGCCTTCGAGCCGACGCCCGACCGGCGGACCCTGCGCCTGACGGACTCGCAGGTCGTCGGCGACGGCGTCCTCGTGCTCGTCTACGAGCGCGGCTAGCGCGCGCAGTCCGCGTCGGCGCGCACGGACCAGTTCCGGCCCCCGCCCACCGACGTGTACGTCGTCGGGATGTCGGGGTGCGGGAACTGGTCCTTGTAGAAGCGGCGCATCGCGCGGGTGTTCTCCGGCGTGACGATCACGCGCTGGAGCGGGCTCACGCCCGCCTCGACCGTGGAGGCCGCGCCGGGCGGCAGGTCGAGCCACCAGCGCAGGTGCGGCTGGATGCGGTGCTCCGCGGCCGAGACGGTGTCGCCGCACCGCTCGACGACGGCCTGCACGCGCGGCGCCTGCGCCACGGCGCGGAGCTGCTCGTAGACGCGCGCGCGCTGGTCGAGGTTGGTGCGCATGTCGTCGACCATCCGCACGTGCCACGGGATGAACGCGATCGAGAAGCCGGCGACCACGATCCCGACCCACATCCAGCAGCGGCGCCGGCGGCCGGGCTCGAGCAGCAGCCAGCCCGCGACCGCCAGGCCGTAGAAGAGCGCGAGCAGGACGGACGGCGTGCGCACGTAGCGGCCGATGAGCGGCAGGCCGAAGAACGGCCCGATCATGAACACGGCGACCATCACGCCGACGACGACGAGCGGCAGGATCGCGTTGCGCAGCCGGAAGCGCCAGGCGAAGAAGAGGCCGATCGGCAGGCCGAGGACGATGGGCTCGCGCAGCACGTAGCCGAAGTACTGGAGCGTCCAGAACGGGGCCTGCTCCGGCTCGCGGCGCCGGTCGACGGCCTCCGCGAGGTCGGCCGTGCCGTGCAGCGAGTGCAGCGGGTCGCCCGTCACCGCCCAGTCCATCGCCGCCCACAGCAGCGGCGCCACGCAGGCCATGGCGAGCAGCCGGATCCGCCGCGGCCACTCGCACGCCGGGAACATCCACAGCGCGTAGAGGCCGCCGAGCGCCCAGCCCTCCGGCCGCATCAGGCCCGCGAGGATCAGCAGGCCGAGCACCGCCTCGCCGCGCCGCGGCCGCCTGGCCTCGAGCAGCACCGCGCCGACGATCGCGCACGCGAAGGCGGTGTCCTGGTAGCCGATCAGCGCGTCGCGGAAGAGCGCGGGGCGCGTGGCGACGACGATCGCCGTGACGATCCCCACCCACGGGTGGAACAGGGTCTCGCCCACCCGGTACGTGAGCCAGACGAGCAACCCGAAGCACAGCAGGATCAGCCAGATCATGATTGCGTCCGCGCTGTCTCCGAAGGGGACGGCAAGGACGGAGACCCACGTCTCGAGCGGATGCGGCGTCGGCGCGAAGTCCGCCGTGTAGTCGGGCGTGACGCCGTTGTAGATGTCGCGTGCCCACAGCAGGGCGTAGCGGGCGTCGTAGTTGAGGTACTGGTCGAAGCCGACGCGCAGCACCGTCGCGACGCCCAGGATCACCGCGAGCGGGAGCAGGATGCCGCGAGCACGCCCGGGAGCGGGCGCGCCGGCGGTCGTCGCGGGCACGGTGGTCTGCGGCGTGGAAGCGGTCAGGGTGCTATCCGTTTGAGGGGCGGCGCAGGGCAGCCGGGGCGTCGCCCTGTGCAGGAACGCGCCGTCCGAGTCTAGGATCGCGCATTCCGCACGACGCCGTCCTCCCCACGTGACCCCCGATCTCAGCACCGCGCCGACGTCCCCGCGCCGCCCCGCGGCCCACGGCTTCACGGCCGTCCTGATCGCCACGGCGCCCGCGCTCGGCGACGGGCCCGCGGCCGCGCTCCCGTTCGAGGGGACGACGCTCGGCGCCCGCCTGCGCGGCCAGCTCGAGGCGCTCGGCGCGGGCGAGGTGCACGTGATCACGCGCCCGCAGTGGACCGGCCCGGTCGCCGCGCACCTGGGCGACGCGGAGGTCCATCCCTCCGCCGGCCTCGCCGAGGACATGCGCGCCGTGGCCGCGATCGCCGCCGCCGGCGGGGGGCCGATGGTCATCGCGAACGCGGACATCCTCACCCAGGGCGAGGCGCTCGCCGGCCTGCTCGCCGACCCGCGGCTCGCGAACGGCGTGCTCGTCACCCGCTGGGCGGCGTCACGGCTCGCCGCGCCCGGCCTGCAGTCGCGAGTCGGCCAGGTGCTCGCCGCCGGCTCGGCGCACCACCACGTCTCCAACGCGACAGAGCGCTTCCTCGGCGTGATCAAGCTCTCCGCGGACGAGCGCGCGACGCTCGCGCGCGTCGCGACCCGCGGGGGCGAGCAGCTCGACGGCCCGCTGCCCGAGCACTGGGTCGGCGCCGCCGCGCTGAAGGAGCGCCAGTGGCGCCTGCAGCTCTACAAGAAGGCGGCGGACGAGGGCGAGGAGCTCGACGAGCTGGAGATCGCCGACGCCGACGCGCTCGAGCTCCAGCCCGAGGACGAGGCGGAGCTCGCCCGGCGGATCTCCGCCGCGCAGGAGGACGTCGTCCCGCTGATCCTGCGGCGGCTCATCACCGCCAACGTCAAGATCGGGATGGGGCGCCTGCGCGGTCTCTTCTGGGCGCGCCCGCTCGCGCCCGCCGACATCGCGGAGGCGGAGGCGCGGATCGCCGATCACGACGAGGAGAAGGCGCTGCTCGCCTCCGCCGTGAAGTCGACGGACGGCTTCTTCACGACGTTCTTCGTCAGCCCGTACTCCAAGTACATCGCGCGCTGGGCCGCGCGGCGGGGCTGGACGCCGAACTTCGTCACCAGCCTCTCGATGCTCGTCGGCGTGCTCGCCGCGCTCGCGTTCGCGACGGGCGACCGCTGGGGGCTCGTGCTCGGTGCCGTCCTGCTCCAGGCCGCGTTCACGCTCGACTGCGTCGACGGCCAGCTCGCCCGCTACACGCGCACCTTCACGCCGCTCGGCGCCTGGCTCGACTCGATCTTCGACCGCGGCAAGGAGTACGTCGTCTACGCCGGCCTCGCGTACGGGGCCGGGGACGACGTGTGGCTGCTGGCCGCGGCCGCGCTCGCCCTCCAGACCGTGCGCCACGCCGGCGACTTCGCGTTCAACGGCGCGCGCGACGAGGCGATCAAGGCGCGGCTCGCCGTGCCGCAGTGGAAGCGGGAGAAGGACGACCCCCTGCTGACGCCGTACGAGCACGTCGGCCCGAAGCAGTGGGTGCGCAAGGTCTTCGTGCTGCCGATCGGCGAGCGGTTCGCGCTGATCTCGCTCACCGCCGCGTTCTTCGACGCCCGCGTCACGTTCGTCGCGCTGCTCGCCTGGGGCGGCCTGGCGCTCGCGTGGACGAGCTACGGCCGCGTCTCGCGCTCGCTGGGGAACCGCCGCGAGACCGCGGTCACGGCCGCCGTCGACAGCGCGGCCGGCCCGCTCCAGACCTATCGCGACGACGGCGCGGTCGCGCGGCTGCTCGGCCGCGTGGCCGGCCCGGCGCGCCGGATCCCGCCGATCGCGCTGCTGCTGGCCGGCGGCCTGCCGCTGCTCGCGGCGGGCGTGATCGCGCGCGAGGACGCCTCGTGGTGGCTGATCGGCGCGTGCGTGGGCTGGGTCGTGCTCTGCGGCGGCCTCTCCAGCGGGCGGCCGCTGCGCGACCGGTTGCGCTGGGCGGTCCCGCAGCTGCTGCGCGCGATCGAGCTGGGCGCGATCATCTGGATCGCCTCCGCGACGAGCGACGACGCCGACCCGGCCGCGTTCGCGCTGCTGCTCGCGATCGCCTTCCGCCACTACGACGTCGCCTACCGCTTCGCGCAGCGCGGCACGACGGCGCCGCGCGCCCTCGGGCTCCTGCTCGGTGGCTGGGACGGCCGCCTGCTCGCCACGACCGCCCTCGGCGCGGCGGGAGCGGCGGCCGCGGGCTTCTACGTGCTCGCGGTCTACATCGCCGTCCTGGCGATCGGCGAGGCTGTCGCGTTCTGGCTGCGCGGCGACCAGGCGTCGCTCGACTTCGGCGACGGCGACGACTGAGCGCCGGCCGGGACGAACGTCAACGTCAACGGCGGCAGGGTGGGGGCAGGTCCGACGTGCGCACAACGTCGAGCGGACGCGCTAGATGGCCGCCATCTCGACGTTTGTCCCGTATACGACGCATAACGTCGAGCGGGCGAGCGCGATGGCCGCCACCTCGACGTTATGCGCGGTCGCGTTCGAGCCGCCGCCCTACCCAGCCGGTGTTGACGTTGTCCCGGCGGGCCGCCGGCGGATCAGCCGGATCGCGAAGATCAGGACGGCGGCGCCGCAGAGGATGTCGAGGATCACGTGCGCCTGCCGCCACCACGGCATGTCGGTGGCGCCGGCGACGGTGTAGTGGCCGAGCCCGACCAGCCCGCTGCCGGAGTAGAACGCGAGGCAGAGCGCGGCCGCGGTGACGTGCCCGCGCTTCAGCAGCACGTAGCCCGCGACCGCGGCCGCCGTGAACGCGAACCACGCGACGGCGATCACCGTGCGCGACGGCGCCGGCCCGCTCTCGGGCTCCGGGTAGTCGGCGAAGTTCGCGACGTTGTCGGCGTAGTGGACGACGGAGACGGCGATCGCCACGGCGAGCAGCACGCGCAGCGCGCGCAGGGTGGCGTCGGGCACCGGCGCGGCGCCCACGGCGCTAGCCGCCGAGCGCGATCTTGAGGGCGAGCCTGCGCTTCGGCGGCTCGCCGCTCCAGCCGCGCGCGGCGCGCAGCCGGTCGCACGCCTGGATGATCTGGTAGTCGGGCTTGAAGTAGCGGCGCAGGATCGCCTCGGCGTTCGCGTCGAGCGCGGGGTCGCCGGACGCCTGGCGGCGGTGCGCCTTCTTCGGGTCGGCGGGCAGCTCGACGTCCTCGGGCAGCTCGAGCAGCGCGCGGATCCGCTGCCAGTCGTCGTCCAGCGTCTCCTGGCGCCCGATGTAGGCGATCTGCCTGCGGTGCTCCATGACGTGGTCGGGCGACTTCAGGAAGCGCCGGATGCCGCGGATGTGCTGGATCGCCTTCATCCCCTGCTGCGCCGCGGTGCGCGTCTCCTCGTCGCCGCTCCCCAGCCCCTCGGCGAGCGCCTGCGGCGTCGGGAACCGCTCGAACGTCGCGGCCTCCGCCGGCGACCACTCGAAGTAGAACTTCGGCTGGCCCTTGCGCAGGCGGCTGTGGAACGCGCTCACGTAGAGCGAGAGCGGGTCGCGGACGCAGAAGATCGCCTTGTCGCCCTGCGGGACGTCGGCGAGCTTGAAGGAGTGGCCCTTGTGGAGGATCACCTTGCCCAGCGCGGTCTCGGTCTCCGCGCGGAAGATCGGGCGCAGCACGTGCTTGATCGCCGTGCCGCCCGTCTTGCCGATGTGGACGAAGTGGACCGCCACGCGCGAGGAGTCTAGGAGAACACCCGATCGGCGACGCGCGCGGCGGCGCCGCCGTCGTCGAGGGGGCAGAAGCCGGCCACGAACGCGTCGCGCCTGCCCGCGAACGGCGCGCACGCCGCCTCGGGGTCGGCGAGCGCCTCCGCGAGCTCGTCCTCCGTCCGCAGGAGCGGCGCCGGGACGGTCTCCGCGAACGGCACGTAGAAGCCGCGGACGGTCTCCGCGTACTCCCCGAGGTCGTAGCCGAAGCACAGCAGCGGCAGCCCGGTCGGCGCGAAGTCGGCGAGCATCGACGAGTAGTCCGTGATCAGCACGTCGACCGCCGTGAGCAGCTCGGTGCCGTCGGGGTAGATCGACACGTCGAGGATCCGGTCGCCCGTCTGCGGCGAGGTGTCCGAGATGAACGGGTGCTTGCGGAACAGCACCACGGCATCGGGCCCGGCGGCGTCGCGCACCCGGCCGAGGTCGGCGTGGAGGTCGAGCCGGAAGCGGCCGCGGCGGTCCACCGCGGCGTCGCGGTACGTCGGCGCGTAGAGCACGACCTTCGCGCCGTCGGGCAGCCCGAGCGCCGCCCGCACCGCCGTGCGCCGCGCCGCGCGCTCCTCGCCCGCGAGCATGTCCGTGCGCGGGAGGCCCGTCTCCAGCAGCCCCTCCTCGAGCCCGAACGCGCCGCGCAGGAACTCCGTCGAGCGCCCGCCGGGGGAGAGGAGGTACGACCAGCCCGCGACCTGCTCGTCGAGCCCCATCAGCAGCCGCCGCGCCTTCCCGCGCTGCGCGGCGATGTCGAAGCCCTGGCGGCGGATCGGGTGGCCGTGCAGCGTCTGGAGCACGACCTGGCCGTCGGCGCGCCGGAACCAGCTCGGCATCACGTCGTTGGTGACGATGTACCGGGCGGTGGCGAGCGCCTCGTGGTACTCCCGGCTGCTCTTGCGCAGCACGCCGGTGCCCTCCGGGAGCCCGCAGGCGCCGTCGCGCACCACCCACAGGTGCTCGAGCGGGAGGCCGCGCCGCACGAGCTCCTCATGGATCGCGCGCGGGTTGTCCGAGTACTGGCGGCCGCCGAACGAGGCGTAGACGACGGCGTCCCGGAGCGGCCGCGCGCCCGCGGCCGCGGTCACCGCGCGCAGGCGCCGCTGGTGGAACGGCCCGCGCTCGTCGTCGTCGAGGTCGCGGTCGGCGAGGATCGCCGCCCCGTCCTGGCTCGTCGGGGAGAACGTGAAGCCCTTGTGCGCGACGGTGTGCTCCAGCGGCCCGGCGGCCACCAGGGCGGGCGCGACCATCACGGGCGCGTCGGCCTGCCCGCCGGCGCGCAGGAAGATCCGCCAGGTGCCCTCGCGCAGCGGCAGCGTCCCCGCGAGCGAGGTGATCGCGGCGGGCGTGAGCGTGGCGCTGAACCGGCCGCCCTCGCTGCGGATCGGCACCACGTGCTCCTCGACGCCGTCGCGCAGCCGCAGCACGAACGCGGCCTCGCCGGCGACCGGCAGCGTGCCCGTGAGCGCCAGGGCGCCGGCCGCGTCCCACGCGGCGGTCTGGACGACCGCTCGCGGCGTGCGCTCCACGAGCGCCGCGTCGCCCTGGCGGGTGCGCGTGAGCGCGAGCTCCGTGCCGTCCTGGACCGCGATCCCGCCGGCGAGCCGGTCGGGGACGAGCACGGGCAGCCGCCGGCCGCCGCCGAGCGCCGCGGCGAGCTCCCAGAGCACCCCCTCGTCGCGGTCGGGGCGGGTCTCGTCGTCGGGCGTCGGCCCGGCCTTGCCGAGCTCCTCGAGCGAGACGCGCGCGGTGAAGCGCCCGCGGCCCTCGGCGGTGAGCGGCACGCGCCGCGCGACCGCGTCGACGCGCCGCTTCGCCTCGAGCTTGGCCTTCTGCGGCGCGTCGGGCCGGATCGTGCCCGCGAGGGCGGCGACGCCGGCGCCGGGCTGCTCGATGCCGTCCACGGTCGCCCAGGCGCGGTGCAGCTCCAGGTCGACGCCGTTGGCCTCCGTCGGCACGGCGCGCGCGAGCGCGTCAGCGCCCGCCGGGAGCTCGACGGCGCGGATCGCGCGGTCGAGCACGAAGCGGACCCGGCGGCGCCGGATGCCCCCGGCGCTGAGCGTCACGTAGAGCTCCCACACCGCGTCCTCGTCGCCCGCCTTCGACGCGAGCTCGGCGGGATCGAGCCGCGCCTCGAAGCCCGACCACTCCAGGTCGGTGAGGGCCTGGCCGGAGCGCGCCGTCGCGTCGGGCCGGCGCACGGGCTCCGTGGCGAGCCGCAGCGGCGCGAGGTAGAGGCGCACGCGCCGCAGCCGGCCGGACTGGAGCGCGACGACGCTGACCTTCTGGCTCCCCGGCCCGGGCGCGCCGATGCCGGTGATGTAGCCGAAGCCGCGGATCACGAGCCCGCCGGCGTCGACGCGCAGCTCGTCGAGGTGCACGGCGCCCGGCAGGTCGGCGTTGACGAGCCGGTAGACCGAGGACGGGATCTTGAGCCGCGGGTCGTCGCGGAACGGGTAGTCGCCGTACCAGCGCCGCCGGACCCGCACCGGCGGCGTGGTCGAGAGGTCCTCCTTCTGGAAG
Organism: Solirubrobacteraceae bacterium; assembly: GCA_040510855.1. GTDB lineage: Bacteria > Actinomycetota > Thermoleophilia > Solirubrobacterales > Solirubrobacteraceae > DASQMT01. Next base: position 8,551 of record JBEVIG010000059.1, read on the forward strand.
CGCAGGACCTCGAGCAGCTCGGGCATCAGCTTGCGGCGGACGAGGTGCCACTTGAGCCGGTCGATCGCGGCCAGCCGGCGGTAGACCCGCGGGGAGGCGCCGTCGAGGTAGGCGTTGACGCGCTCGAGGAACAGCTGCCGGTAGTCGTCGTCGGCGCGGTCGAGCACGTTGAGGTGGAGCCGCAGGTCGTCGGCCACCACGCTCTCCTCGTACCAGCGCTTCGCGCCGCGCGGGCCGTGCGCCTCCAGGTAGGCCGAGACCTCCTCGACCGCCAGCATGCGGTCGTTGAGCGCCTTCAGCTCGAGGCGCCGCTGGGTGATCGAGAGATCGCCGCCCTCGCGGATCCGCCAGTAGTAGACGGGGTCGGAGATCACGTCGACCGACTTCGCGGCGAACTGCGCCGGGATGATCACGGGGATGTCCTCGTGGATCCGGCCCTCGGGGAACTCGTGGCCCTGGGCGTCCCAGAACGAGCGCCGGAAGAGCTTGTTCCACGCGATCCGGTCGGCGAGCAGGGGGCGGAAGCGCGTCACGTGCGTGGCGAGCTCCGTGCGCGTGAACGTCCGCGCGAGGAAGTTGGCCTGGAAGGTGCCCCAGCGCGTGAGCCGCTGGACGTTGCCCGTCGCGAAGTCCGAGCCCGTCTGCTCGAGCGCGCCCAGCAGCAGCTCGTAGGCGTTCGGCGGCAGCACGTCGTCGGAGTCGACGAACGCGAGGTACTCGCCGGTCGCGTGGCGCGTGCCGGTGTTGCGCGCGCCGCTCAGGCCGCGGTTGGCCTGCGAGACGAGCTTGAAGCGCGGGTCGCGCTCGGCGTAGGCGGCGGCGATGGCGGCGCTGGAGTCGGTGCCCCCGTCGTCGACCATGACGCACTCGAGGTCCTCGACCGTCTGCCGGGCGATCGAGTCCAGGCAGGCGCCGAGGTACGCCTCCACGTTGTAGATCGGGACGACGACGCTGAGCTTCGGCACGGCGTCAGCGGGCGATCTTGGCGCGCAGGGTGGTCGCGAGGCCGCGCAGGCGGCGGCGGTGGCGCCGTGGGATGCGGCGGGCGATGCGGACCTTCAGCGGAGCGGCGGCCGGCGCCGGGGCGGGCCCGTCCGCGCCCTCGCGCCGCTTGGCGGCGACGATCGCCGACTGCACGATCGCCTCGGCCTCGGCGTGCATGGCGAGGTAGCGCTCGCGGGCGGAGTCGAGCGACGCGCGCACGGCGGGCGTGTCGCCGCCGTCCGCGGCGAGCCGGAGCAGGAGCTCCCACACGTCGTCGGCGATCTCGCGCACCCGTGCCGGCACGTCGTGCGCGTCCCAGCCGACGCGGTTGCGGTGCAGCGTCGGGTCGACGAAGGCGTCCGCGCCCGGGAACCGCTCCGGCGTCGCGCCGGCGAGCGGCTCCGAGCCGATCAGCGCGCCGACGCGGCGCATCTCGCCCGGCCAGTCGGCGAGCAGCGTCTCGTAGCCGACGAACGCGCGGGTGCCGTCGCGGGTCACGCGCTCCGTCTCGAGGATCACGTTGATCCACGCGCCGGCCCGGCTCGCGTCGCTCTGCCAGTCGCCGTAGGACTTCTTCGCGCTCGCGATCACCTCGGCGGGGTGGCGGAGCATCGTGATCGTCGCGGTGCCCGCGCCCAGCTCGGCCGCCACCTCGGTCCAGAGCGGGAGGAACCAGACCGTGCGGGGGTCCTTGACGACGACGTCGGCGCCGTGGCCCAGCTCGTCGCGCAGCCACTCGCGCAGCTCGTCGCGCACCGCGGCGCGCGTGCCCGCGTCGTACGTCCGCTCCCAGGCCGAGGGCCGGGAGTCGTTCACGGTCACGCGCCGGCGGCGCATCAGCTTGTGGTGGAAGTCGACCACCCAGCGCGGCTCGCCGAAGCCCCGCGGGTTCGTGGCGTTGGCCTTCACCTCGGGCTGCGGCAGCTGGAAGCCCATCTGGCCCAGCATCCCCGCCATCAGGCTCGTCCCGCTCCGGCCGACGCCGACGACGAGGAGGAGCTGACGGCCGCTCTGCCCCGCGCTCATGCGAGCGAGGCCGCTGGCGGCGCGGCGGCCTCGGGGTCTCCGAGCAGGACCCGGCGCACGACGCGCTCGGCGGCGCGGCCGTCCTCCAGCGCGCAGAAGCGCGTGCGGAACGCCGCCCGCTGCGCGTCGGCCTCCGGGGTGGTCACCGCGCCGGAGCGCAGCACGTCGAGCAGCTCGTCCTGGCTGCGGCACACGACTCCGGGCGGCTCCGCCATCAGGTCGAAGTAGACGCCGCGCGTGTCCTTGTAGCGCTCCCAGTCGGGCGCGTGGATCACGATCGGGCGGTCCAGGACGGCGTAGTCGAACATGAGCGAGGAATAGTCTGTCACCAGCACGTCCGCCGCCAGGCACAGGGTCTCGATCGAGGGATGCGCGGCGACGTCCAGCAGCCGGCCCGCGCGGTCGAGCGAGCGGGCGACCGGATCGGCATCGTAGAAGTAGTGCGCGCGGGCGAGCAGCACGCCGTCCGGGCCGAGCGCCTCGGCGGCGGCGCCGAGGTCGAGCACGGGGACGTAGCCCGTCTCCCAGTCGCGGTGCGTCGGCGCGTAGAGGACCGCCCGCTTCCCGGGCTCCAGGCCGAGCGAGGCGCGCGCCGCGGCGACGGCCTCGTCCGTGGCCGTGGCCAGCACGTCGTTGCGCGGGTAGCCGACCTCGAGGTTCTCGTACTCGACGGGGTAGACCTTCGCCCAGACCTCGGAGGAGAGCGGGTTCGAGGAGACGCTGAAGTCCCAGCGCGCGCAGCGCCGCAGCAGGGCGTCGAAGTCCATCTTCGCCGCCGTGACGGGGTTCGAGCGCAGGTCCATCCCCATGTACTTCAGCGGCGTGCCGTGGTGCGTCATGACGTGCACCTGGCCCGGGCGCTTGACGTACTCGTTGGGGAAGTTGACGTTGTTGACGAAGTACTTGGCCCGCGCCAGCACGTCGAGGTACTCCGGGGTGCCGGGATGGACGACCTCGACGCCGTCGGGGACGTCCGCCGCCTGGCCGGGCTTGACGATCCAGACGCCGCGGATGCCGGGCGCGAGCTCGCGCGCCTTCTCGTAGATCGCGCGCGGGTTGCACGAGTAGGCCGCGTACCAGTACGCGGCGTAGACCGCGAGGTGCTCGTCGATCGGGCGCTTGAGCGCGGCGCGGTAGGCGCGGCGGCGGCGCTCGCTGCGGAGCCGCTTCGCGGCGCGGTTGCGCAGCTTGTGGGCGCGGCGGCGGGCGGCGCGCCGGGTGCGGTCGGCCTTCCCGACGGCACGGTACGCGCGCGGCCGGTCGCGGGCGAGCAGGCTCGCGCGCAGCTTCGCGACGCGGCCGCGCTCGCCGCCGCTGCCGTGCGCGTTCACGAAGACGGAGATCCGGTGGAAGAGCGCGTCGTGCTCGGCCGGCGCGGCGCGCTCGAGCAGCGCGAGCTGGTGGCGGACCGCGGCGGGCGCGATCAGCTTGCGGCGGGCGGGCGGGACGTCCGGGAGGGCGAGCACGGCCTCGTGGGCGGCGAGGACGCCGGCCGGGGAGCCGGCGTCACCGCCGGCCTCGCGCACGTAGGCGATGGCGGGCAGCGCGTCGATGCGCTCCGCGACGAGCAGCGCACGCCAGGTCGCGACGAGGTCCGGCTCGGCCTCCGGGCCGAGCAGCTCGCGGCGGATCAGCTTGTCCCAGGGCCGGCGCGCGGTGTCGGCGACGCGCGGGTGCGCCTCCAGCGGGCCGGGCCCGGCGGCCACGCGCTCCAGCAGCTTGTCCCCGGCCTTGTCGTGGCCGACGAGCAGCACGTCCGGCCGGCGCTCCTCGAGGCGCGCCAGCACGAGCGCGAGGGCGCCCGGGACGAGCCGGTCGCCCGGCGCCATGCGCCAGACGTAGCCGCCGGTCGCGGCGGCGACGGAGGCGGCGACCTCGACCCGGTCGCCGGCCTCGGGCACGTCGAGCCGCCCGGCGCCGGCCGGCACGAAGGAGACGAGCGGCATCCGCCCGCCGCCCGGGGTTTCCGAGGCCATGCGCTGTGAGAATATCGACCGCATGGCGCCCCTCTTCGCCGGGCCGCCGGTGCTCTGCGGCCACCGCGGCATGGGCGTCGGGACGGTGCTCGGCCACGCCGAGAACACGCTCTCCTCCTTCCTCGCCGCGGCCGGGCTCGGACTGCCGTGGGTCGAGGTCGACGTGCGCGTCACGGCCGACGACGTGCTCGTCTGCCGGCACGACCCGGTGCTCGAGGACGGCCGTTTCGTGATCGCGATGACGGCGGCGGAGACGGACGCGCTCGGGTTGCTGCGCTTCACCGACCTGCTCGACGGGCTGCCGCCTGACATCGGGGTCGACGTCGAGGTGAAGTCGTCGCTGGAGGACGCGCTGCGCCCGCGCGGGCGGACGACCGCGGCGCTCGTCGGCGGCGCGCTCGCCGGGCGCGAGGCGAGCCGCCCGCTGCTCGTCACGAGCTTCGACGCCGCGGCGCTGACGATCGCCCGCGAGCACGCCGACGTGCCGATCGGGCTGCTGACGTGGATGCGCTTCCCGCTGCGCAAGGCGATCCCGGCCGCCGTGCACCTCGGCGCGGCCGTCGTCCTGCCGCACTTCTCGTCGCTCGGGGCCGGCCCGGCGCCCGCGCGGATCGAGCGCACGGCGGCGGAGTACGTGACGCTCGCGCACGAGGCGGGGCTCGAGGTCGCGACCTGGGCGCCGTCGCCGGAGGAGGCCGAGTTGCTGCTCGAGGCGGGCGTGGACTGCCTGATCGTCGACCACGCGGACGCCCGGACGTGGGCGCCCGCGAGACCGCGCCTGACCGGCCGGCGGCAGCGTCGGTAATTCAGCCGCAGCAACTCTCCAACCTCCTCGCAGGCATCGCGTTCCAACCCACGGAAGCCGCCCGCGAGAGTCCGCCACCTCGCGGGCGGCGTCTTCCGCCTCGGAAGGGAGGGGGAACCGCAACGGGGGCCGGGCGCGCGCATGTCGCCCGGCCCACGTGGCGTCAAGACGCTCGTCCTCCCGCCGACTACCCGGGTTGTCATGCGGCAACTCGCGCACAAGGCCATCGCGATCGTCTTCTGGATCGTGCTCGTCGTGCTCTGGTACGCGCTCGTCGTCGACGGGCGCGCGGGGGCCGACAACATCACGTACTCCGTGCAGTACGTCGCCGTGGTCGCCGGCGCGGTGCTGGCCGTGACGATCTGGTGGATCCGCCACAACGTGCGGATCTACGAGAAGAAGGGCCCGCGCGGGCACCGGCCGGCCGAGCCGCCGCGGATCGACGAGGACCGGCTCGGCCGGCCGTTGCGCTGGCAGCTCGAGGGCGGGCACGACGACGCCGTCGGCGCGGCCCACATCGTCGTGGCGCTGGACGGCGAGGCCAAGGTCTACCGGGCGGCGGGGGCGTAGGCCGTGCACGCCCTGCTGGAGTGGGTGGCGACGACGCCGCCCTATCGGCTCGCGCTCGCGTTCGTCGCCGCGTACCCGCTCATCACCGGCGTGATGTGGACCATCACGTCGCTCATCTTCTACCGGCGCAACGAGCGCACGCCGCTCCCGGCCGCGCCGGACGACGAGCTGCCCGACGTCTCCGTGCTCGTGGCCGCCTACTGCGAGGAGGCCGTGATCGAGCGGACGCTCGCGGCACTGCTCGCGCTCGACTACCCGCGCTACGAGATCGTCGTCGTCGACGACGGCTCGACCGACCGGACGCCCGAGATCCTCGCCCGCTACGCGGCGCGCGGGGAGATCCGGCTCGTGGCCAAGCAGGTCAACGAGGGCAAGGCGATGGCGCTCAACGACGCGATCCCCGTGACGCGCGCCGAGATCGTCTGCATCGTCGACGCCGACATCCAGCCCCGGCCGGACACGCTGCGCCACCTGGTCGGCCACTTCCGCCACGGCCGCGTCGCCGCGGTGGCGGGCAACCCGCAGGTCACGAACACCGGCTCGCTGCTGGCCAAGGTGCAGGCGACGGAGTTCGCCTCGATCGTCTCCGTGCTGCGCCGCGCCCAGCGCGTGTGGGGCCGGATCCTCACCGTGTCCGGCGCGATCTGCGCGTTCCGCAAGAGCGCGATGGTCGACGTCGGGCTGTTCGACCCGGAGATGGCGACGGAGGACATCGCCCTCACGTGGAAGCTCCAGCGGCGCTTCTACGACGTCCGCTACGAGCCGCGCGCGGTCGTCGCGATGCAGGTGCCCGAGACGCTCCGCGGCCTCTACCGCCAGCGCCGGCGCTGGGCGACGGGCCTCGCGCAGGTGCTGCGGCGCAACTCCGTGATGTTCCGCGACTGGCGCACGCGGCGCCTCTGGCCGGTCTTCATCGAGGCCATGCTGTCCGTCTGCTGGGCCTACACGGCGGTCCTCATGATCGGCTTCTGGTCGCTCTCCTACGCGGTCGGCCTGGCGCCGCTGGGCGCCAACCCCGTGCCGAACTTCTGGGGCATGGTCATCGCCACCGTCGCGCTGATCCAGCTCGGCGTCGGCGTGTGGCTCGACCGCCACTACAACCGCGGCATCGGGCGCTTCTACCTGTGGGCGGCGATGTACCCGCTCTTCTACTGGATGCTCATGCTCTGCATCACGGTGATCGCGACGCCGGCCGCGCTGCTCGGCCGGCGGGGGAGGACCTCGCACTGGAAGACGGACCGCGTCGCCGTGGACGACGAGGCCGTCGCGCTGGCCTGACGCTTCTAGGATCCGCCCGATGCGGATCCTGGTGGTGGGTGCGGGCGGTGTCGGCGGAGCGGCGGCCGCGATCGCGCGGCGGCGCGGCTTCTTCGAGCGGATGGTGCTCGCCGACGTGTCGTCGGAGCGCGCCGAGGCCGCGGTCGCGCGGCTCGGGGACGACCGCCTGCGCGCGGCGCAGGTCGACGCGCGCGACGCCGACGCGATCGTGGCGCTCGCGCGCGCCGAGGGGATCGACACGATCCTCAACGCCTGCGACCCGTGGCTGAACCCGCCGATCTTCGCCGCGGCGGCCGCGGCGGGCTGCACCTACCTCGACATGGCGATGACGCTCTCGGCGCGCCATCCGGAGCGGCCGTACGAGGAGACGGGCGTGATGCTCGGCGAGGCGCAGTTCGCGGTCTCGGCGGAGTGGGAGGCCGCGGGGAGGCTCGCGCTCTGCGGGATCGGCGTCGAGCCCGGCCTGTCGGACATCTTCGCCCGCTACGCGGCCGACCACCTGTTCTCCGCGATCGACGAGGTCGGCGTGCGCGATGGGGCGAACCTCGAGGTCGCGGGCTACGCGTTCGCCCCGACGTTCTCCATCTGGACGACGATCGAGGAGTGCCTCAACCCGCCCGTGATCTGGGAGCGGGAGCGGGGCTGGTTCACCACGGCGCCGTTCTCCGAGCCGGAGGTGTTCGAGTTCCCGGCCGGGATCGGGCCGGTCGAGTGCGTCAACGTCGAGCACGAGGAGGTCGTGCTGATCCCGCGCTGGGTCGACTGCCGGCGGGTGACGTTCAAGTACGGCCTCGGCGACGAGTTCATCGGCGTGCTCAAGACGCTCAACCTGCTCGGGCTCGACTCCACCGACCCGCTGCGCGTGAAGGGCGTGGAGGTCGCGCCGCGCGACGTCGTGGCGGCCGCGCTGCCCGACCCCGCGACGCTCGGCGACAAGATGACGGGCAAGACCTGCGCGGGGACGCTCGTCACGGGGACGGGCAAGGACGGCGAGCCGCGCGCCGTCTACCTCCATCACGTGACGGACAACGCGTGGGCCATGGAGCGCGACGGCGTCCAGGCCGTGGTCTGGCAGACCGCCGTGAACCCGGTCGTGGCGATGGAGCTCCTCGCCCGCGGCACCTGGCAGGGCAAGGGCGTGCTCGGCCCGGAGGCCTTCGACGCGGTCCCGTTCCTCGAGCTGCTGGCCGAGTACGGCGCGCCGCACGGAGTCGACGAGCGCGACCCCGCGGCGCCCTTGAAGCTCGGCTCCGCCGGGTAGCCCCTATGGCATGCCCACCACCAAGAAGGACCTCCCGGGCACGCTGAAGCGCTCGCCCGAGAAGGCCCGACGCACCTACGCAGAGACACTCGACAGCGCCGAGGAGCAGTACGACTCCACCGAGCGCGCGCACCGCGCCGCCTGGGCGGCGGTGAAGCACTCCTACGAGAAGGTCGGCGACCACTGGGAGGCGAAGGACGAGCGCGGCCCGTCCGACCCCCAGTCCAAGCA
>JBEVIG010000060.1:0-6078 GCA_040510855.1 Solirubrobacteraceae bacterium
GTCACGCGCGTGAGGTCGCGCCGCTTGGAGGAGCGCTTGACGCGGTGGTCGTCGGCGATCAGCACCGCGGCGATGCGGGCCGAGTTGCTCGAGCAGCCCATGTCCTTGAGCAGGAGGGCGTAGTAGAGCGACGCCAGGGCCTCCTCGTCCAGGCCGGCGCGCCGGCCGAGGTCCATCCCGACCAGGCAGGCGCGCATCACGTGGCCGCCCTGCTCGCCCTCGGCGAGGTCGACCGCGTAGGTCATGGCGCCGAGCAGGTCGCCGAGCAGCATCCGCGCGCCCTCAGCCCGCGCTGGGGACCACCCACCCGGCCATCGCGACGAAATGCACGACGGCGGCGGCGATCACGAGCGTGTGGAAGACCTCGTGGAACCCGTAGGTGCGTGGCCAGAAGTCCGGGCGGCGCAGCGCGTAGACGAGCGCCCCGAGCGAGTACAGCCCGCCGCCGACGGCGAGCAGCACGAGCGGCGCGACGCCGGCGCGGTCCGCGAGCTGGGGCAGCGCGAGCACCGCGACCCAGCCCACGAGGAGGTACGTGAGCGCCTGCAGCCACCGGGGGGCGGAGATCCAGGCCACGCTCATCACGATCCCCGCCAGCGCGCCGGCCCACACACTCACGAGCACGACGATCTGCACGGTGCCGTCGAGCACGAGCAGCCCGACGGGCGTGTAGGAGGCCGCGATGAAGACGAAGATCGTCGAGTGGTCCATCCGCCGCAGCCACGGCTTCCAGCGCGGATCGCCCGGCCAGCGGTGGTAGAGCGCGCTCACGGTGAAGAGCGCGATCAGCCCGATCCCGTAGACGAGCGCGGCGACGCGCGCGGCCGCGGTGGGCGCGAGCGCGATGAGCACGATCGCGGCCACGGCAGCGACCCACGCCGCGTGCGCATGGAGCAGGCCGCGGAGCCGGGGGATGACCTCCTCGGCGACGAACATGGCATCGAGGCTATACCCTCGCCGCGAGGAGGAGGACACGACGTGCTCTGCGTGCTCACACATCGCCGGCTGAAGCCCGGCACCTACGAGGAGTTCCGCGCGGCCTGGGAGCCCAACGAGTGGTGGCCCGCGTTCCGCAGCGGCTACCACCTGCGCTCGGCCGACGACCCCGACGAGGTCATCTCCTTCGGCTTCTACGACGCCACGCTCGAGGAGTTCGAGCAGATCCGCGACGACGCCCGCTGGCTCGAGGCGGAGGACGAGCGCCTGCGCCGCATGGCGCCCTACCAGATCTCCGCCAAGCTCGGCGGCGTCTACGAGGTCGTCGAGGAGATCTCGCCCTCCTCGGGCGGCTGATCGAGCCGCTCCCGCCGCGCGGTCGCCGCGCCGCTGCCGGGGTCGATCTCCACGAGGTCCACGGCGAGCGGCTCGAAGCCGTTCGCGTCGTCGTAGCTGAGCCGCGCGAGGCCGAGTTCCGTCGGCGCGTCCGCGAGGTTGCCGGTGCCGCCCGCGCCGATCGAGCCGCCGTTGACGACGTCGACCATGCCCTGCCGCTCGAGCGACGCGACGTGGGTGTGGCCGACCACGAACAGCAGCGGACCGGGCGGCGGCGCGGTCTCCAGGTACTCGAGCGCGTCCTCGATCAGCGCCGGCTGGTGGACGAGCACCGCGTCGACCTTCCCGATCAGCGGCCGCAGCCAGCGGGTGAAGCCCTGCTTCTGGACCTGCGTCGGCTCGGGCTGGAAGCGGTCGGCGAAGTCCTGCGCGGCCAGCCGCTGGTACGGGTCGTCGTAGCCCGCGACGCGGATCCCCGCCACCTCGGTGACGATCGGCCCGAGGCCGCCGTCGGGCAGGAGCCGGCCGACGCGGGTGAGCACGACCGCGCCGTCGCGGGCGAGCTCGCGGGCGGTCGCGTCGGAGTCGTGGTTGCCAGTGACGAACACGAACGGGTTGCCGATCCGCGTCACGCGGATCAGCAGCGAGTTCTCCAGCGGCGAGCCGCGGTCGGAGAGGTCGCCGGGGAAGAACACGGGGCCGTCGCCGGCCGCGCGCTCGAGGATCGGGAGCGCGAGCACGTTGTTGTGGAGGTCGGAGGCGATCGTCACGCGCGGGCGACCCTCGACCGGCACGCGGCCCGCGGGCCGGGTGCCGAGGCGGGCGAGGCCCACGAGCTGCGCGTCGAGCTCCTGCTCCAGCGCGCGGGCGGAGCGCTGCACGGTCGCGGCGGCGTCGAGCGCCCGCGGGATGTCGGCGCCGTAGGCGTAGTACTGCGGCTTGGCGATCTCGCCTCTTGGCGGGAGGAGGACCACGAGGGCGACGCCCATGGCGAGCGCCGTGCCGCCCGCTGCGAGCATGGTCCAGCGCAGGCGCGGGCTGTGGTGGTGGCGGACGGCGAACGCGGTGAGGAGGCCGAGCGCGAGCCCGGCGAGGACGACGACCGCGATCAGCGCCTTGAGGTAGGCGGCGATCGCGTCGCGGGCCTCCGTGCGGACGGCGCCGACGTCGATCGGGGCGCCCTGCGCGACCTTCTGCGCGACACCGCGGTCGATCGTGCGCACGTCGACGCGCAGGCGGGCGGGGAGCCGGATCGCCTCGAACCGCGCGCCCCAGTCCACGAGCGGGACGTAGACGTCGAGCGCGCCCGTGTGCCCGGGAGAGGTGCTCAGGCGGATCGTCCCGACCGACAGGTCCTTCTCCTGCCGGAAGGACACGAAGGCGAGGTAGCCCCCGGCCAGCGTGGCGGCGATCACGGCGAGCACCGCGAGGACGCGGAGGGGTCTGCCCATCCCGCCCCATGATGGCGGCCGGGGCATAGGCTGCGCCGATGCAGCAGCCCGAGCTCCGCCTCGTCCGGTACTGGGTCGCGGTCGCGGAGGAGGAGAACATCACGCGCGCCTCGGAGCGGCTGCACATCTCCCAGCCGGCGCTGAGCGTGGCGATCAAGCAGCTCGAGGGGCAGCTCGGCGTGGCGCTGCTGGAGCGCGGCGGGCGCGGGGTGAGCGTGACGGCCTCCGGGGCGGTGCTGGCCGAGCGCGGGCGCGAGCTGCTCGCGATCGCCGACGCGATGATCGAGGAGGTGCGGGCGCGCGACGAGGCCGCCGTGGGGCGGCTGCGGATCGGGATGGCGCCGACGGCGCGCTACGGCGTCGGGCCGGCCTTCCTCGCCGGGGCGAGCGACGGGGTGCCCGGGGTGATGCTCTACCCGCAGGAGGACACGACGGGGGCGCTGCTGCGCGACGTGCGGTCGGGGCGGCTCGACCTGGCGGTGCTGTTCTGCGCGACGGGGCTCGACGGCGTGGCGTCCCGGGTGCTGGCCGAGGAGCCGGCGGTGGTGCATGTGCGGGCGGACCACCGGGTTGCCGGGCGGTCGTCGGTGGGGCTCGAGGAGCTGGCGGACGAGACCTTCCTGGTGGCGGAGAGCACGGAGAGCGGCGGGTTCACCGCGCGGGTGCTGGAGATGTGCCGGGCGCGGGGCTTCGAGCCGCGGACGCGGCCCGATCCCTACCCCGACCTGGGCCTGCAGGCGGTGCGCGAAGGGGTGGGGATCGTGCTCTACGTACGGGGTGCCTTCCCGCCCGAGCTGCCGGGCAGCGCGTTCGTCCCGGTGGAGCCCGCGGTGACGTTCCCGTTCACGCTCGTGTGGCGTGAGGGGACGCGGTCCGGGCCGGTCGCGGCGGTGCTCGCGACGGTGTCGGGGTAGGGCGAGGGGAACCCCCGACGACGGGGGCGGCGCGGGGCGGTGAACTGCTCCGCATGCTCCCCAGACTCCTCCTCGGCACGGCTGCCGCACTGCTGCTCGCGGCTCCCGCCGCGTCCGCCTCTTCCGTCGCTTACACCGAGGGCGGCAACATCGTGCTGTCGTCGGCGGACGGGGCGAAGAAGCTCGCGCTGACGACCGACGGGACGCCCGTCTCGCCCTACTACACGCCGGCGCAGTCGGCGAACGGCGTCACGGTGGCGGCGCGCCAGGAGCAGTTCGACTCGATGCGCGCGGTGCTGCACGCCTGGTCGGCTTCGGACGGGTTGGAGACGGCGGCGAACGTGATGCCGCGCAACGCGCTCTACACGGACACGGTGATGCCGATCCGGATGGACATCGCGCCGGACGGCAAGGCGGTGGCGTTCGGGTACTCGACGTGCGGCATCGGCGGCTGCATCAACCGCACGAACGGCTACTGGCTCACGTTCGCCCAGAACGGGCCGGCGAACCCGAGCCGGCCGCAGGGCTCGACGGGGCTCGTCGCGCCGAGCTTCTTCGGCAACCGGATCGTCAGCTCGGACACGTTCAAGGTCATGGCCCAGGAGGCGATCAACGCCCCGTTCAACGACGGGCACGCGGGCTGGATCGACCCGGGCAACGCGGGCGCGCGGTTCTGGGCGGCCGAGGTGCGGCCGGACGGCAAGGCGGTCGCGATCGAGTTCTCCTCGCCGTCGACGGGCTTCGGGGTCGTGCTCGCCTCGGCTGACGGCCTGGGCGGGGCGACCGAGCTGAAGTGCTTCCTGCCGGCGGCGGGCGAGGCGACGGACGTGTCGTGGTCGCCGGACGGCTCGATGCTCGCGTGGGCGGACGACGGCGGCGTCAAGGTCGCCCGCGCGCCCGATCTGTCGGCGCCGCCCGCGGCGGAGGACAAGTGCGTGCTCGGCTCGGCCGTGAAGGTGCTGTCGGCGACGGGCGCGGATCCGAACTTCGGCGGCGCGGACGTGGCCGCGATGATCGCCGCGCGCGGTGGGAAGACGCCGCCGCCCGGCGGTGACACGCCCGATCCGGTGCCGGCGCGGTCGGTCGCCGTCAAGGCCCCTGGCAAGGTGCGGGTGAAGCGCGGCTTCAAGGCCACGGTCACCGCGCCGGGCGCGGGTGGGGTGGTCGCGAAGCTGCTCAAGGGCCGCAAGGTCGTCGGCTCCGGTCGCGCGACGGCTGCCGCCGCCGGCCCGGTGAAGGTCAAGGTCAAGCTGCGGCGCGGAGTGCGCGCCCGGTCGCTGCGTGGGAAGTCCCTCACGCTGCGGGTCGTGTGGTCGGGCGCGAGTGGGGACTCGTCGACCGCTACGGCGACGGTGCGCGCGCGCTGAGCGCGTCGCGGAGCGCGCGTTCTGTCGACCAGAACGCGAGCGCGCTCCAGGGGAGGTCTGCGGGGTCGTAGTGGGCGACCTCGCAGGCCTCCTCTGTCGTCTGCGGGGTGTCCTGCGTGGTCGCCGCGTAGACGATCAGGACGATCGGGCTGTCCGGGCGGCTGTAGACGCCGACAAGGCCGTGGAGCTCGACGTCGATCTCGAGCTCCTCCCGCGCTTCCCGGCGCGCGGCCTCCTCCGTCGACTCGCCGAGGTCGACGAAGCCGCCGGGGAACGTCCACAGGTCGCGGCCCGGGTCGGTGTTGCGGCGGAGCAGGATGATCCGGCCCTGCGGGTCGTAGGGGATCGCGCAGGCGACGGGCTTGGGGTTGTAGTAGGCGCCGTAGCCGCAGTGCGGGCAGGTGAGGCTGCGGGGGTAGGCGACCGAGGCGTCCTGGCCGCAGCGGGGGCAGAAGCGGGCTTCCTCGAGCGCGGGGTTGAGGCGCGTCAGCTGAGCTGCTCCTCGTACAGGTGGACCTCGCCGACGGTGGCGAAGCCGAGCGACTCGTAGAGGCGGCGTCCGGCGGCGGAGGACTGGAGCGAGGCGGTGCGGTTGCCGCGCGCGTGCGCCTCTCGCAGCAGGGCCGCCATGACTCGGCGCCCGAGGCCCTGGCTCTGGGCCTCGGGGCGGGTGGCGACGAACCACACGGCGGTGTCCTCGTGGCCGTGGTCGAAGGCCATGGCGACCGCGCCGATCTCCCCGTCCGCGGCGCGCGTCCCGTACGTGTGGACGGTGTCGGGGAGGCCCGCGATCGGCGGGCCGAGCTTCGGGGTCGGGAGCCCGTAGGCGGCGTCGTTGATCTCGCCGATCGTGGCGTAGTCGACGCTTTCGGCCGGGTCCGCCTCGATCGCGGCGAGCTCCGCGACCATCGCCGCGGGTGTGCTGTCGAGGTGGAGGCCGGCGTCCGTGGCCGTCTTCGCGGCGGCCTCGTCGCCGCCGGCGACCCAGATGCCCCACTTCGTTGCGCCGGCGTCGGCGAACTGGCGCCGGATCGAGGCGAGCTCGTGCGGCCGCTCGTGCGGATCGCGGCTCAG
>JBEVIG010000061.1:0-27418 GCA_040510855.1 Solirubrobacteraceae bacterium
CCGGAATCGCGCCGAGCGCCGCCGCGTAGTCCGCTTCGACGCTCGCGACGCCGGCGATGCCGCAGGCCGGCGGGAACGGGTCGGCGATCCCGCCGAGAAGGGGGGCCAGCACGTCCCGCGCGGCGGCGGCGACCGCGGCCTCCGGAGACGTTCTCCGCTTCGCGTGGCCATCCCACGCGTACGGAGCGGAGCGGCGGTCGATCGCGTTGAGGGCGTCGTGGATGGCCACGTGGGCCATGGCGTAGATGCGCGTCTCGTTCAGCGGGTCCTCAGTCGGGGAGATGCACCCCGCGATGGCCGCCTCCGCGGCATTCGCGTTCCAGGCGATGACGGCATCCGCCCCTGCGCTCCCTCCCTGCCCCGCGTGTGCCGCGGAGCCCAGTGCGAAGACCGGGATTAACGTCAGGACGACTGCGAGCCTGCGAGCGACCAGCATGGCTGTTGACCTCCCTCGCGATGCCGAACCGGCGTGCGGGAGACCCGCGCGCGGATCGCCTACGTCCAGCAGTGCGCATCGGTGTGATGCTCGCGGTGAAAGGCCTCACGGCGGGCGCGTCGAGATCCTCGACTAGCGCGAGTCTCCTCCTGGTGGCGCTCTGTTGGCAAGTCCGAACGGGCAGTCTTTTTCACTGGGCGAACTTGGGATCTGGTGCGCCGTCCGGCGGAGTCCCTGGTGCGCCGTCGCCGTCACATCCCGAGCGCGGGTCTCACGCGGGCACCGAATCGACCGACCCGCGCTCCGTCCTGGTCTCGAGCGTCGTCGAGGGCGATTCATCCGTATCGGAGGATGGCGGCTCTGCTCCGGTGCGAGACCGTCGGGCCCGAGCGAGCCCGACTTCAGGAGAGTGCACAGCGTGACCACCGAGCAGTCGTTCCAGCCCGGGCGGCGGATCGACATCCCCCTGCTTCCCAACCTTCGCGACCTCGGCGGGTACGCCACCGCATCGGGCGGGCGCGTGCGCACCGGGCAGCTGTACCGGTCCACCGAGCTCAACCACCTCAAGGGCGACGATCTGGCGAGTTTCGCCGGGCTGGGCATCCGCGTCGTCTTCGACCTGCGGACCGCTCCGGAGCGCGACGCCGAGCCCGACGTCGTCCCGGACGGCACCGAGCAGGTCGTCTGCGACGTGCTCAAGGACTCGCAGGGCGCGGCCCCGGCGCTGCTGGGCAAGGTGCTGTCGGACCCCGCCTTCGCCGAGCAGATGCTCGGCGGCGGCAAGGCGGTGCAGCTCTTCGAGGGCGGCTACCGCGAGATCGTGGGTCTGCCGAGCGCGCTGAGCGCCTACCGCGAGTTCTTCACCCGGATCGCCGACGACGCGGGGCGGCCGGCGCTGTTCCACTGCACGACGGGCAAGGACCGGACGGGCTGGGCCGCGGCGGCCACGCTGCTGCTGCTCGGCGTCTCCGAGGAGGACGTCTTCTTCGAGTACGAGCTGACCAACCGCGACCTGATCCCGGCGCTCAAGCCCGTCTTCGAGCAGTTCCGCGCCGTCGGCGGCGACCCGCACCTGCTCGAGCCGGTGCTCGGCGTCGACGCGGCCTACCTGCGCGCGGCCCTGGACGAGATGGGCAAGCGGTTCGGGTCGATCGAGGACTACTTCTCCGACGGCCTCGGCATCGACGCGGGCGGCCAGCAGCGGCTGCGCGACGCGCTCGTGGCGTCCTAGGGAGCCGGAATGACCGACCTCACGGCCATCGACATCCTGATCGACCCCGACGACGCGATGATCGCCCGCGCCAAGGCGGTCAACGCCACGATGCTGGGCAGCATCCCGAGCGGGTTCGCGCTCGATGAGCACCACCGGCCGCACATCACGACGCTGCAGCGCTATGTGCGCACCGCCGAGCTCGACGACGTCTTCGGCGCGGTGCGGGGCGTGCTCGCGTCCGTCGACGTCGGGAGCCTCGAGCTCACGGCGGTGGCCGTCCGCCACATGGTCTCCGCGGCCACGCCCGGGGTCGGCCTGGCCGGGATCGTCGTGCAGCCGGCGCCGGCCGTGCTCGACTTCCAGGCGAAGCTGATCGACGCGGTCAGGCCGTTCACCGGCAGCGGCGGCACCGCGGACGCCTACGTTCGCACGGACGCGGAGCCCGACATCAACCAGGACACCCTGGAGTACATCGAGCACTACGTGCCGGACCACAGCGGCGAGAAGTTCCTCGGGCACGTCACCGTCGGCCTCGCCAAGCTCGACGACCTGGCAGCGATCGAGGCCGAGCCGTTCGAGCCGCTGACCTTCTCGCCCGCCGGGATCAGCGTCTACCAGCTCGGCAACAACGGCACCGCCGCCAAGCACCTGCAGAGCTTCGTCGTGAGCTGACCTCACGAAAGTCCCGCTCTGCGGGGCTTCCGACGTTCAGTAGCCGACGTGGAGCTTGACGTCCTTCGGGTTCGTCGCGATCAGCGACATGATCTGGTTGAACTTGCCCTCCTGACCGGGCGGGACGCCGATGCAGCCGGCCGTGCCGTCGTTGCTGACGTCCATGTGCAGGAAGAACTCGCTGCGGTTCTTGACCCGGTTGGGCAGGATCTGGATGCGCATCGGGCCCCACTTGGCCGCCGTGCCGCCGCTCGGGTACTTCACGCCCTTGGCGCCCGCGTTCGGAAGCTGGTACTGGCTCGGCTTGAGCATGTAGCTGCCGGCCGGGATCGGCCCCTTGCCCTTCGCCCACTGGTGCTCGGCGGTGGTGTAGTCCTCCTTCTCCTTGTTCTTCGGGTTGTTGGGCTTCAGGCCCGACGTGGCCGGCACCTCGATGGTGTTGCCGCCGTCGTCGGTGAGGATCAGCGTGGAGCCGTCGAAGGTGAGCGTGGAGACCGCCAGGCCGCTGCCGACCCGCGGGAGCATCGTCTCGTCGTCCGGGTTCTCCACCCGGATCTGCTCGACGACGGTCTCGCTCTTGCCGTCCGCGCCGAGCACGCCGATCTCGATGCGGTAGGTGCCCGGACGCGGCGGGCGGTTGCGCGTCCCCTCGAACGTGCCGTCCCAGATCACCTGGTGGTAGCCCGCCGTCGCGTCGATGTTGAAGAACCGGTAGCTGGTCCCCTCGCGGTCGGGGTCGGAGAGGATGAACGCGCTCACGCTCTTCGCGTCGTCCTTGAGCACGAACGAGATCCGCGCCGACTCGTGCTCGCTCACCTTCACGACCGGCGGCTCGACCTTGAAGTCGGAGATGAGCTTCTTGCCCTTGGTGCTCCGGCCCGCGGCGGCGCGCTTGCGGAAGTGGTCGGGCAGCTTGCGCATCTTGTCGAGGTTGCGCGCGAGCACCGCGCGGTCGCCCTTGCCCTTCTCCGCGCGGTCGATCACCGCCTGGGTGCGCTCCGTCCACGTCTCCGCCTCGGCGGTGGTGATCGCGCGCTCCTGCTCGAGCTTCGCGAACTCGCGGATCGTGCGGGTGCCGACGCGCTTGACGTCCACGACGTCGCCGGCGGTGAGCGGCACCTTGCGCGGCGTCGCCGTCTTGCGGGACTTGTCGCGGGCCAGCGGCGAACGGGCGACCGTCGCCACGGCCGCCTCCGCGTCGCCGACCTCGCCCTCGGCCTCCTCGCCGACGGCCGCGAGCGTCGCCTCGATCACGGCGGACGGGTCGAAGGCGTCGAGGTCCGCCTCCTCGGCGCCGGCCACCTCGGGCTGGTCCTGCTGGGCCTGTTCCGCGGCCATCCGGGCCACCGCCTGGTTGCCCACGGCGGACGCCCAAGCCGGGGTCATCGGGGCGGGGGGCTTGATCGGGACCGGCGGGGCCGGGGCCTCGCCGCGCGAGGTCTCGGCCGCCTCCTCGTCGGTGCGGCGCGTCGTCGTCTTGCTCACAGCACTCGGGCCGACCCTACAGCCGGCCTCCCGGGCCGTCGAGAGGCGAACGGGCAGCCGTGCGGGCCGACCTGCGAGGGCGCGTCAGCCGTCGCGCAGCTCGACGACGCGCGAGCCGCGCACCCAGATGACCTCGGACCCGTTGAAGCGGTGGACGCGGGTGCGCGGGTCCGGCGTCGTGTGGCCGTGGAGGATGTAGCGCGGGCGGTGGCGGTCGACCCACTCGCGGAGCGCCTCGAAGCCGAGGTGCGCGCAGTCGTCCGGCTCGTCGTTGACACCGCTCGGCGGGCAGTGGCAGACGAGGACGTCGGCGGCCGGCAGCTTCTTCGCCAGCTTCGCCGCCTGGCGCTGGGTGAACTGGAAGGGGCCCTGCCCGTACTTCACACAGCCCTCGAAGCCCGCGAACGTCCAGCCGGCGATCTCGACGCAGCGGAGGTGGACGTCCTCGACGCCGAGGGTGTCGAGCGTCCCGGCGTCGTCGTGGTTGCCATGCACGCCGATCTTGGGCAGCCTGACCTTGTCGAGCGACCAGAGCCACTCCGGCTCGAGGTCGCCGAGGGTCACGACGCCGCCGGCGCGGTTGCCGGCCACGAGGTCGGCCGCGTCGAGGCGCGGCGCCTCGTCGGCGAACGCGATCAGCCGCAGCGGGTCCCTGCCATCCACGCGCATCAGCCTGACAGGCGCACGCGCGGGCGGGTCAGCCGCCGGAGCCGGTCTTCTCGCGGAACTCCTGCTGCGCCTCCTCGAGCTCCTTGCGCAGCTCCGTCCGCTGCTCGGGCGTCGCGCTCTTCTCGATCCGGGCGAGCAGGTCGCGGTCGGCGTCGCGGGCCGCGAGCACGGCCTCCTCGAAGTCGGCGATGAGCCGCTTCTCCTGCTTCGCGCTGCCGCCGGACGGCTCGGCGAAGTAGTCGACCACCGCGCCCGAGGTCTGGCCGACGTCGTCCATCTTCCCGATGTAGTCGTCGAGCGTGGCGCCCAGGTCATCGCTCTCGATGCCCTCGGCCGCCGAGCGTGCCTCGTCGACCGCGGCGGTCATCGCGTCGACGCTCTGCTGCGCCGCGTCGACGTCCTCCTTCTCGCTCGCGGCGATGAAGTCGGTGTATGCGGCGCTGAACTCGCGCATCTGCGCCGAGACGCCGCTCAGCGACTCCATGTCGCCCTCGCTCACGCCCTTGAAGCTCTTCTGGGCGGGCGCCTCCTCGTCTTCGCCGCATCCTGCGATCAGGCCGATCGACAGCGCCACCGCCGCGATCGCGAACAGTCGGACATGCATCGTGCCGCTCCCCTCCCGAAGGTCGCTTCCGGCACCCGCTATGAGTGACGTCACCGTTCCCGGGGACGCGGGAGATCAGTCGTGCCCGCTGACACTCGGCGCGGGACCGCGCGTGACGCGCGGTCCCGGACCGGTGAAGCTTCGTCGGGCCTAGATGGTGCGGACGTTCGACGCGTTCGGGCCCTTGGGGCCCTGCTCCGCGTCGTACTCGACCTTCGCGCCCTCGGGCAGCGACTTGAAGCCGTCGCCGGCGATGCCGGAGTGGTGCACGAACAGGTCCTTGCCCTGGTCGTCGGGCGTGATGAAGCCGAAGCCCTTCTCATCGCTGAACCACTTCACGGTTCCGGTTGCCATGGGTGTTCCTCCGTCGGTATGTGCAACGAGACGCGGAGGATGCTGGGCAACGACTGCGAGACGCTGGCACTGCGTTTCGGCATACGGATGCATGCCGCTGGACCACAAGGGTAGCTCAAACGCGCCGTCGGAGCGTTGGGGATAGAGTGCAGGGCTCCTCCACCGCCCTCGCGATCGACTTCGCGCCGCGCGACGGACGAGCCCCACGTCGATCGAGCGGACTCCGCTCCAGAAGGGGATGCGATGGCACTCCAGAGCCTGTCCGCGAACGGCAACCGCGCGCTCGCGGTGCAGGTGGACGACGGCCGCTGCCCGGGTTGCGGCGTCGTCCTCCCGCCGGCACCGGGTCCGCACCACGCGTACTTCGGCGCGTCACCCACCTGCTGGGCGCTGTTCAAGCGGCTCAGCGAGCGGACGGTGCCGCGCGCCGAGGCGCTCCGGACCCGGCGGCTGCTGCGTGACGCGTACGCCGCGCAGCATCCCGGCCGGCGACAGCTGCGCGCCATCCAGTCCGTGGCCGTCCACCTCATGGACCTCTGCGTCGTGCTCGAGCGCGGCGGAGCGCTCATCAGGCAGGAGCCGGTGCTCGGGCGCCCCGCGCTGCGCCCGACGCTGGACCTCCACTGGCTCGAGCCGCCACGGAGGCTCGGGGCGATGACCGCGCGCGACGCGCTCGGGCCCGATGACGGCCCGGACGCCCGCGCCGACCGCGTCGAGCGATGGGCCGCGGGCGTGTGGGACGCGTGGGCCGAGCACCACGCGACGATCCGGGCCTGGCTGGACGCGTCGGCCGCCCGGCACGAGATCCTGCGCTGACCGCCCGGGGGCGGCGCCCCCACGGCTCAGCCCGAGACGTAGTACTCGACGCGGTAGGTCTTCTTGCCGCGCGTGACGGTCGCCGTCCCGGACCAGAGGACCCCGTCGGTGGCGGCCACGGTGCAGTCCGCGACCTTTGCCTCACGCGACGCCCGCACGCAGCTCGCGTCGATCGCCGTGAAGCCCTGCCTGCGCATCGCCCGGCGCACGGACCGCTCCGCCCGCGCGTCGGTGAACGCGTGCTGCTTCGGGGCGCCGAGGGTGACGCGCCCGGCCTGGCTGGCCGCGCCGAGGCCGACGTCCTGCGCGACCGCAGGCGCCGCCGTCGCCAGCACCGCTCCCATCGCCAGTAGTGCACCCGCCGCCTTCATGCTTCCACTCTACTTCCCGGATCATCGATGCGTCCATGCGACAACCGGCCAGTTCAGGTCCGGCCGGTTACCGGGAGTTCGCCGTGCCGGCGGCGGTTCCTCTACGGATCGAGCCTGCGGACGCGCTGGTAGCGGTCGTGCAGGTAGACCCGGGCGCCGCCGTGGCGCGCGGAACGCGCGGCCTCGTCGGCGGAGGAGTGCCAGGACACCGTCCGGTCCGCCTTCATGACCTGCCAGCGGCCGGTGACCGGATGGGGGAGCACGTGGAGCTCGACGTTCCGCGTGGTCTCGGGGGGCGCGGTGTCGGATAGAGCGGGCATCGCCACCCATTCGAGCACCGCCGGGGGCGACCTTCAACCACCCGGATGTCCCCTTTTCAGCTTGGTAACAGGACCACTCGTCCTCCTGGGGATCACAGGACCCCCAGGATCAGGAGCAGGATCAGCGTCAGCACGACCGACACGAGGAGCGAGCCGAAGCACCCGAGCCGGTTGGAGAAGAAGACGAACATGGGGCCGACGGCCTGCCCGCCGGGCCGCCGGGCGCAAACACGCGGCGGCGACTCCGAGGTCGCGAGCTGACGGCTAGGGGAAGAGCGCCGCCGCGAGCCGCGCGTGCCGGGCGGACGCGTCCGGCGGCGACGTTGCCGTATCGCCGCCGAACGCCCTGGGCCCGTCCGCACTCTCGCCGTGCTCCGCCTTGAGGACCGCGGCCAGCGCACGCCCCGCCTGGGCGTCGCGCTCGGCCGCCTCGGCGACCCCCTCGGCACGCTCCGCCCGCTGGCGGTTGACCGTGCTGCCGAAGAGGAGGCCGGCCGCCGCGAACGCGACGGCCTCGACGGATGCGAAGACCCAGGCCATGCGCGTCCAGCGCACGTCCGACGTCCCTGTCTGGGCGAGGAGGAAGACAGCGAAGCCGGCCCACACGGCGAGCGCCAGGGAAGCGGCGGCGATCGCATATCGGGTCGGCGTGCTGCGGGTCATCGCGGCACCGATCTCACCGCGCGTGCCCGCCCGCGCCCACCCCCCACCGGGTGGGAGAAGTTCATCCCAGGAAGGCTTGATCCGCGCGGTCCCTCCCGGCTAGCTTGACCCTACCCCCCGATCGTGGCAACTGCCACGAGGAGCAGACCAGCCCCCATGCCCCCGATCCCCCCCGTCGGGCCCCTGCGCGTCGTCGGCCGTGACAACCCGATGTACGTGCTGCCGTTCGACAAGCACGGCGCGACGACCGCGCCGCAGACGCTCGAGCACGCGCGGGCGACGCTCCGCAGCGGCGGCTTCACCGACGTCTACCTGTTCTCGCACGGCTGGAACAACGACTGGGCGACGGCGACCGGGCGCTACGACGACTTCGCCGAAGGCCTGGTCGCGCAGGGCGCGGACGATCCGGGACGCCGGGCGCTGCTGCTCGGCATCTTCTGGCCGAGCACGCTCCTCGTCGCGCCGTGGGAGCGCGCCCCCGCCATGGCCGGCGAGACCGCCGACCCAGAGCGGGACGAGCTCGCCGGCGACCTCGAGCCCGCCGCCGCGGCCCGCCTGCGCGAGCTCAGCGCGGGCGGCGAGCTCGACGACGAGCGGGCCGCCGAGCTCGCCGGGCTCCTCTCCCCCGTCGCCGACCCCGCCGCGCTGACCGCTGCCGCCCGCGCGATCGCCGAGGCCGACGCCGCCCCGGGCGGCGGCGACTGGGGCACGGTGACCGGCACGACCGCCGGCCCCGCCGCCGCCGGCGTCCTCGCCAAGCTCGACCCGCGCAACCTGATCCGCGCCGCCTCCGTGTGGCAGATGAAGGACCGCGCCGGCGTGATCGGCACGACCGCCGTGGCGCCGCTGCTGCACGATGCGCTCGCCGGCACGACCGCGCGGGTCCACTGCGTCGGCCACTCGTTCGGCGGGAAGGTGATGCTCTCGGCCCTCGCGGCGCGCGAGCCCGCCCGCCGCGCGCACTCCCTGCTGCTCCTCCAGCCGGCCGTCAACCACCTGTGCTTCGCGCCCCAGGGCGGCTATCGCCCCGTGCTCGGCCGCACGGAGCGCCCCGTCTTCACGACCTACAGCGCCCGCGACGTCGCACTCACCCGCTTCTTCCACCTCGCGGTCCGGCGCGAGGCCGACCGCTACGAGCCGCGCATCGCCGCCTGGCCGGAGCCGCCCAGCCCCTACGCCGCGCTCGGCGGCTACGGCCCGCGCGAGGCCGATGACCTCACCCAGCAGGTCGTGCTCCGGCCCGCGGGCAGCGCCTACGCGCTCGATCCGGAGCGGCCGCTCGCGGCGGTCGACGCGACCGACGGCATCAGCGGCCACGGCGCGATCAGCAACGCCCGCACCTGGTGGGCGCTGCGGGAGCTGAGCCGATGACCGCGCTGCTCAGCCGCACGTACGACCTGCCGCTGATCACGCTGTCGCTCGACGTCGACACGGCCCCCACCCCGCCCGAGCCGCGCGGGATCCGCCTGAGCGTCGAGGCGCCCGGCGGCGGCCGCGAGGAGGTCGAGCTGCCGCTGCTGCTGCCCGTCGACCTCGCCGGCATCGCGGCCGCGCTCGAGGCGGGCACGCCGCTCCAGCTCCCGCCCGACACCCAGCACCTGATCCGCAGCACGCTCGTGGACCTCCTCCGCGGCGAGCCGATCTGGCTCGAGTTCGAGCGTCCCTGGGGCTACCTGCCCGTCCTGCCCTGGGAGCGGATCCTCGCGCCCGCACTCCCCGCCCCGCTGCTGCGGCTGCCGCTCTCCGCCGTCCCCGCCCCGCGCACGGCGAAGGCGCTGCGGATCGCGGTCTGCGCGCCCGCGTCCGCCACGCAGGCGCTCGACGACTTCCTCGGCGCCGTCGTCCCGGGCCTCCCGGACGGCACGGAGGTCGAGGTCTTCGCCGCCGCAGCGGGCCGCGCCGCCGCCGCCGCGCACCCGGTCATCGTGCACGAGCCGCCGTTCGCCGACCTCCCCGTCGAGGACGAGCTCGAGTCGCCGTGGATGCGCTGGCTCGCCGCCGAGATCGCGCCGCGCTCGGTCGACGTCGTCCACGTCATCGCCCCCGGCCGCCTCTCGCGCACGTACGGGATGCTCGACATGGGCGACTCGCCCGCCGGCATCGCCTGCCCGAGCTCCGTGCGGCTCGTGAGCACCGGCCAGCTGCTCGCCTGCCTCACCCACGTCGGTGCGTGGAGCGTGAGCCTGGGCGCCACGGGCGGCGAGGCCGCCGTCCGGCTGCTCGCCCACCGGATGACCGCGCTCGTCTCCGGCCCCGTCGTGCTCGGCGCCCGCGGCGCCGACCCCCACGCGCTCGCCGCGGCGATGAGCTACCTCTACACGCACGAGCGCGAGCACCCGCCCGAGTCGCGCGGGCTGATGGTCTCCTGCCACCCGCGCCGCGTGCACGACCGCGGGCCGGCGGCGCCGGCGAAGCGCGAGGACCTCCAGAAGGACCTCGAGCACGCCATCGACCAGTGCACGCCCGCGATCGCCGAGGGCGCGCCCGCCTGGGCCGCGGCCAATCAGCGGCTCCTGGAGCGCTGGACGGCGGACATGATCGGCATCGAGCGCGCGCCCGGCGAGAGCGAGGCCGTCGCGCCCGGCGTGACCGAGGCGCTGCACTTCATCTCCACGGCGATCGAGGAGAGCGCGCAGTGAGCCGCGTGGTCGTCCGCGTCGCCGGGATCACGCCCGACGACTCCAAGCCGGAGCAGATCTTCGTCTCGCTCGACGACGCCCCGTTCGCCATCCCCGACGCGGAGCGCCTGCACCCGTTCGCCTGCAGCACGGACCTGATGGAGCGCTTCAACGCGGAGCCGCCGGCCGTCCGCCAGGTCGGCGAGACGCTCCTCGGCCGCTTGGGCGAGCACCCGGCGGTGGCCGACGCGATGACGATGGCGATGGGCATCGCGCCCACGGACTGCTGCCCGCTCTACCTGCGCCTGATCGGCTCGGAGTCGGCCGGCGAGTACCCGTGGGAGACGCTCTTCGCGCCCCAGCAGGGCTTCCTCGCGCTCGAGGGCCGCTGGCCGATCGCGCGGATCGCCGCCCAGCAGCCGCGCGAGCGCGACGTCCGCACGTTCGCCCCGCCGCTGCGCTTCATGGCCGTGATGTCAGCGGTGGGCGTCCCCGCCGCCGAGGAGTGGGGCGCGCTGCGCGCGGCGATCGCCGACGCGCACCTCGACCTCGAGCTCGAGCTGTCGATCCACGTCGGCGAGCTCGAGCTCAAGGAGCAGATCGAGCGCGAGCTGGCCGAGGACGGGATCCCCGGCACGGTGACGATGCTCTCCGACGCGCCCGCGCTGCTCGCCGCGATCAGCCACGTCGACCCGCACATCCTCCACCTGTTCTGCCACGGCACGGGCGGCGCGGCGCCGATGCTCCAGCTCGCCACGCGCCGCGACCACACCGTCGGCCAGGGAAGCTCGATCGTGCTCGAGCCGCTCCAGCTGCGCGGCGTCGGCCACGCGGCGTGGGTCGTGACGCTCAACTGCTGCGAGGGCGGCAGCGACGCCGAGGGCGCCCGCTCGCTCGCCTCGCTGCTCATCAGCGCGGGCTATCCCGCCACGGTCGGCATGCGCGAGCCGGTGGCGAGCGCCCACGCGGCCGTCTTCGCCCGCGGCTTCTACTCGTCGCTGCTGCGGCAGATCGACGAGCGGCTGAAGCCGGGCGAGGAGGCCGAGCTCGAGCTTGCCGCCGCGCTGGTCGACCCGCGGCGCGCGCTGCGCGACCTGCACCGCGGGGACGCGGAGGCGGCCGAGCGCCACCGCGAGTGGACGCTCCCGGTCCTCTACGTCCGGCCCGACCCGCTGCGGATCGCGCGCGTGAAGGCCGACCCGACGCACTCGGCCTCCGAGCGCAAGCGGCTGACCGACTTCCTCGACACGCTCCTGCGCTACTCGGCGCAGATGCCGGCCGACACGCCCCAGGCGGTCCGCGACCGGATCGAGGCCGAGGTGCAGAAGACGCTCCAGGCGCTGGAGTCGGCGGCATGACGCTGCCGGCCGCGCTGAGCGTGAACGCCTGGACGGGGAACGGCACCCCGGCCACGAGCCCCCTCGCGCCGGGCGCACTGGGCTGGGCGCTCGGCGCGCAGGGCGGGGCTCCGCCGAAGCTGCTGGCGCCCGAGGCGGAGGCCGACCCGCGCGACTGGCGGGACCCCCGCGTCGGCTGGGGCGTCGTGCTCCCCGACACGGACGCGCTCGACGACGCCGCCAAGGCGCGCGGCGAGGACGCGCCCGCGCCGCTGCGCGACCTGCTCGCCGCCCGGCCCGGCTCGCCCGTGCTGCGCTACGTCGACGACCCGCGGCTGCGCCACACGCACCTGCGCCGCCACTACGAGCACCGCGGCGCGCAGGACATCGCGCTCAGCGGCGCCGAGCGCGGGACCGCCGAGGGCGCGCTCCCCCGCTACCTGCTGATCGCCGCCGGGCCCGATGCGATCCCGTGGGAGCTCCAGTACGCGGCGAGCCAGGCCGCGGCCGTCGGCCGGCTGCCGCTCACCGGCCCGGCGCTCGCCAACTACGTCGGCGCGCTGCTGCGCGACTGGGAGGGCGCCGGCGCCTCGCCGCAGCGCACGCTCGTGTGGGCCACCGACCACGGCGGCGGCGACATCTCCGGGCTGATGCGGCGGACGATCGCGCTCCCGCTCCAGGAGCGGCTCGCCGCCGACGCCGAGCTCGACGCGCGCCTCGTCGACGACGCGACCGCGGGCGCGCTCCACGACGGGCTCGCGGAGCACCGCCCGGGCCTCGTCGTCACCACCAGCCACGGCAAGACCGGGCCGCTCGCCGATCCGGGCGCGATGCTCCGCGACCTGGGCAAGCCGGTCGGCAACGACCACGCGCTGCTCGAGCCGGAGCCGCTGCTCGACGCCTGGCAGCCCGACGGGGCGATCTGGTACGCCCACGCCTGCTGCGGCGCCGGCTGCGATGCGGCGACGATCTTCCGCGGCCTGCTCGCGCCCGGCTCGCCGGTCGACGCGCTGCTCGAGGGCATCGCGGGGCTCGGCGCGCACGTCGCGCCGCTGCCCCTCGCCCTGCTCGGCGCCGAGCGGCCGCTGCGCGCCTTCGTCGGCCACGTCGAGCCGACGTTCGACTGGACCGTCGCCCACAAGGCGACCGGCCAGCCGCTCACCGCGAGCATCCGCGCCGCGCTGTACGAGCGGCTCTACTCGCCGGCGCCCGTCGGCCACGCGCTGCGCGAGGCGTACGGGCACGTCGGCGAGCTCTACACCCAGCGCGACGCCGCCCAGCGCGCGTTCGACAAGGGCGAGCCGACCGAGGACGTCGCGATGGCGACGCTGCTCGGCGCCCGCGACCGCCAGGCGATGGTCGTCCTCGGCGACCCCACCGTGGCCCTGCCCCCGCTGCCCTCGCTCCAAGGGAGGACGTCGTGACCGTCACACGCACCGTGCAGGAGGCGTTCATCGCGCGCGCCGCGCGCGCCGCGCGCTCCACGGCGAAGGAGTACGGCGTGCCGGCGGCGGTCACGCTCGCCCAGGCCGCGCTCGAGTCCGACTGGGGCCGCGCGCACATGGGCGGGGCGAACAACTACTTCGGGATCAAGGCGTACGACAAGGGCGGCGTGCCGCAGATCGGGCCGATCGCCAAGGGCTTCGTGACGCTGCCGACGCGCGAGGTGGTCAACGGCCGCTCGATCACGGTGAACGCGCGCTTCCGCTCCTACGCGTCGATGGCGGACTCGTTCCGCGACCACGCGAACTTCCTCAAGGTCAACTCGCGCTACGCGCCCGCGTTCGGCCACACGGGCGACCCGGACGCGTTCGCCCGCGCGATCGCCAAGGCGGGGTACGCGACCGACCCGTCCTACGCGGACAAGCTGATCGCGCTGATGCGGCAGTACAAGCTCTACTCGTACGGCAAGCGGACGGCGAAGCGCGACGAGGACGCCGACGAGCCGGAGCGCAAGCCGGAGCACAAGCCGGAGCACAAGGCGCGGACGCGCCGGCGCGAGCAGGTGGAGTCGCTCCAGGAGTCGCTGAACGAGCACCTGCGCCGGCTCGGCGCCCTGCGGCTGCTCGCGACCGACGGCCGCTGGGGCCCGCAGACCGAGGCGGCGTTCGAGGACGTCTGCCGCGTGCTCGGGATCGCCGCCGAGCGCCACGCGCGGATCTACCGGATCATCGCCGGCACGTCGGTGACCCGGACGCCGGCGGAGCTGGCCCGCGCCGAGGGCGACGGCGCCGCGTTCGCCGAGGAGCTGCGGCGCCGGTACGCGCGGGAGCGCACGGGCGCCACCGTCCGGCTCGGCGGCACGCCGCTCGACGAGGCGGCCCAGCGGCGCGCGCGGATCGCGGCGCTCCAGGCCGACCTCAACGGCCATCTCGAGCGGCTGCGCCAGCCGACGCGGCTCGCCGTCGACGGCGAGTGGGACCCGTACACGGAGCGTGCGTTCGAGGCCGTGTGCCGCGTGCTCGGGATCGAGGCGGAGCGCGACGCCCGGACGTTCCGGATCATCGCCGGCGCGCTCGCCGGGCGCACGGCGGCCGAACGCGAGCGGGCCGAGGACGAGGGCGCCGCGTACGCCCGGCGGCTGCGGGCCGCCGGCGTCCCGCAGCGGACGGTGCTCGGCGGGCCGGCGCGGCCCGAGGACGAACGGCGCGCCGCCGCCGTCGTCTGCCTCCAGCGCGACCTCAACCAGCACCTCGTGCGGCTCGGCTCCCCCGCCGTGCTCGCGCTCGACGGGCGCTGGGGCGAGCACACCGCGACGGCGTTCCGCGAGATCTGCAAGACGCTCGGGCTCGCCCCCGAGCGCGAGGTCCGCACGTACCGGCTGATCGGCGCCGCGCTCGCCACGCCGACCGACGCGGAGCGCGACCGCGCCGCCCACGAGGGCGCCGCGTTCGCCGAGGAGCTGCGCAAGCGGTTCGCGCGGACGCCGCCGCCGGACGACGACGGCCCGCCGCCGCCCCCCGAGCGCGAGGAGCCGAAGGAGCACAAGCCGCCGAAGGCCCAGCGCGTGCGCGCGCTCCAGGCGGAGTGCAACCGGCTGTTCGAGGCGTGGCGCGTGCGCAAGCGGATCGCCGTCGACGGCAAGGTCGGCCCGGAGACGCGCAAGGCCGCCCACGAGATCACGAAGGGCCGCAAGGACCCCGAGTTCCGCGCGACGCTGCGCAAGCGCTACGCGACGCCCGACGTCGGCGCGCTCCTGCGCGGCAACCCGGCGCCGCGCGAGCGCCGGCTGCTCGAGGTGATCGTCGCCGCCCACCGCTTCGGCCTCGTCGTGACGAGCACGACCGGCGGCACGCACGCGCCGGGCAGCTTCCACTACCAGGGCCGGGCGGTCGACTTCGGCGTCGCCGGCAACCCGTACAGCGCCGACGCGCAACGGCGCTTCGTCGCCTTCCAGCACCAGCTCGCCCGCCACCCGGCCGGGCTCGCGGAGCTGATCGGGCCCGACGTCGCCCGCAACGTCAAGTACGGCCGCTTCACCCGCTACCCGGCGGCGACGGAGCAGGCCCACAAGAACCACGTCCACTGCGCGATCTGAGGAGGAACGATGGCGTACGAGCACAACGGCGAGGACGGCGTCTTCACGGAGTCCGTGCTGGCCGCGACGGCCGAGCCCGAGGAGGACGAGGTGTCCGACGAGGCCGGCTACGAGCCGTTCGCGGAGGGCGAGGACCCGCTCGCCGAGGAGGACCTGTTCGCCGACCTCGACCCGGCCGAGGACGACGATGCGGCGGTCGAGCCCGATCTCGCGATCGTCGGCACCGGCGCGATGGCCACGGTCGGCAGCGACGAGGACCTCGAGGCCCGTCTCGAGAAGCTCGAGACGGCGGCGCGCGAGCTCGCCGCGGCCGAGATCACGCGCGAGGGCCGCCGGGTGCGGCGCAAGGTGAGCGCGGCCACGACGGGCGCGGGCGCGATCGGCTTCCTGCCGATCCTGCTCCAGCTCGCGGGCGCGATCGACCTGCCGCCCGCGCTGGCCGCGACGGCCTCCACGGTCGCCGCGATCGTCGGCGCGTTCACGGCGGGCTGGGCGACGCCGGAGCGCGAGCCGCCGCTGCCGGCGCCCTCCGCCCACGCGCTGCTCGACCTGGGGCGCTAGTTCAGCTCGGCGCGCTTGAGCACTGCGTCGACGGTCTCGACCACCTCGGTCACGCGCCCGCAGGTCTCCATGCCCGGGCGGGCGTGGAGCCGGGAGGTGAGCGCGCGGCCGCCGACGACGAAGCGCGCCTCCGGGACGCGCTCCTGGATCTCGTCGGCGGCGATGACCATCCGGTCGCCGCCGCCCGGCATCGTCGCGCTCATGGCGATGACGTCCGGCTTGTGACGCTCGGCGGCGAGGGCGAGCGCGGCCGGCGGCACGTCCGCGCCGAGGTTGAGCACGCGGTAGCCCGCGTCGCGGAGCAGGTCGGCGACCATCTCGAGCGCGACGATGTGGCGCTCGCCGGACGGCGCGGCCAGCATGACCGTCGCGCGGCGACGGTGCGCGACGAGGCGGTGCGCCTCACGGTGCAGGGCGAGCACCCGCAGGGAGATCTCCGTCGCGAGGTGCTCGTCCGCGACCGTGATCTCCCCGCGCTGCCACAGCTCGCCGACGTACCAGAGCGCGGGGGCGATGATCTCGTCGTCGATCTCGGCCATCGTCAGGCGGGAGTCGAGCGCATCCCGGATCGTCGTCTCGGCGGCGACCTCGTCGCCGATGAGGAGCGCGACGGTGTATGCCCGCGAGAGTTCGGCGAGCCGG
Source organism: Solirubrobacteraceae bacterium (assembly GCA_040510855.1). GTDB lineage: Bacteria > Actinomycetota > Thermoleophilia > Solirubrobacterales > Solirubrobacteraceae > DASQMT01. The sequence continues at coordinate 16,300 of JBEVIG010000061.1, forward strand.
TTCTCCGAGGGGGAGTGGTTGCCGAAGCTGTGACCCATGTGACCCTCTGCAGCGACCTTACTCCCGCGGGCGGCGACCGTGCGGCCCGGCCTCGACCGTCGATCAGGCCCGCTCGACCAACTCCTTGACGGCGCTGACGCGCTCGCGCCAGAACGCCTTCATCCGCTCGGCCGCCTCGCCGTCGGGCAGGCGCTCGTGCGAGAGCGACGCGAGGCTGCGGCCGTCGCCCTTCTCCGTGAAGAAGACGACGACGCGGGAGCCGTCGTCGCCCCAGTCGAACCGGGCCGACCTCGGGCGCGTCGCCGTGCGCTCGCGCAGGCCGCCCTCCGGCAGCCAGCCGGCGCGCTGGGACGCGTCCACGAACGCGTCGTAGAGCCGGTCGACCGGGACGGCGATCGTCCTGCTCGCGGTGACGGTGAACCCGTCCGCGTGCTCGCCGACCGCGCGCAGGCCGCGGGCGCGCTGGTAGTTGATCGTCACCGCCTGGGCGCTCCAGCGGTCCAGGCCGAACTCGCGCGCGGCCCAGTCGGAGGCCTCGGGCTGCGGGACGTCGTACGCGCCCCAGGAGTCGAGCAGGTCGAACCACTCCTCCCAGCCGCGCCCGGTGCGCTCCGCGATCACCGCCTCCGAGACGGAGAGCGCGGGGCCCTCCGTGGCCTTCTGGCCGGGGTCGGCGGCGAGGATGCGGGCGCGCGCCGCGGTGTAGCTCTCGCCTGTCTTCTCCATGCGGGCCCGGACCAGGCGCTTGAAGGACTTCTGCTGGGTCATCGTCGATGCTCCTCTCGGCGCGGCGGCGATCGCGACTCACGCTCACGACGCCCCGCGGAAAGGGCAGGCAACGACCTCGTCCCGACGGCTGGAGCCACCTTTGCCCCCGCGGGCCGGCGGCGTGAGCACCGGATTCGGGGGTTCGGCGCAGGACGGCGCCGTCCTCCGACGGTACCGGCCGCCCCCGGAGCGCGCAAGCTCAGAGGCGGCCGAACGGCGCCGCGTACGCGAATGTGCCGCGGGGCGCATCCGGCGCGAGCGCGAGGGCCTGGAAGTACGCGCCCCAGGCGGGCTCCGGCGAGGCGACGCCGAGGCCTGACGCAGCGGTGAACCCGAAGCGGCCGTAGTACGCCGGGTCGCCGACCAGGCACACGAGCGTCTCCCCGCCCTCCCCGGCCGCGGCGAGCACCGCGCGCATGAGCGCGGAGCCGACGCCGGCGCGCTGGGCGGCGGGCGCGACGCTGATCGGGCCGAGCCCGAGCGCCGGCGCGCCGTCGACGTCGCCGCGCGTGCAGACGACGTGGCCGACCAGCCCCCCGCGCTCGTCCTCGGCGACCAGCGAGTACGCCGGAAGCCAGCCCGCGTCCGCGCGCAACTCGCGCAGCAGCCGCGTCTCGACGGGCTCGCCCTTCCCCGGCTCGGCGAACGCGGCGGTGGTCACCGCCTCGACGGCAGCCACGTCCTCCGCGCGTTCGCGCCGCACCGGCATGGCACCCGATCCTCCCAGATGGCATGCTCGGGCCGACATGGCGGACGAGGACGTCACCCGGCGCACCTGGCTCGCCGCGGAGCGCACGTGGCTGGCCTGGTGGCGGACCGCGCTCGGCACGGCGGTCGCGGCGCTGGCGGTGGGCCGGCTCGCCCCGGAGCTCACCGGCGGCACGAACTGGCCCTGGATCCTCGTCGGCACGGGCTACGCGGTGCTGGCGATCGCGATGTTCATCGCCGGGCACGCCCGCCACCGCCACGTCGAGGAGGCGCTCGAGGCCGGGACCTTCAGCCGGCTCGACCGGCGCGTCGTGGACGGGATGACGGTCGTGGGCGCCCTGCTGGCGCTCTCGACCATCGCACTCATCGTGTTCGCGCTGTAGCGCGGCCGATCCGGCCCTGGATCGCCGCCAGGGCGTCGACGAGCTCGGGCGGCTCGTGCACCTCGAAGTCGACGCCGAGCATGCAGACGCGCATCGCGAGCCACTCCAGCGAGTCGTCGCCGGTGCGGTACTCGCAGCGCTCGTCGTCGATCGGCTCGAGCTGGCCCCACCAGGACGGGTGGCGCTCGCGCAGCGCGTCGGCGGAGGCGTGGAGCGTGAGCCGCGCCTGGTGGCGCTGCGGCGCGCTCATCAGGTTCTCCGAGACGAACTCGGCGGGATCGGCCGCGGGGAGCTCGCGCGGCTGGAAGCGCGAGCCCGCCGGCCGCGGGCGCTCGACGCGGTCCATCCGGTACGTCCGCCACGCCCGGCGGTCGCAGTCCCAGGCGACGAGGTACCAGCGGCGGCCGAGGTTCACGAGCGAGTGCGGCTCGGCGAGACGGCGGCTCTCGCTCCCGTCGCGCGCCTTGTAGCCGAAGCGGACGCGCTCGCGGTCCCGCGTGGCCGTCGCGATCACGGTGAGCGCCTCGGCGTCGACGGTCGGCCCGCTCCCGGGCGCGGCCGCCGTGACCGCCTGCATCGCCTGGACGCGGCGGCGCAGGTGCGAGGGGAGCACCTGCTCGAGCTTGACCAGCGCGCGGAGCGCCGTGTCCTCGATCCCGGCCACCGAGGTGCCGGCCGCGGTGCGCAGGCCGACGGCGATCGCGACCGCCTCGTCGTCGTCGAGCAGCAGCGGCGGCATCGCCGCGCCCGCGTGGAGCCGGTAGCCGCCGAGCGGCCCCGTGCTGGCCTCGACCGGATACCCGAGGGTCCGCAGCCGCTCGATGTCGCGGCGGATCGTGCGGCCGGATACCTCGAGCCGGCCCGCGAGCTCGTCGCCCGGCCAGTCGCGCCGCGTCTGGAGCAGCGACAGGAGCTTCAGCAGGCGTCCGGAGGTCTCGGTCATCTGGTTCGAACCTTGGCAGGAATTGCGGACGATTCCTGTCCTAAAGGATCCGTAGGGTTGCGGACATGACCCCACGCAAGGAGCTCCCATGACGGTCCAGGAGAGCGCGACCACCGGCCACAGAGCCGGCGCCGGCAGCGGAGAGGCGGCGATCAGCGTGTCCGGGCTCGTCAAGTCCTTCGGAGAGGTCCGCGCCCTCGACGGCGTCGACCTGGAGGCGCCGGCGGGCAGCGTCCTCGGACTGCTCGGCCCCAACGGGGCGGGCAAGACGACGGCGGTGCGCGTGATGACGACCCTCCTGCTCCCCGACGCCGGCGAGGTGCGCGTCGCCGGCCTCGACGCGGTGCGCGACGCCGCGAAGCTGCGCGAGCGCATCGGCCTCGCCGGGCAGTACGCGGCGGTCGACGAGAACCTGACCGGCGAGGAGAACCTCGTCATGGTCGGCCGGCTCTACGGCGAGGCGCGCCGCAAGGCGAAGCAGCGCGCCGCCGAGCTGCTCGACCGCTTCCAGCTCGTCGACGCGGCGAAGCGGCCGGCCAAGACCTACTCCGGCGGCATGCGCCGCCGGCTCGACCTGGCCGCGGCGCTCGTCGCCCGGCCGCCCGTCCTCTTCCTCGACGAGCCGACGACGGGGCTCGACCCCCGCTCGCGACTCGCGCTGTGGGAGACGATCGAGCGCCTGGTCGCGGACGGCACGACCGTCCTGCTCACGACCCAGTACCTCGACGAGGCCGACCGGCTGGCCGACCGCATCGCGGTGATCGACCACGGCCGCGTGATCGCGGACGGCACGTCGGACGAGCTGAAGAGCCGCGTCGGCGGCGAGCGGCTCGAGGTCCAGCTCGACGAGGGCGCGAGCGAGGCCGCGGCGCGCGAGGCGCTCGCGGACATGTCCGACGAGCCCGTCGCCTGCGAGCGCGGGCTGGTGAAGCTGACGGTGCGCAAGCACGATGGCGCGATCGTCGAGGCCGTGCGCCGGCTCGACGCCGCCGGCGTCGGGGTCGACGACCTCGTCCTGCGCCGGCCGACGCTCGACGACGTGTTCCTGGCGCTCACCGGCCGCGTGGCCGAGGAGCACGGCGAGGACGAGGAGGAGCAGTCATGAGCCGGGTGATCTCCGACACGCTCGTGGTGGCCGAGCGCAACCTGATCCGGCTGCCGCGCGCGCCCGACCTGCTGCTGGCCTTCACGGTCCAGCCGATCATGTTCGTGCTGCTGTTCGTCTACGTCTTCGGCGGCGCGATCTCCACGCCGGGCTTCGACGACTACGCGGACTTCCTGATCCCGGGCATCATCGTCCAGAACATCGCGTTCGGCGGGTTCGTGACGGCGCTCGGGCTCAACGAGGACCTCAAGAAGGGCCTGATCGACCGCTTCCGCTCGCTGCCGATGGCCCGCTCCGCGGTGCTCGCCGGCCGGACGCTCGCCGACGTCGTGACGAACTTCCTGTCGATGACGGTGCTGCTCGTCACGGGCCTGATCATCGGCTTCTCGTTCGATTCGACGGTCGGCGAGATCCTGCTCGGGGTCGTGCTCCTGCTGCTGTTCGGCTACGCGTTCTCGTGGTTCTTCGCGCTGCTCGGGCTGCTCGTGTCCTCACCCGAGGCCGCGAACTCGGTCGGCTTCATCGCGGTGTTCCCGCTCACGTTCATCTCCTCGGCGTTCGTGCCGGTGGAATCGATGCCGGGCGCGCTGCAGTGGTTCGCCGAGATCAACCCGTTCACGATCGTGGTCGACGCGATCCGGGCGCTGTGGCTCAGCGCGCCGGCGGGCAACTCGATCTGGGCCGCGTTCGTCTGGACCGCGGTGATCTTCGTCGTGTTCGCGCCGCTCGCCGTCCACCGCTACCGGACGGCCGCGGGCGGCCGGTGAGTCAGTCCGGCCAGCCGTCGACGAACAGGTCGAGGGCGAGTTCGCCGTCGCCCGCCTTGTAGGGCGAGAGGTCGGTGATCCCCGCGCCGGCGAGCACCTCGTCGTCGATGTAGGCGTTGCCGGTCGCCGTCCGCGGGTCCTGCTCCAGGACCACGCGGGCGGCGTCGGCGACGATCTCGGGCGTCCGGCTCATCGCCATCGCCCTGTCGCCGCCGAGCAGGTTCTGCACCGCCGCCGTGGCGATCAGCGTCCGCGGCCACAGGCAATTGGCGGCGACGCCGTGCTCGCGCTCGTCCTCGGCGACGCCGAGGGTGATCATCGTCATCCCCATCTTCGAGACCGTGTAGGCCGCGTGGCCGCGCAGCCAGCGCGGGTCGGTGGAGAGCGGCGGGCTGAGGGTCAGCACGTGCGCGTGATCGGACTCGCGCAGGTGCGGGAGCGCCGCGCGCGTGAGCAGGTAGGTGCCGCGCGTGTTGATGTCGAGCATCAGGTCGTAGCGCTTGGGCTCGAGCGCCGCGACCGGCACGAGGTTGATCGCCGACGCGTTGTTGACGACGACGTCGACGCCGCCCCAGCGCTCGGCGGCGGCGGCCACGAACGCCTCCACCTGCGCGTCGTCGCGCACGTCGCCGACCATCGCGAGGGCCTCGCCCCCGGCCGCCTCGATCTCCTCGGCGGCGGTGTGGATCGTGCCCGGCAGCCGCGGGTGCGGCTGGTCGGTCTTGGCGAGGAGAGCGACGCGCGCGCCCTCCCGCGCGAGGGCGACGGCGATGGCCAGGCCGATGCCGCGGCTCCCGCCGGACATCACGACGACGCGATCAGCGAGCGGTGAGGGCATGGGCGCGACGCTAGCCGAGCGCGCACCCCGGGCGCGCCGCTAGCCTCCACTGCGTGCCGACCGTCGAGGGCCTGACCTTCGCCTACGCCCTGTACCAGCTCCCGCCGGGCCGGCTCCCGTTCCGGCGCTGGCGCTGGGAGCTGTGGCACGGCCCCACGCTCGTCGCGGCGGGCTGGCGGCTCGGTCGCGCCGACGCCGGCCGCGCGCTGCGGGTGCACGCCGCCGAGTTCGGGCACCGGCTGTTCGGCCTCCCCGTCCCCGCGCGCGATCCGCGCGCCGGTCGCGGCGACCTGCGCCCCGGGACGGCCGAGCGGCTCGCCATCGGGCCGATCAGCGCGATGCTCGTCCCCCGCGCGCTCGAGACCGCGTGATCGACCTCCGCTCCGACACCGTCACCCGCCCGACCGGCGCGATGCGCGAGGCGATCGCCCGCGCGCCCGTCGGCGACGACCAGTTCGGCGAGGACCCGAGCGTCATCGAGCTCCAGGAGCGCGTCGCCGCCCTGCTCGGCAAGGAGGCGGCCCTCTTCGTCCCGACCGGGACGATGGCCAACCAGCTCCCGCTCAAGCTCTACACCCGGCCCGGGGACGACGTGATCGTCGGCCTCGAGAGCCACGCCGTGTGGCACGAGACCGGCGCCGCGGCGGCCAACGCCGGCATCCAGTTCACCGAGATCGGCAGCGACGGCCGCTTCACCGCCGACGAGTTCCTCGCCGCCCGCAACCCGCTCGACCACCCCCTCTACCCGCCGACGACGCTCGTCGAGGTCGAGGACACGCAGAACCGCAAGGGCGGGCTGGTCTGGGACCGCGCGGAGCTCGAGCGGATCGGCGCCGCCGCCCGCGAGCACGGCGTCGCCTCCTACCTCGACGGCGCGCGGCTGCTCAACGCGGCCGCCGCCCGCGGCGATGACCCGGCCGCGCTCGCCGCGCCATTCGACCTCGTCTCGCTCGCGCTCTCCAAGGGCCTCGGCTGCCCGGCCGGCTCGCTCGTGGCGGGCACCCGCGAGGACATCGCCGCCGCCGTCCGCTACCGGCGGATGCTCGGCGGCGCGATGCGCCAGGCCGGCATCCTCGCCGCGGCGGGCAACCACGCGCTCGAGCATCACGTCGGCCGGCTCGCCGACGACCATGCGAACGCCCGCGTGATCGGCGAGGCCCTCGCCGCGACCGACGGCGTGCGGCTCGACCTCGACGGGCTGGAGAGCAACATCGTCGTCTTCCACCTCGAGGAGGGCGCGCCCGACGCGCCCACCGTCCTCGAGCGCGCCGAGGCCGCCGGCGTCCTCACGATGGCCTTCGGCCCGCGGACGGTCCGCGCGGTCACCCACCTCGACGTCTCCCGCGACGACTGCGCGACCGCCGCCGAGGTGCTCGCGGCGGCCGCCGCCGCATGAGCGAGCCGCTCTGGTTCGACGACGCGGCCGGCTGGCGCGCGTGGCTGCAGGCCAACCACGACAGCGCGGCCGAGGTCTGGCTCGGGATGTACAAGAAGCACTCGGCGAGCCACAACATGACGTGGTCGGAGGCCGTCGACGAGGCGCTCTGCTTCGGCTGGATCGACAGCGTCATGCACCGGATCGACGACGAGCGCCACGCCCAGCGCTTCAGCCCGCGCAAGCCGGGCAGCAACTGGAGCGCGGTCAACGTGGCCAAGATCGAGCGCCTCCGCGCCGCGGGCCTGATGCACGACGCCGGCGAGGACGCCTTCGCCAGGCGGCGCGAGGACCGGACCGGCGTCTACTCCTTCGAGCAGGCGACGCCCGCCGAGCTGAGCGCCGGGCAGCGCGCGCGGCTCGACGCCGACGAGGCCGCCGCCGCGTTCTTCGACGCACAGCCGCCCGGCTACCGCCGCACCGCGATCCACTGGGTCACGAGCGCGAAGAAGCCCGAGACGCGCGAGCGCCGGCTCGCCACGCTGATCGCGGACTCCGCGGCGGGCCGCCGCCTGAAACACCTCAGCCGCTAGAGGTCGGCGTCGCGGTACAGCGCGATGAACGCCTCGCGGGCGAGGACCGGGTCATCGTGGCCCGCCTCCCGCAGCAGCCCGGCGAGATCGGGCGAGGACGAGACGCGGTCGAGTTTGCCGTCGCGCACGCCGAACAGCCAGTACATCCGCGTGTCCTCGAGCAGGCCGCGCCGCCCGCGGACCCGCATCCGCCCGCGCACGACGACCACGTCGTGGTGCGACCACATGCCGAGCCCCTGCGCCTCGACGCGCTCTCCGGCGTCCGTCAGCCGCTCGAGCTGCGCGCGGTACTCCGCGGTGGACTCGAAGCGGCGGCCGTGCGCGGAATGGGGCCGCCAGCGGGCGTCGGGCCAGGCCATCGCGAGCACCGCGGGCACGCCTTCGCGCTGGAACGCTGCCCACACCTCCCTGACGAACCGCTCCGCATCCGCGTTGCGCACCGCGGCAGAAGCCTACTTCGGCAGCGAGATCGCGAGGCCGCCGAGCGGCTGCCCCCAGCCCTCGATCGACGCCGGCATCGGGACGCCGTAGCCCGAGCCGACCGACATGGCGCCGTTCAGCGCCCACTTCGCGAAGGTGTCCGCGAACCGCTCCTCGGGCGCGTCGCAGTTGACCGCGAGGCCACACGCGCCGCCCTGCGGGATGCCCGCGTCGAGCTGGGCGAGCATCCGATCGTCGACGAGCACGTAGTCGACGATGTGCCCGAGCTCGTGGACGACGGCGGCGTTGCGCTCCATCACGAGATCGTTGTTGAGCCGCGTCAGGTCGAAGGCGACCTTCAGGCCCTCGGGGCCGCTCGAGGCGCGGCCGATCGCGCCCTCCGCGGTCCCGGTGGCGAGCGGGCCGACCGTGACGAGCCCGTCGACCTCGGCGATCAGCGCCGCGGCCTCGGGCCGCACCTGGGCGATCGCCGCCTCGATCCACGCCTGGTCGTCCGGGGTGATGCCCGGGGCGTACGTGAGGCCGCCGGCCCGTGCCCCGTCGGTGACGTGGATGGTGCCGGCGTCGTCCCCGACCCGCAGCGCTCCGTCGGAGGACAGCGCCTGGGACTTGAAGGTGAGGAACGCGATCGCCAGGACGAACGCGCCCGCGAGGAGGATCGCCGCCTGGCGCGTCTGCTGGGTCATCCCCCGGGTCATCGGCCGCGCGGGCGACCGGGTTGAGGGCGCGGGTCACGGCGGCGACGGCTAGGATCGCGCCATGGGACGACGCGCCCGCAACCGCCCGCCGGGGGCGGACGCAGGCCCCGACCGCAAGCCGCGGCTTCGGTTCGGGTCCGAGACGCCGGGGACGATCACCAAGGGGCCCCCGATCACGGTCACGTGCGACTGCGGCGCCCGCAAGGAGCTCTTCTACGGCGAGCGCTGGACCTGCCCCGACTGCGGCCGGTCCTACGACACGTCGCACATCCCCGCCGACGAGTACCAGGCGATCCGCAAGCTGCAGATGCGCTTCCGCGCGGTCCCCATCGCCCTCGGGCTCAGCGTCGCGGTGCTCGCGATCCTCTTCACGCTGACCGGCAACATCCTCGGCGTGTTCTTCATCATGCCGATGGCGATCATCAGCTGGTTCGTCTTCATCCGGCCGACGCACCGCAAGCGCTACCGCGCGGCGATCGCCCAGCTCCCGCGCTGGGACCTGCGCGCCGACTGACGCGCAGGCCCCGGGCGGAACGAACTCAGACGGGCGCGGCCGCGGTCGACGCGGCGGCGAGCTCGCGGTGCGCGAGCTCCTCCTCCGGCGTCGCCGGCACCTTCTCGCGCCAGCGGATCGGCTGCTTGTCCTGCACCACGTGGCGGTAGATGTAGAGCGCCAGCGCGGCCAGCAGCACGAGCAGGCCCCAGCGGGTCTTGTCCCAGCCGTAGCCGTAGCCCTCGATCCCGAGGAAGCCGCCCGAGTAGATGAAGCCGCCGAACACCAGGAAGATGAAGTTCGCCGTGAGCAGCACCGCGCCGAGCGGCACCCAGAGGCGCGAGAGGTGCACCGGGCGCGGCCACTGCGGCCGGTCCTTGCGCAGGAGCAGGAAGCCCGACAGCGCCGCGCAGGTCGCGAACACGTAGCCGATGTTCGACACGGCGATGATCTCGATCGGGTTGTTGAAGAACGAGATCAGCAGCACGTTCAGGATCGCGTCGACGGTCATCGCGAGCGCCGGCACGCGGAACCGGTTCAGCTTCCCGAACTGCCTGATCGTCATCCCGTCCTTCGCGATGCCGTACAGGGCTCTCGACCCGTCCATCGTGGCCGTGTTCATCGAGAGCACCAGGCCCGCGACGACGCAGAAGATCATCACCCCGCCCAGGAAGTTGCCCACGAGCTCGTCGAAGGCGAGCGTGTAGAAGGAGATCAGCGTCGCGTCGTCGGCGACGACCTGGGTGCCGAGCGTGCCGCCCAGGCCCAGCGGAAGCAGCACGTAGACGACGCCGGAGAACATCGCCGCGCTGCGCAGCGCCAGCCGCGTGTCGCGCTGCGTGTCCTTGTACTCCGGCGCGAACGTGGCCACGACCTCGATGCCGTAGGACGACCAGCACATGAAGTACAGCCCGACGATGGCGAGCGCGAGCCCCCCGTTCTCGCCGATGTTGAAGTTCAGGTTGTCGCTCGACCAGTCACCCGTGATGTACGGGAGGAACATGAGCACGGCCGCCGGGACGAGCAGCAGGCCGCCGGTGACGTAGCCGAACCAGACCGCGGGCCGGACCCCGAAGATGTTGAAGATCCAGACGATCGCGATCAGCCCGATCCCGATCACGATCGGCAGCGTCAGGTCGAAACCGCCGCCGCTCTCGGCCCAGGTGGTGTCCGAGAACCACTCGGCCTGGATCAGCGTGCCGGCCACGAGCCCGTTCACCGCGAGCACGACGGACCAGCCGATCCAGTAGCCGAACGTGGCGAGCGGGCCGACCAGCGTCGAGTACTTGCGCCACGCCTCGTGCGCGTAGAGCGCGACGCCGCCGGACTTGTTGGGGAACATCGACGCGAGCTCCGCGTGGATGTTGTTCTGGAGCGCCCCGAGGCAGATGGAGATGCTCCACAGCAGCCATGCGCCGCCGGTGCCGAGGGCTCCGATGGAGCCACCGAGGCCCGCGATCAGGAAGGCGGGGTTCGCCAGGGCGACGACGAACCCGTCCCACCAGGTCATGGCCTTGAGTAGGCCCTGTTCCTCGACCTGCGCTGATGCCACGCTCGCCTCCTCTGACGAACTGAACACTTGGACGAATTGGTTCAGGCGGCGAGGTTTGTATCAGTCGCCACGGACGTTGTCCACGCAAGACGAGACGAAGGTCCGGGAGAGCCCGCACCCTGCGCAAGAGACGGTGCGGGCGCCCGGCCCGCACCGTCCCGTATGTCGTCCGCGCCGGAGCCCGGCGCCGGGGGGTCAGACCGTCGTCGGACCCCGCTCCGTCGCCGCGCCCTCCCCGTTCCCGGAGGCGGCGGGCGGCTCGGCCGCCTGCTCCACCACGGCGACGGCCGCCGGGGCGGGGTCGAGGTCGTGCACGATCTCCCAGTAGGCGGCGTCGAAGCCGGCGACCTCGACCTCCTCGCCGACGACGAGGCCGGTGGTGCGCTTCAGGACCGCGACCAGGATCGCGCCCGTCGCCAGGCCCGCGCCGAGGCACACGGCCAGGCCGATCGCCT
>JBEVIG010000062.1:0-22968 GCA_040510855.1 Solirubrobacteraceae bacterium
CCGCTCGACGACCCGCGCGAGCGCGCCCGCGGCCTCGCGGCGCCGGTTGAACGGGCTCTTCGTGGTCCGGCAGTCGACCCGCTTGCAGGCGATGCCGTAGTGCTCGGGCGCGTCCCAGCGGATCAGCGTCTCCCACACGTGGTAGTTCGAGAAGTAGGAGTGCTGGTTGTAGGGCGGGTCGAGGTAGGCGCACTCCGCCCTGCCGGCGTCGAGCGCGAGCGCGTCCGCGCGCGTCACCGTCCCGGCCGGGCCGTGGACGGCCGCCGGCTCCCGCAGCTCGAGCGCGTTGAACGACCGCGGCGCCCACTCCTTCACGTACGCCATCTGCAGCCCGCACGTGGAGTCGACCCGGTCGGCGGCCTCGAGCAGGCTGGTCAGCAGCAGCCCGCGCTCGACGGGTTCGAGTCCGAGCCGCTCGATCTCGTCGCGGATCGCGTCGACGCGCATGCCGTTGTGCGGCTGGAAGAACCGCGCGCGCTCGCAGAACGTCTCCGTGAAGTAGCCGCGGCGGCCGGGGAGCCCGCCCAGGTGCGCGAGCAGCGAGCGGATCCGCGCCCGGTCGACGTCCTCGCCCGCCGCGACGTACGCGTGCCCGAGCGCCTCGCTGTAGGTCGCGAGGTCGTTGGAGTGCACGACGACGCCGGCGCGGCGGAGCGCCTGGCCGACCCGCGTCGTGCCCGCGAAGAGGTCGCACGCGGTGCGCACGCCGAGCGCCTCGACCGCCGCGCGGATCGCGGGCACGAGCGTCCGCTTGGAGCCGAGGTACTTGACCACCCCGCGCAGCCTACGGTGCGCTCCGGCCTCAACTCTTCGTCCAGCGAGCCGATAGACTGCTCACTGCACGAAGGACCGGACCGCCGCGCCACCGCCACGTGGCGCGCTCCGGAAGAAAGGAGGTCCGAATGTCTCGGATCCGATGCCTGCGCTGCCTGCGACTCTGGTTCGCGGATCGCGTCGCCCACCGGGCAAGCTGCCCGTTCTGTGGCGGGGCGCTCGACCAGGAGGCGTAGCAGCTCATATGGCGCCGGGCGGCACCGATTGCCGCCCGGTTGCCTGCGGCACCTCGAACGTCAACTCCGGCCGGGTAGGGCGGCGGGCCGAAGTCTCGGGGCGGTCGATTCCGCCTTATGCGGACTATGTCGGAACAAGTCGGAATCGAGCTGTCCCGCGCTCGTGTTAGGGTGCCCTAACTCGATGCCCGAGCGCGTCCGCTTCCCCGCCCGCACGGGCGTCGCCACCCTCGCCGCGCGCCGCCGGCTGACGCCGCGGATGATCCGCGTGACCCTCAGCGCCGAGGAGTTCGGCGACGGGTGGCCCATCAGTCAGCCCGGCGAGATCCTGACCCTGCTGTTCGCGCCTCCCGGCGAGGCGATCGTGCTCCCCCTCCAGGGCTGGGTCTTCCCGCCCGGCGAGCCCGAGCAGGAGTGGCGCAACTACACCGTCCGCCGCCACGACCCGGTGTCGCGCGAGATCGACGTCGACGTCGTCCTCCACGAACCCCGCGGCCTCGCCTGCACCTGGGCCAACGAGCTCGCCCTCGGCGCGCCCGTCGGCTACGCCGGCCCGCGCGTCGACTTCACGCCCCGTGACGACGCCGAGTGGCTGCTGCTGTGCGGCGACGAGACCGCGCTCCCCGCCATCGCGGCGATCCTCGAGTCGCCGCCGCCCGCGGAACGCGTCCTCGCCGTCGTCGAGGTCGCCGACCGCGACGAGGAGCACGCGCTCGACCTCCCCGGCAACGCCGAGGTCCGCTGGGTCCACCGCGACGGCGCGCCCGCCGCGACGACCTCGCACCTCGCCGACGCGCTCCGCGGGCTCGCGCTCCCCGACGGGCCGGGTCAGGCCTGGGGCGCCGCCGAGAGCCGCATCGCCCGCGAGCTGCGCACCGTGCTGCGGGAGGAGCGGGGCATGCCGCGCCGCCACGTCAAGGCGACGGGCTACTGGCTGCGCGCCGGCGACTGGATCCTCGACGAGGACTGAGCCGGGCGCCGCGCACGCCGCGCCGCCGGCACGATCATCGGCGCGCCCATCTCCGGATCGGGCACCACGGAGCAGCGCAGCCCGAAGACGGACTCGACGAGCGCGGCGTCGACGATGTCCGCCGGGGCGCCCTGCGCCACGATCTCCCCGTCGCGCATCGCGATCAGCTGCGTCGCGTATCGGCACGCGTGGTTGAGGTCGTGCAGGACGGCGACGAGCGTCCGGCCGCGCTCGTGCAGATCCGCGCAGAGGTCGAGGACCTCGAGCTGGTGCGCGATGTCGAGGAACGTCGTCGGCTCGTCGAGCAGCAGCAGCGGCGTCTCCTGCGCGAGCGCCATGGCGAGCCACACGCGCTGGCGCTGCCCGCCCGAGAGCTCGTCCACGGGCCGGTCGGCCAGCGGGACGACGTCGGTCTGCTCCATCGCCTCGCGCACGGCCCGCGCGTCCTCCTTCGACCATGGCCGGAACAGGCTCTGGTGCGGGTGGCGCCCGCGGGCGACGAGGTCGGAGACCGTGATGCCGTCCGGCGCCGTCGCGCTCTGCGGGAGCAGCCCGATCTGCTTCGCGACGTCGCGCGTCGGGAGCGAGCCGATCGCCGCCCCGTCGAGCAGCACGGTCCCGTCGCGCGGCTTGAGCATCCGCGCGAGCGCGCGCAGGAGCGTCGACTTGCCGCAGGCGTTCGGCCCGACGATCGCCGTGAAGCCGCCGTCCGCGATCTCCACGGAGAGGTCGCGGGCGACGACGTGCCGGTCGTAGGCGAGCGTGAGCTCGTGCGCGCGCAGCCGGCTCACGTCGCCGCCCTCCGCCAGCCGCGCGCCAGCAGCCACGCGAGGTAGACCCCGCCGAACGCCCCCGTCATCACGCCGACGGGCAGCGGCGTGGACGGCACGAGCCGCTGGGCGGCGACGTCGGCCGCCAGCACCAGCGCCGCGCCCGTGAGCGCCGAGAGCACCAGGGCCGGCCCGGGCGAGTGCGCGACGCGCCGCGCGATCTGCGGCGCGGTGAGCGCGACGAAGAGCACCGGCCCGACCGCGACGGCCACGCCCGAGACGAGGGCGACGGAGAGCAGCACGAGGCCGAGCCGCGCGCGCTCCACGCGCACGCCGAGCCCGTGCGCGGCGTCGTCGCCCAGCTCGAGCGCCCGCAGCGGCCGGCCCGCGACGGCGAGCGCGGGCGCGAGCACGATGAAGCCCCCGAGCAGCGGCCAGACGTCCTCCCAGCCGCGCGTGTTGAGCGAGCCGAGGAGCCAGCGCGTCGCCTCCTGGGCGTCCTCGATCCGCGCGCGGGCGAGCAGGAAGTCGATCAGGGCCAGCGCCAGCGCGCTGATCGCGATCCCGACGAGCACGAGCCGATGCCCGGAGACGCCCCCGCGGGTGAACGCCAGCACGTAGACCGCGAGCGCCGTGATCGTGCCGGCGGCCAGCGCCCCGGCCGAGACGACGGTGCCCGAGCCACCGAACACCGTGATCACGACGAGCGCGCCGACCCCGGCGCCGTAGGTGAACCCGACGATGTCCGGCGAGCCCAGCGGGTTGCGCGTCAGCGACTGGAAGATCGCGCCCGAGATGCCCAGCGCCGCGCCCGCCAGCACCGCGCACAGCGCCCGCGGGAGGCGCAGGTCGCGAACGATGAACGAGGCGGCGGGGTCACTGCCGGCCAGGCCGCTGAGCACCTCGCCCGGGCTCATGGCGAACTCCCCGGTGCCGATGGCGACGATCAGCAGCGCCGCGCACCCGATCAGCAGCGTGCCGCCGACGACGATCGCGCGGGGGTGGACCAGGCCGATCACAGCGCCGGGATGTTCCGCTTGCGGACGATGACGATGAACAGCGGCGCGCCGACGAAGGCGAGCATCAGGCCCGCCTGGAGCTCCTCCGGCGCCACGAGCACCCGGCCGATCACGTCGGCCACCAGCAGGAGGATCGCGCCGAGCACCGCGGAGTAGGCGAGGACCCAGCGCACGTCGGGCCCGCAGAGCGCCCGCGCGGCATGGGGCACGGTGAGGCCGAGGAAGTAGAGCGGGCCGACCGCCGCGGTCGCCGCGCCGCACAGGAGCGTGATCGCCGCCGCGCCGCCGATCCGGGTCACGCCGACACGGGCGCCCAGCGCGCGGGCGCTGTCCTCGCCCATGGCCAGCGCGTTGAGCGACCGCGCGAGCAGGAGCGCGGCGACGGCGCCCATGACCATGAACGGGACCACGCCGGCGAGCTCGGAGCGCCCGCGCCCGCCGAGGCCGCCGACCGACCAGAGGTTGTACTTCTGGAGCAGCAGCGGGTCGGTCAGGACGATGCCGTAGATGACCGCGGTCAGGGCGGCGCTGATCGCGGTGCCGGCGAGCGCCAGCCGCACGGGCGTCGCGCCGCCGCGGCCCGCTGCGCCGATCATGTACACCGCGACCGCCGCCAGGCCGGCGCCGAGGAACGCGAACCACACGTACGCCGTCGAGCCGGCGAGGCCGAGCAGCCCGATCGCGATCACGACCGCCGCCGCCGCGCCCGCGTTGATGCCGAGCAGGCCCGGGTCGGCCAGCGGGTTGCGCGTGAGCGACTGCATCAGCGCGCCGGCCAGGCCGAGCGAGGCGCCGGCGGCGATGCCGAGCAGGGTCCGGGGCACCCGGAGGTCCGTGACGATCGTCGCGTCCCGGGTCCCTTCGCCGTGGCCGCGCAGCGCCTCGACGACGTCGCCGAGCGGGATCGAGCGGGCGCCGACGGCGAGCGAGAGCAGGGCGGTG
This sequence comes from Solirubrobacteraceae bacterium, assembly GCA_040510855.1. GTDB lineage: Bacteria > Actinomycetota > Thermoleophilia > Solirubrobacterales > Solirubrobacteraceae > DASQMT01. The sequence goes on from JBEVIG010000062.1 coordinate 4,712, forward strand.
AAGGCGAGCCCGCCGAAGGCGACTGCTATTCCTACGCCGCGGGTCGGCATTTGTTCGGGCACCCTAACACGAGGGATGTTAGGGTGCCCTAACCATGCGCTTCCCACCCTTGCTGCTCGCCGGCCTCGCGGCGCTTGCGCTCGCGGCCTGCGGCGACGACGACGAGAGCTCCACCGGGTCCTCGAGCCCGCAGGAGTCCGCCGAGCCGGCCGCCTTCCCCGTCACGATCGACCACAAGTACGGCTCGACGACGATCGAGGAGGCGCCCGAACGGGTCGCCGTCGTCGGCCTGCGCGAGCAGGACGCGCTGCTGGGTCTCGGCATCGTGCCCGTCGCGACGTCCGAGTGGTACGGCGAGCACCCCGGCGCCATCTTCCCGTGGGCGCGCGACGAGCTCGGTGACGCCGAGCCGCCCACCGTCCTCTCCTACAAGGACGGCATCGAGGTCGAGAAGGTCGCCGCGACGCGGCCGGACCTGATCATCGGCGTCTACTCCGGCATGACGAAGAAGGAGTACGAGACGCTCTCGCGGCTCGCGCCCGTCGTCGCCCAGCCCAAGGGCCTGCCCGACTACGGCTCCTCGTGGCAGCAGGAGACCCTCCTGACCGGCCAGGCCGTCGGCAAGCCCGAGGAGGCCCAGAAGCTCGTCGAGGAGTCCGAGGCGCTGATCGCGAAGGCGGCCGAGGAGAACCCGGACTTCGCCGGCCAGCAGGCCGCGATCGTGTCGGACTACCAGGGCGTGTTCGTCTACGGGCCGCAGGACGTCCGCTCCCGCTTCCTCGAGGAGCTCGGCTTCCAGTACCCGCCCGAGCTCGCCGACGCGTTCCCTGACGAGTTCGGCGGTCAGCTCTCCGAGGAGCGGATGGACGCGCTCGACGTGGGGACGCTCGTCTGGTTCGCGGACGGCGACCGCACGGAGAAGGAGCTCAGGTCGGACTCGCTCTACAAGGACCTGACCGTCCGCAAGGAGGGCCGCGACGTCTTCATCGCCGCCGACGACCGCGTCTACGACGCGACGTCGTTCGTCTCCGTCCTGAGCTTGCCGACGCTGCTCGACGAGCTGGTCCCGCGCCTCGCGGCGGCGGCCGACGGCGATCCGTCGACCTCCACCGCGCAGGAGGGCTGAGCGCGAGTTAGAGTCGGCCGCAGCCATGGGGCTGCGGCTGCACGAGCGGGACGCCGAGCTCGCCGTCATCGACGGGGCGCTCGGCGACGCGGTCGCGGGACGCGGCGGCACCGTCGTCGTCCAGGGCCCGGCGGGCATCGGCAAGACGAGCCTGCTCGAGGTGGTCCGCGAGGCCGCGCCGGAGCGCGGCCTCGCCGTGGCCGCCGCCCGCGGCAGCGAGCTCGAGACCGCGTACGCCTGGGGCATCGCGCGGCAGCTGCTCGAGCCGCGGCTGCGGGGGATGTCCGAGGCGGCGCGTGAGCGCGCGCTCGGCGGTGCCGCGGCGCTTGCCGCGCCGGTGCTCCTGCCCGAGCGGGCCGGCGCCGCGGCCGAGGCCGATCCGGCCTTCGGCGCGCTGCACGGCCTGTTCTGGCTGGTGGCCAACCTCGCCACCGACCGGCCGCAGCTGCTCGTCGTGGACGACCTCCACTGGGCGGACGAGGCGTCGACCCGCTTCCTCGCCTTCCTCGCCAACCGCATCGACGCGCTCCCGGTCGTGCTGGTCGCGGCGCAGCGCCCGGGCGTGACCGCGTCGCCGGCGCCCGCCGCGCTGCTGGAGCCGGCGCCGCTCTCGCTCTCCGGGACCGAGGCGCTGCTGGCCGAGCGCGACCACGCGCGCCCGGACGGGCTGGCCGCCGCCTGCCACACCGCGACGGGCGGGAACCCGCTGCTGGTCCGCCGGCTCGCCGAGGGCCTGAGCGACGATGGCGGCGACCCGGCGGCGCTCGTCGCGCGCGTAGGGCCGGAGGCGCTGGCGGGCGCGGTCGGCGCCGCGATCGCGCGGCTCGGCGACGGCCCGCAGCGGCTCGCCCGCGCGGTCGCCGTGCTGGAGACCGCGCCGCTGGCCACTGTCGCGGACCTGGCCGGGATCGAGGTGGAGACGGCGGCTGCAGACGCCGAGCGGCTCGCGGGCGCCGGGATCCTGCGCGACGCGCGGCCGCTCGAGTTCGCGCACGCGCTCGTCCGCGACGCGGTGCTCAGCGCGATGACCGCCGGCCAGCGCGCCCGCCTCCACGGCGAGGCAGCGCGGCTGCTGCGGGTCGCCGGGGCCGACGACGCGATCGTCGCGGTGCACCTCCTGCGGACGGAGCCCGCGAGCGACCCCGGGAGCGCCGCGATCCTCGCCGAGGCGGGTCGGCGTGCGCTGGCCTCGGGCGCCACGACCGAGGCGGTCGCGCTGCTGGAGCGCGCGCTCGCGGAGCCGCCGCCCGACGGCGATCGTGCGGAACTGCTCCTGCAGCTCGCCCGCGCGGAGCACGGCGCCGGCCGCGCGGCGCTCGACCATGTCCGCGAGGGCTTCGCCGAAGCCGCCGACGCCGCGACGCGCGCCGAGGCCGTGCTGTGCCTCCAGTGGGCGGGCGGGCCGGGGCAGCTGGAGACCGCCGAGCTGATGCAGATGTTCGAGACCGCGTTCGCCGGCGTCGCCGGCCGCGATCGCGAGCTGGAGCTCCGGCTGGAGTCCCTGCGCCTCACCGCGGCGTTCATGGATCGGGAGCTGATGGTCCAGCTCGTCGGCAGCGCGGAGCGCTTCGCCGACCTGCCCGGCGACACCCAGGGGGAGTGCGAGCTCCTGCTCCACGCGGCGCTGCACCGGTTCGTCGCCGGCCGGGCGGCGGACGACGTGGCCGAGCTGCTCGAGCGCGCCGTGGCGACCCCCGCGGTGCTGGCCGCGGAAGGACCGGACTCCTTCCACATCCCCTTCGTCGCGGGCCAGCTGTACAAGAGCGACCGGCTCGGCCAGGCGCGCAAGCTGGTGGACTGGCAGCTGGCGGAGAGCGCGCGGCGCGGCTCGGCGCCCGGGTTCGTGCTCGGCTCCGTCAACCGCGCGTGGATCTCGCTGCGCGAGGGCGACGCGCTCGCGGCCGAGGCCGACGCACGGGCCGCATACGACCTCGTGACCGACGTCGCCTGGCACCGGTACTTCGCCGCCGCGGCCCTCGCCGACGTCCTCGTCGACCGCGGCGCGCTCGACGAGGCGCGCACGGTGGTCGACGCGGCGATGGACGAGGGGGCCGCGACGCCCGACGTCGGCGGAGAGCTGATGCTCTCGACGCGCTCGCACGTGCGCGCGGCCGCCGGCGACGCGCAGGGCGCGCTCGCGGACCAGCTCGCGGCCCGTGCCAGCTATGGCCCGTTCACCGAGCCGGATCCCAACTTCCCCGGATGGCTGCGCCTTGCGCGGATGCGGCACGCGACCGGCGAGCCGGAAGCCGCGCGGAGCGAGAGCGACTCCGCGCTCGCGTACGCGCGCGTGTGGGGCACGCCGGGCTACATCGGGCAGGCGCTGACCGTGGCCGGGGCGATCCGCGGCGGTGACGAGGGGCTCGAACTGCTGCGCGAGGCGGTCGCGGAGCTCGAGCGCTCACCCGCCGGGCGGGAGCTCGCGGTGGGCCTGGTCGAGCTCGGCGCCGCGCTGCGGCGCCGCGGCGAACGGGTGGCCGCGCGCGAGCCGCTCCGGCGGGCGCTCGACCTCGCGGACGCGGGCGGGCTCGTCGCCCTCGCCGCCCGGGCGCGGGAGGAGCTCACCGTCAGCGGCGCGCGCGTCCGGCGCCCGGCTCTCACCGGGCTGGACTCGCTCACCCCGAGCGAGCGACGGATCGCCGATCTCGCGGCGGGCGGGCTCACCAACCCGGAGATCGCCCAGACGCTGTTCGTCACGGTCAAGACCGTCGAGATGCACCTGGGCAACACGTACCGCAAGCTCGACATCCACTCGCGGCGCGAGCTCGCCGCGCTGATCCCGGACGCATAACCCTGGGGTGCGATCCCGGGCGCCCCCGGTCGCGGCGACGGGTCGCGCCCGCGACGATCACCCCATGCACGCACGCGTCACCACATACGAGAACGTCGACCTCGCGCTCGTCGACGAGGTCCAGCGCTACCTCGAGGCGCAGGAGGCGGACCCGTTCGCGGGCCTGCCCGGGTACGCGGGATCGCTGACGCTGGTCGACCGCGAGAACGCGCGGCTCGTCGGCATCGGCTTCTACGAGAGCGCCGGCCACGCGCGGGAGGCTGACGCGATCCTCGCCGCCTTGCCGGAGCGCGCCGACGAGGTCCCGGAGCGGATCCGGCCCGCGCTGGACCACCGTCCCGAGAGCGTCGGCATCTACGAGGTCGCTCAGCGCGACGACTGAGCGCCGGCGGCGTAGAACTGGTTGACGTAGTCCTGGACCATCCGGGTGGCCGAGAACTCCGGGCCGTTCGTCGCCAGCGAGGCCTTGACCCGCTGGAGCCAGGCGCGCGGAAGGCCGTCCGCGTCGCGCTCGTAGAACTCCGCGGCGACCTCCTGCTCGAGCAGCCTGTGGAGCTCGACGCCGTCGCGGTGGTCCTGCGCGCCGTGATCGGCGTCCTCGTCGCCGTTGAGCGCCCAGCCGTTCGTCCCGTCGTAGCCCTCGGCCCACCAGCCGTCGAGCACGCTGAGCTGGAGCCCGCCGTTGACGGCCGACTTCATGCCGCTCGTCCCGCTCGCCTCGAGCGGCGGGCGCGGGAGGTTGACCCAGACGTCGCAGCCGCGCACCATCCGCGCCGCGCTGGAGAGGTCGTAGTCGTCGAGGTAGACCACGCGCCCGCCGACCTCCGGCGCCCACTTGAACGTGAACAGGTGCTGCACGAGGCGCTTGCCCTCCTCGTCGCGCGGATGCGCCTTGCCGGCGATCACGAGCTGCACGGGACGGTCGCCGGAGAGCATCGCGAGCGCGCGCTCGGAGTCCTGGACGAGCAGGTGCAGGCGCTTGTACGTGGCGAGCCGGCGGGCGAAGCCGATCGTGAGCGCCTCCGGGTCGAAGGCGCGCGCGGCGGCCTCGGCGTAGGAGCGCGACTCCTCGCGGCCCAGGCGGTCGAGCGTGCTCTTGGAGCGGACGTAGTCGACGAACGCGGCGCGCTGCTCGGTGCGGACCGCCCACAGCTCCGCGTCCGGGATGTCGCGGACGGGGGCCCAGGTGGCCGGGTCGGCCGCGCGGGTCAGCCAGCCCTCGCCCAGGTGGCGGTCGAGCAGCGAGCGCATCGGCCCGCCGAGCCAGGTCGGGACGTGGACGCCGTTCGTGACGTGGCCGATCGGCACCTCGTCGATCGTGCGCTCGGGCCACAGCTCCTTCCACATGCCGCGGGCGACCTCGCCGTGGCGGCGGCTCACGCCGTTGGCGGCGCGGCTGGTGCGGAGCGCGAACTGGCTCACGCCGAACGGCTCGCCCGCATCCTCGGGGCGCGTGCGGCCGAGGCGGATGACCTCGTCGGCGTCGACGCCCATCGCCGCGGTGAGGCCGCTCAGCGCCTCGGCGACCTGGGCGGCCGGGTACGTGTCGTTGCCCGCCGGGACCGGCGTGTGGGTCGTGAAGATCGTGCGGCGGCGGGTGGCCTCCAGGCCCTCCTCGAGCGAGCCGCCGTGGGCGCGCGCGGCCTCGAGCGAGACGAACGCGCCGTGGCCCTCGTTGAGGTGCAGGAGGTCGCGCTCGATCCCCAGCGCGGCGAGCGCGCGGACGCCGCCGGCGCCGAGCAGCACGTACTGCGCAAGGCGCGCGTCGGGGTCGCCGATGTACAGGCGCGACGTGATCCAGCGCGCCAGCGGCGGGTTCTCGGGGCGCTCCGTGTCGAGCAGGTACAGGGCGATGCGCCCGACGTCGACGCGCCAGAGCTGCGCGACGACCTCCATGTCGCGGACGGGGAGGGTGATCGTGACCGGCGCTCCGTCCTCGTCGCGGACGAGCGCGGCGGGGAGGTGCTCCGGGTCCGTGTCGACCCAGTACTCGTGCTGCCAGCCGCCCGCGTCGATGCGCTGGCGGAAGTAGCCCTGGCGGTACATGAGGCCGACGGCGACCATCGGCAGCGCCAGGTCGGAGGCCTCCTTGAGGATGTCGCCCGCCAGCGCCCCGAGGCCGCCCGAGTAGATCGGGAGCGAGCGGTGGACGCCGAACTCGGCGCAGAAGTACGCGATGGAGTCGCCGTCGGCGTCGGGCCGCGCGAGGTCGGCGGCGACCTCGGCCTCGACGGTGGCGATGCGCTCGTGGAGCGCGGTGTCGGCCGCCGCGCGCTCGATACGCGCCGGGTCGGCCTCCTGGAGCAGGCGCACGGGGTTCTCCCCGCAGCGCTCCCAGCGGTCGGCGTCGACGGCCTGGAAGAGCTCCGGGCCGCCGGGGGTCCACGACCAGCGGTAGTTGTAGGCGAGGCGCGCGAGCCCGGCCAGCGGCCCGGGCAGCCGGGCGGCGAGCAGGTCGGCGGCCCGCGCGATGTCAGCGGTTCCGGCACTCATGGCCGCCGCATGATGGCAGCGTTCACACTCACCGCATGGCGGCGGCGACCACGGCGGAGGCGATCGTCCCCCGGACGCGCGCCAGCGGGATCGGCCTGGCGGTGGTCGCGATGGTCACGATCCAGCTCGGCGCGGCCCTCTCCGATCCGCTGTTCGACGAGATCTCCCCGGCGGGCGTCGTGGCCCTGCGGCTGGCGCTCGCGGCGCTGATGCTGTGGCCGTTCGCGCGGCCGCGGATCCGCGGCAGATCCAGGGAGGACCTCGCCGCCGCGGGCGCGCTCGGCGTCTGCTCCGGGCTGCTGACGCTGGCCTTCTTCGAGGCGATCTCGCGGATCCCGCTGGGCGTCGCCGTGACGATCGAGTTCCTCGGGCCGCTGGGCGTGGCGCTCGCCGGCTCGCGGCGCGTGCGCGACGTCGGCTGGGTGCTGCTCGCGGGCGCGGGGGTCGCCATGCTGACCCTTGGCGACGGCGCCGGGGAGCCGCTCGAGCTCGCCGGCGTGCTGCTCGCGGGCGTCTCCGCCTGCTGCTGGGCGGCCTACATCCTGCTCACGAAGCGGGTCGGCGCGCGCTGGCCGGGGCTCCAGGGCCTCTCCGTCTCGCTGATCGTCGCCGCGCTCGTCACGTTCCCGTTCGGCGTGGCCGGCGACGGGGCGGACCTGCTCGACCCGCACATCGTGCTCGCCAGCCTCGGCCTCGCGCTGCTGATCCCGCTGCTGCCCTACATCTTCGAGCTGATCGCGCTGCGGCGGCTGCCGACCGGGCTGTTCGGCGTGATCATGAGCCTCGAGCCGGCGTGCGCCGCAGTGCTCGGCTTCCTCATCCTCGGCCAGCGCCTGGCCGTCACCGGCGTGATCGCGGTCGCGATGGTCGTCGTGGCGAGCGCGGGCGCGGCGCTCACCGCGGGCGAGCCGGCGCTCGAGGAGCCCCAGCCCGCCTAGGCGGGCGGCGGGGGCGCCTCGACGCGGATCGTCAGCTTCTTCCCGCGCGGCCGGATCGTGAAGTCCGCGCGCCAGGCGTCGAGCGACGTCGTCGACGCGAGCGGCCCCTGGACGCCGACGGTCGGGGTCCCGCCCACGCGGACGGTCGTGCGGCGCGTGGCGGCGATCCGTCCCGCGGCGGCCGGCCGGCCGGTGAAGAGGGAGCTGGTGAGGATCGTGTCGCGCCGCTTCGCCGGCACGACCATGCGGACACCCCGCCGGGTCGGGATCCACTTGAAGATCCCGCGCCGGACCCACTTGCCCTTCGGCGTGACCCAGCCGCCGTCGATCGTGATCCGCCCGTTCGTGGTCTTCAGGTGCGCGCCCTTGGGCACCGCCAGGCGGCCGGAGCGGGGGATGAGCGCCGGCCCGAGCGTGGTCGGCGCGCCCGCGAAGCGCGGCGCGGCGGGCATGAGGTCGACCCACCGGCCGTCGTCGCCGAGGTACTTGAGCGCCCGGAGGCCGAAGCCGGTGCGCGGGTCGTCGCCCTGGCTCGCGCGCTTGACGGCCATCCACACGCGGCCGCGGCGCAGCACGGCGAACGTGCCCGTCTCGAACCGGAGCACCGCGTCGGCGCGCGCCCGCTCCGCCATGATCGCGTCCGGGAGGCAGCCCGGACGCCTGCGCGCGTCCTTGATCGCCCACTCGAGCGCGGTCAGCGTGAGGCCGTTGTAGACGACGTCGCCGGCGTAGTCGTCGAGCGCCGGGATCGTCGCGGGGCCGTTCGCGGAGGGCACGATCGCCATCCCGTTGGGCCCGACGGGGTGGAGCGCGCCCAGCCGCCGGACCGCGCGGTCGCCCACGGCGAGGAAGTCCTGCGTCTGGTCGTCGCAGCCGCGCCCGGCCGCGCGTGCGGAGGCGAGCAGCGCGAAGGCGAGCGCCCACGCCTGGCCCTGGCTGCGCCCCATGTAGGCGACGTCGCCGTCGGGCGACTGGTAGGCCCACATCGTGCGGACCGCGATCCGGAGCGCCTTGCGCGCCCTCCGGTTCGCGGCGCCGCCCGCGAGGTCGATCGCCCGCGCGAGGAACCCTGCCGCGAGCGCGTGGTAGGCGGGCGGCTGCGCGTAGCGGTCCGACAGCGCGGTCGTGCGATGGCCGTCCGCTCTGCCGCGCAGCATGCCGACCCGCTCGGGGACGAGCTCGTCGATGATGTGCAGCGCCCGCCGGCGCGCCTCGCCGGGGACGTTGAGCGTCGCGCCGCGCGTCTCGGACGCCAGGCCCGTGTTGTGCAGCTCGAGCCCGAGCACCGCCTCGACGAGGTACTTGTTCGAGGACAGGTACGGCTGCTTGATGCTCGCGTCGAAGAGCGGCCGGATGTCGCGGAGGTAGCCCTCCCAGGCGCCGCGGTCGGTGACGAAGAGCGGCGTCTGCGGCGCGCGCAGGCGCAGCAGGTTGTAGCCCGAGGCGATGAGCATGCTCTCGAAGACCGAGCTGCGGTCGAGCGCCTGGGCGATGGCGAAGCGCTGCGCGCGCGCCCCGGCCTGGATCCAGTCGGGCCGGCCGGCCCGGAGGCCGCTGAGCATCAGGCCGTAGCCCAGCCCCGCCTCGCCGTAGCGGCCCCACCCGCGCTGCTGGCGGATGGAGTCGGGGAACGAGCCGGACGGCCGCTGCAGCGCGACCCAGCGCGCGGCCATCTGGTCCGCGATCGCGGCAGGGTCCGGCGCCGCGCCGACGGGCGCCTGCGCGGCGGCGGGGGCGGCGCAGGCGGCGACGAGCGCCACCGCGGCCAGGAGGATGCGGAGCAGGGGGGATGCCATGGGCGAGCGCTGCGAGCGTAGACGCGCCGCCGGACCCAGGGTTGCGGTGCGACCGCTCCGGCGTGCGTGCGGCGTAACCGGGGCATCACCCCGGCGTACTCTTGTTGACCGATGGTTGACAAGGAGACGGAGATGGCCCCGAGAGAGAAGGCGTTCCTGCTCGCCCGCCCCGAGGGTGCGGTCCTGCGGTGGATCGCGCGGCGCGTGCCCGCACGGCTCGTGCCCGACCACTTCACCGTGCTCGCGCTCGTCGCGGCCGTCGGGATCGCCGCCGCCTACGCGCTCTCGGGCGCGCATCCATGGCTGCTCTGGGCCGCCGCCGGCCTGCTCGTGGTCCACTGGCTCGGCGACTCGCTCGACGGCACGCTGGCCCGCGAGCGCAGGATCGAGCGACCGCGCTACGGCTACTACCTCGACCACCTCGCCGACGCGGTCGCCACGGCGCTGATCGGCATCGGCCTCGGCCTCTCGCCGCACCTCGCGCTCGCCTCGGGGATGGCGCTCGTCATCGCGTACTTCGCGCTCTCCATCAACACCTACCTCGAGACGCACGCGCTCGGCGTGTTCCGGCTCGGCTACGGCCGGCTCGGCCCGACGGAGGCGCGGCTCGCGCTGATCGGCGTGACCGTCGCCCTCGCGCTGGGCGTGGCGCTCCCGCTCGACGCGATCGTGCTCGGCGCGAGCGCGGTGATGGCCGCCGGGCTGGCGCTCCGGGCGGCCGCGGTGCTGCGGGAGCTGGCGCGCCGCGAGCCCGCGCCGCGCTACGGCAGGACGCGGTCGACGAGCATGTCGTAGGTCTCGAGGATGCGGGCGTGGCTCATCTCGCGCCCGCGGACCCAGTTGACGTACATGTCGGCGGCGAGCGGCGCGAGGAGCATGTCGGTCAGGAGCTCCCAGTCCGCCTCGGGGCAGGCCTCGCGCACGAGCACGCCGACGTGCATCCGGTAGAAGGCGTAGGGGGCGGAGTCGAGGCGCACGCCGAACTCCGCCGCCGCGAGGATGTCCGCGCGGCCGGCCATCAGCTCGAGGTGGGCGGCCGCGAGCGCCTTGAGCCGCTCGCGCGCCGGGGCGCCGGGGCCGAGCGGCGCGGGGCCGCGGATGATCGCCTCCTGGAGCGCGACCGTCTGCTCCTCCAGCACCGCCTGCGCGAGGCCCGCGCGATCGCCGAACCGGCGGAAGAGCGTGCCCTTCCCGACACCGGCCTCGGCGGCGATCATGTCCATGGAGACGTTCTCGGCGCCGCACTCCGCGAACAGGCGCGCGGCGGCCGCGAGGACCTTCTGGCGGTTGCGGGCCGCGTCAGCGCGCTCCTTGGGGATCGCGTCCACGATCGGGAGCTCGATGACGGTGGGCAGATCCACGCTCGAAGTATGGACCAGGGTCCGGGTGCCGATGGTGCGGCTAGCTCTTGGTCCAGTCCGGCTGCAGGAGGTCCGCGACGCGGGTGTCGCGGCCGCGCAGGGCGACCTCGGCGAACTGGAGCAGGATCGCCCCGGTCGGGGCGTGGATGACCATGTCGTGGCGGAGCGGCATCTGCAGCAGCCGGCCGCCGTCGGCGGTCTCCGCCCAGCGCGGCACGCCGGGGGCCGTGAGCCGCTCGAGCGGCACGTGGTGCAGCGAGGCGATCTCGCGCGTGTCGCGGCGCGGGCGGCTGCCGGGTGGCGCGAGCACGACGACGGGCGTGATGACGAAGTCCGACCGGGTCGCGATGTCGTCGAGCCGGCCGATGACCGCGTGGAGCCCGAGCGCGAGGTTCGCCTCCTCCTCGAGCTCGCGCAGCGCCGCGCCGTACGCGTCCTCGCCCGGCTCCAACCGCCCGCCGGGCAGCGCCCACTGCCCGGCGTTGAGGCCCTTGGGCGCGCGCTTGACGACCAGCACGCCGGGGACCCCGCCGCGCTCGTAGATCGTCACGGCGACCGCGGCACGGCGCCCGCCGGCGATCTCGCGCCGCGCGAAGCCCGCCAGGTTGCGCCGGATCGGGTCCACGCGCTGGAGCATACATCCGTAACGGTCGAGTCGAGGGTGAGGGTGAAGCGACGCTGGGGAGGCGTCCCAAGGAATCCGACTGGCGCGCGCATCGCCGCGCCGTCAGGCTGCCCCCGATGCTCCGCTTCTACCGATTCCGGCAGTCCACCAACGTCGAGCGGGTCGCGCTGGTCCTCGCGCACAAGGGGATCGAGGTCGAGTCCGTCCTCGTCGACCCGGACGACCGCGCGAACGTGATCGCCGCCAGTGGCCAGGACCTCGTGCCCGTGCTCGTCGACGGCGACGAGGTGATCACGGACTCCACGCGGATCATGCACTGGCTCGACGAGCGCTTCCCCGAGCGGCCCGTCTTCCCGGCCGACCCGCAGCTCGCGGCCCACGTCGAGATCTTCATCGACTGGTTCAACCGGGCGTGGAAGCGGGAGCCGAACCTGATCGCCGACGCGCTCGACGCCGGCCGCGGCGAGGGTGAGGACCTCGACCGCTGGACGCGTCGGCTCCAGCGGCGGCTCGACCTCTTCGAGGGGATGCTCACCGGGCGGGAGTACCTGTTCGGGGAGTTCGGGGCCGCCGACTGCGCCGCCTGGCCGTTCCTGCGCTACGCGGTGGGCATCGACCAGGACGACCCGTGGACGTTCCACAAGGTCATCCACGAGCGGATGCCGCTCCAGGACCGCCACCGCAACGTCGCCGCGTGGATCGCGCGGATGCGGGAGCGGCCGATCGCCTGACAGGGGCGTATGCGAGGCTTCGCCGCCCGCGTGCGCATCTTCGACGGCCACAACGACGCGCTCTCGCGCATCGCCACCAGCGGGCGGCCGGACGCCGCCGCCGGCTTCCTGGCCGGCGACGGCGAGGGCCACCTCGACGTGCCCCGGGCCGCCGCCGCCGGCCTCACCGGCGGCTGCTTCGCCGTGTTCACGTGCTCGCCGCCCGGCGACGCGTACGAGGACGGCTCGTACTTCGCGCCCGTGCAGCATGCGCCGGCCTGGCGCGAGGCGCTGGTCCAGATCGGCCTGCTGCTGCGGCTCGAGCGCGAGAGCGAGGGGCGCGTGCGCGTCGCGCGCACCGCCGCGGACCTCGACGCCGGCGGGCTGGCCGCCGTCCTGCACCTCGAGGGCGCCGAGCCGATCGGCCCGCGGTTGGAGGAGCTCGAGCTCCTCCACGCGGCGGGGATGCGCTCGCTCGGCCTCACCTGGAGCCGCCCGAACGACTTCGCCACGGGCGTCCCGTTCGGCTTCCCCGGGAGCCCCGACCAGGGTCCCGGGCTCACGAGCGCGGGCAAGGCGCTCGTCACCGCCTGCAACGAGCTGGGGGTGCTCGTCGACGTCGCCCACCTCAACACCCGCGGGTTCTGGGACGTCCACGCGCTCCAGGCCGGCGGCCCGCCGATGGTCGCCTCCCACGCGGGCGCGCACGCGCTCAGCCCGTCGCCGCGCAACCTGACCGACGACCAGCTGCGCGCGATCGGCGAGAGCGGCGGCCTCGTCGGGATCAACTTCCACACCGGCTTCCTCCGCGCCGACGGCGCCGACGACCCGGACACGGCGCAGGACCTGATCGTCGCGCACGCGGCGCACGTCGCCGAGGTGGCGGGGATCGGCGCGGTCGCGCTCGGCAGCGACTTCGACGGCGCCACGATGCCCGCCGCGCTCGGCGACGTCGCCGGCCTGCCCGGCCTGCTCGACGCGTTCCGCGCCGCCGGCTTCGGCGAGGACGAGCTCGAGCGCATCGCGCGCGGCAACTGGCGCCGGGTGCTGGAGGCGACGTGGACGGCGTGAGGATCGACCCGGACGCCCTCGCCGCCGACCTCGCGGAGCTGGTCCGGATCCCCAGCGTGACCGGCCACGAGCGCGCCGCGCTGGCGTGGGTCAGCCGGCGGGCGGGGGAGCTGGGGCTGGAGGCGGAGCTCACCGAGCACGACCTGGCCGCGCTGCGCGCGCATCCGGGCCATCCGGGCGAGGAGGCCCCGCGGACCGAGCTGCTGACGCTCGCGGTCACGCTGCGCGGCTCGCTCCCGGGCCGGATCGCGCTCGACGCCCACGTCGACGTCGTCGCCCCGGGGACCGAGCCGTGGGTGCACGGCCCGTGGTCGGGCGAGATCGCGGACGGCGCCGTCCACGGCCGCGGCTCGGTCGACATGAAGGCGGGCCTGATCGCCTGCCTCCACGCGCTCGCCGCGCTGCGCGAGGCGGGCACGCCGACGCCCGAGGTCGTGCTCCTCTGCGTGCCGAGCGAGGAGGACGGCGGGCTGGGCACGTTCGCCGCGCTCGAGCGCGACGACCGCTTCGACGCCGCGCTGATCCCGGAGCCGACGGGCTTCACCGTCGTCTGCGCCCAGGCGGGCAGCCTCACCTTCGAGGGCACGGTGCGCGGCCGCGCCGCCCACGCGGCGATGCGGCTCGAGGGCCGCAGCGCGATCGACCGCTACATGACGATCCACGCCGCGCTGGCCGAGCACGAGCGGCGGATCAACGCCGGCGTCGAGCATCCCGCGATGCAGGCGCTCGAGCTCCCATACCCGGTGAACGTCGGGCGGGTGAGCGCGGGGGAGTGGTCGAGCTCCGTGCCCGACCGGCTCGTCTTCGAGGGTCGCGTCGGCGTCCGCGTGGGGGAGGACCTCGCGGCGGCGCGGGAGGCCTTCGAGGCCGCGGTGCACGCCGCCGACGGCGAGGAGCCGCCCGTCGGGATCTCCTGGACCGGCGGCGCGTTCGCGCCCGGCGAGACCGACCCGGAGCACCCGTGGGTCCGGGCCGTCCGCGCGGCCGTCGCCGCCGAGCGCAGCGACGCGCCGCTCGCGGCCGTGCCCTGGGGCGCCGACATGCGGCTCTTCACGGCGCGGGGGATCCCGGCCGTGATGTGCGGCACCACCGGGATCGAGCTCGCCCACGCCGTGGACGAGCGCGTCGAGATCGCCGAGATGGCCGCCGTCGCGCGGATCGTGGCCCGCCTGCTCGCGGGCGCCTGAGCCGGGGCCGGCGGCGCCGCCGGCCCGTGCGCGTCAGAGCCGGCCGGCCTCGCGGGCCGCCGCCTCGGCGTCCTCGAGCTGGCGCTCCACGAGGTCGAGCCCGCGGTCCCAGAAGCCCGGGTCGGCGAGGTCGATCCCGACGATCGCGCCCAGCTCCTCGGGCGGCAGCGAGCCGCCCGCGCTCAGCAGCCGCAGGTAGTCGGGGGCGAAGCCCTCGCCCTCCTCCTCGTAGCGGCCGTAGACGGCGAGCGCCAGCAGCTGCCCGTAGGCGTAGGCGTAGACGTAGCCCGGCGAGTTGATGAAGTGCGGGACGTAGGACCACCAGGTTTTGTAGCCCTCGGTGACCTCGACCGCGTCGCCGAGCAGCTCCACCTGCGACTCGGCCCAGAGCGCGTTGATCCGGTCGAGGGCGAGCTCGCCCTCCTCGCGCCGGGCGGTGTGGATGAGGTGCTCGAAGCGGTTCATCGCCACCTGGCGGAAGACGGTCGCGATCGAGCCCTCGATCGACTCGGCGAGCAGGCTCAGCTTCGCCTCGGGCGTCGGCGACTCGTCGAGGAGGCGGCCGAACACCAGCGTCTCGCCGAACACGCTCGCGGTCTCGGCCAGCGTCAGCGGCGTCGAGAAGTGGAACACGCCCTGCGGGCGGGCCAGCGCGGCGTGGATGCCGTGGCCGAGCTCGTGGGCGAGCGTGAGCACGTCGCGGCGGCGCGACGTGTAGTTGAGCATCACGTAGGGCGCCGCGCTCGGGACGGTGTAGGAGCAGAACGCGCCGCCGCGCTTGCCGGGGCGCACGGGCGCGTCGATCCGGCGGTCGTCGAAGAAGGCCCTCGCGGTGTCGGCCATCTCCGGCGCGAAGCCGGCGAACGACTCGAGCACCATCGCCTTCGCGTCCGACCACGGGACCTCGAGCTCCTCGTCGGTCACGGCCGCCATGCGGTCGTAGTCCGCGAGCCGGTCCAGGCCGAGCAGCTGCGCCTTGAGGCGGTACCAGCGGCGGGGGAGCTCGTAGCGGCCGCGGACGGCCTCGATGAGCGCGTTCACGGACTCGTCGGAGGCCTCGTTGGCGAGGTTGCGGGCGGCGAGCCAGTGCGGGTAGGCGCGCAGCCGGTCGTCGACCATCTTGTCGGCGAGCAGCGTGTTGAGCACGTAGCCGCGGACGCGCAGGCCGGGCGCGAGCGCGCCGGTGACGGCGTTCGCGCTGGCGCGGCGCACCTCGCGGTCCGGGGAGAAGAGGCGCGCGAGCCCGACCTCGAGCGCGACCGGGTCGCCGCCCTCGGGCAGCGGCACCTGGATCGACGCGGTCTGCTCCTCGAACAGCCGCGTCCAGGCGCTGTGCGAGGTGAGCGACTTCTCGGCGAGGATCCGCTCCTCCGGCTCGGACAGCAGGTGCGGCCGGTAGCGGCGCGCGGAGCGCAGGTGGTGGCGGCAGAAGTCGAGCTCCGGGGTGGCGAGCACCTCCTCGGCGCGGTCGTCGTCGAGCGCTGCCAACTCGAGCTCGAAGAACAGGAGCTTCGTCTCGACCTGCGTCGCGCGCTCCTGCACGAGCTGCAGCAGCGCGCCGCGCTCGGGGTCGGCGGTCGCGGTCGTGAAGTTCAGCATCGCGTACGAGCCCGCCCGGCCGACGAGCTCGTTCAGCGCGGCGAGCTCGCGCATCGCGGCCGCGAGGCCGGCGCCGTCGAGCTCGGCGACCTTGCCGGCGTGCTCCTCGGCGAAGGCGTCGGCGCGGCGCTGCGCGTCGGCGAGCAGTGCCTCCACCCCCGCGGCGCCCTCGCCGGCGCCGTCGAGCAGCGGATCCAGATCCCAGGCGATCCCGTCGAGCTCGGGATCTGCGACGTCAGGTGCGGCCATGCCGCGAAGACTACGACGCGCGGAGCCCGTCGAGCATGAGCGCGATGTAGCGGCGCCAGGGCTCCTCGCCCGGGAGCGTCTGCATGACGGCGCTCACGCCGATCATGATCACCGGCACGTCGAGGGGCGTGGCGTCGGCGCGCATCGTGCCCTCGGCCTTGGCGCGGGTCATCAGCTCGCTCGTCATGGCGGCGAGCCCGCACTCCTCCACGACGTCGGACTTGTCGCGCGCCGACATGACCTCGCAGAGGGAGCGGTCGGCCGCGTTGCGCTCGGCCGCGCTCCAGAGCAGCTGGCAGAAGCCGGTCCAGCCGTCCTCGGCCTCGAGCGCGCCGCGCGCCATCTCCGCGATCGCCTCGAAGTGCTCGCGGACGATCGCGTCGAGCAGCTGCTCCTTCGTGGGGAAGTGGCGGTAGACGGTGCCCACCCCGACCTTCGCGCGCTTGGCGACGTCGTCGATCTGCGCGTCGATGCCCTGGTCGGCGAAGACGGCGCGCGCCGCCTTCAGGATCCGCTCGCGGTTGCGGCGTGCGTCCGCCCGCAGCGGGCGCGCTTCATGCACCGGGATTGCGGAGGCCGCGGGGCTCGTCATGGATATGAATGTATCGTCTTGACAACCGGAATCCAAGTTCCGTATGGTTCCGAACTGAAAGCGGAACTCCGGTTCCGTTAGGCTAAGGTAAGGGGTACGTCCAGGGATTCGCCCGATGTGCCCCGGACCCCTTAGCGACAGACTTTGAACCGTACTCCCCACCGGTTTCCAGGAGGCTCCCCACATGTCACCCGAGACGTTTCCGCAGGACAAGAAATGGCTGGCGCTGGCCTTGCTCGCGCTGGCCCAGTTCGTCGTCGTCCTCGACGCCTCGATCGTCAACGTCGCGCTGCCGTCGATCGGCCGCGACCTCGAGTTCGCCCAGGAGGATCTCTCCTGGGTCGTCAACGGCTACACCCTCTTCTTCGGCGGCTTCCTGCTGCTCGGCGGCCGCATGGCCGACCTGCTCGGTCGTCGTCGTCTCTTCATCGCGGGCCTGGTGCTCTTCGCGCTGGCCTCGCTCGTCGGCGGTCTTGCCACCTCCCCGGGCATG
The DNA here is from genome assembly GCA_040510855.1 of Solirubrobacteraceae bacterium. Classification (GTDB taxonomy): domain Bacteria; phylum Actinomycetota; class Thermoleophilia; order Solirubrobacterales; family Solirubrobacteraceae; genus DASQMT01. The sequence goes on from JBEVIG010000062.1 coordinate 21,743, forward strand.
CTGATCGCCGCTCGCGCCGTCCAGGGCCTCGGCGCAGCGCTGCTCTCCCCGGCCGCGCTCTCGCTCGTCACGGTGATGTTCGCCGAGGGCGCCGAGCGCAACAAGGCGATGGGCGTCTGGGGCGCGGTCGCCGGCTCCGGCGGCGCCGCGGGCGTGCTCCTCGGCGGCGTGCTCACCGAGTACGCGGGCTGGGAGTGGGTCCTGTTCGTCAACGTGCCGATCGGCCTCGCCGCGGCCGCGCTCGCCCCGCGCCTGCTGCCCGAGAGCCGCACCACCGGCCACCGGACGTTCGACGTCGCCGGCGCGGTCTCCGTCACGGCGGGCCTCACGCTGCTCGTCTACACGCTGGTCGACGCGAACGACGCGGGCTGGACCTCGGGCAAGACGCTGGGCCTCGGCGCGATCGCGCTGGCGCTCCTCGCCACGTTCGTGGTCGTCGAGCTCCGCTCGAAGGCGCCGCTCGTCCCGTTCTCGATCTTCAAGCGCCGGACGATCACCGGCACCAACGTCGTCGCACTGCTGGTCGCGATGGCGCTGTTCTCGATGTTCTTCTTCGTGTCCCTCTACATGCAGCTCGTGCTCGGCTACGACGCGCTGGAGGCCGGCCTGGCGTACCTGCCGCTGGCCGTCGGCATCATCGTCTCGGCCGGCATCGCGTCCAGCCTGGTGACGAAGACCGGCTTCAAGCCGGTGCTGATCGCGGGCCTCGTGCTCACGGCGGCAGGGCTGATCTGGTTCGCGCAGGTCTCGGTCGGCGGCGACTACGTCTCCGACATCCTGTTCCCGTCGCTCCTGGCGGCGGTGGGCCTCGGCTTCGCCTTCGTGTCGATGACCATCGGCGCGGTGAGCGGCACGTCCTCGCAGGAGGCCGGGCTCGCGTCCGGGCTCATCAACACCTCGCAGCAGATCGGCGGCGCCCTGGGCCTCGCGATCCTCGTCTCGATCGCGAACTCCAAGACCGACGACCTGATGCGGACCGCGGGCGGCGACCCGGCGGCGCTCCCGAACGCCCTCACCCAGGGCTTCCAGGTCGCCTTCCTCGTCGGTGCCGCGTTCGCGGTGGTCGGCGCGATCCTGGCGGCGACGCTGATCTCGTCCAAGGAGAGCCGCAAGCACGCCGAGGCCGCGCAGCGCGGCGACGTGACGCCGGCGGCCGCGGTCGCCTGAGCGGCGCACGCAAGGCTTCCGGGCGTCAGCCCGGGAGGTGAACCGGTGCTCAGCGGCGG
>JBEVIG010000063.1:0-40953 GCA_040510855.1 Solirubrobacteraceae bacterium
TTCTGCCAGCCCCAGTTCTTGTAGATCGGGGCCCAGAAGCCCGTGTCCCACATGCGGCAGTAGGAGTTCACGGTCGGGTTGCCCACGCACATCAGCGCATGGAAGTGCTCGAGCAGGCCGCCGAGGAAGTGCCGCGCGATGTCCGACAGCTGCGCCGGGCCGCTCGGGTCGTGGAAGACGTTCTTGCCCTCGTCGTCGCAGAGCGTGAAGTGATGGTGGTGCCCGTTCGCGCTCACGCCCGTGAACGGCTTGGGCATGAAGGTCGGCAGCAGGTCGTGCTTGCGGCCGACGGCCGCGCAGACCTGGCGATAGGTCGTGATGTTGTCGGCCGTCCGGACGGGGCGGTCGAAGCGGAAGTTCAGCTCGAGCTGGCCCGGGGCGTCCTCGTGGTCGCCGTAGGACATGTCGAGGCCGAGGCGCTGCCCGAAGTCGACCACGTCCATGAGCACCGGACGGAGCTCCTCGAACTGGTGGATGTGGTAGCAGTACGGCTTGGTGACGCCCTCGGGCGTCTCCCCCGCCTCCGGCTTCTTCAGCCACATCATCTCGGGCTCGATGCCGATCAGGAACTGCAGGCCGAGCTCCGTCTCGAACTCGTGCGCGATCCGCTTGAGGTTCTGGCGCGGGTCGGCGTCGAGCAGGTCGCCCGTCTCCGTGTCGTAGCAGTCGCAATACACGCGCGCGACGCGCGGATCCCAGGGCAGGACCTCGAAGGTGTCGAGGTCGGCCATGGCGGCCAGCTCGGACTCCTCCGGGCCGAACCCGATGTAGTTGCCGTAGCGGTCCGTGAACAGGTTCGCGGTCGCGCCGTAGACCAGCTGGTAGCCCTTCTCGGCCACCTGCGGGAAGAACGACGAGACGACGCCCTTGCCCATCACGCGGCCGGTCACGGAGACCTGCTGGAAGAAGACGTAGCGGATGCCCTCGGCCTCGATGCGCTGCGTGATCGCCTCGATCTTCTCGCGCCGGCCCGGCTGGCTGCGCGCTTCCTCGAGCGTCGCGGGGGCGGGCGCGATCCGGGAAGATCGCAGCACGTCATCCACGCCGCCACCGAAGACCCGGCCCGCTGTTCCGACGGCCACGTTGCCGTCGCCCTCTACCACGCTCATTTCCCGTCTTGCTCCTCTGCTCGGGGGAAGTGCGGGGCGAGCCTAGCCTTTGTGAACGAATTTGTATAGAGTCCGTTCTCGGCAACGGCATTGCGCGAAAGGCAACAGATGAGCGAGCTTCCCTCCTCCGTGTCCGTGCTGGTCATCGGCGCGGGCGTCCACGGCCTCTCGACCGCCTGGCACCTCGCGCGCAAGGGCACCGACGTCGTCGTCGTGGACAAGACCTCGATCGCCGCGGGCGCGTCCGGCATCGCGTGCGGGGTCGTCCGCAACAACTACTTCCAGCCGGCCATGGCCGAGCTGATGGCGGCGTGCGTCGAGATATGGGAGTCCGATCCCGAGGCGCTGCACTACCACGGCACGGGCTACATCGCGCTCGGCCCGGCGGCGCAGGAGCAGGACCTCGTCGAGGTCCACGAGCGCCACCAGCGGATCGGCTACGACTCCGAGCTCATCACGGGCGAGGACGCGGTCGCCGCCCACATGCGCGCGCTCTACCCCGACTGGCGCGCGCAGGGGCTCACCGCCTGCCTGCACGAGCATCGCGGCGGGTTCGCGTTCAACAAGGAGTCCATGCTCGGCCTGGCCGACAAGGCGCGCGCCGCGGGCGCGCGGATAGTCGAGGGCGTCGAGGTCACGGGCTTCGCGCGCGACGACAGCGGCGCGGTGACGAGCGTGCGGACCAGCGCCGGCGACGTCGCGGTCGACCAGGTCGTCGTGGCCGTCGGCCCGTGGATCGCCGGCCTGTGGGAGATGCTCGGCCTGCCGGACCGGCTCGACGTCCACCAGCCCGACGGGCAGGTCGCGGCCGACCAGCCCATGTGGACCTACTGGTACCTACAGGAGGGCGAGGCGATGTTCGACCCCGCCTCGTTCACGACCGCCGACGGGAAGATGTCCCCCGTCCTCCACGTCGACTCGGACGCGCCGCTGCACGCCGACGACGGCACGCTGATCACCGACGAGCCGTGGGGCGTCTATTTCAAGCCCGACCGCGAGAGCGTGCAGGGCGGCGCCTCGCCGCTGACGGTCGGCCCGGAGTTCGAGGTCGACCCGTACCCGACCGGCTCGGTCGAGGCCGCCTTCCCCGATCTCTGGTGCGCCTCGCTCTCGCACTGCCTGGGGCGGTTCGAGGGCGCGCGGGGCCGCTACCGCCAGGTGCGCTCGGGCGGCGTCGGCGCCTTCACGGCGGACAACTTCCCCGTGTTCGACTACATGGCGCCGAACGTCTACGTGGCCGCCGACTCCAACCACGGCTACAAGATGATCGCGGTCGGCAAGGAGATCGCCGAGGTGCTCGGCGGCGGGCACTCGGCGCTGCTCTACCCGTTCCGCTACGAGCGCTTCGCGACCGGCGACCTGCACCCGGTCTCGAACTCCCCGTATCCCTGGTCGTGAGCCGTCCCGTCGTCCTCGTCACGGCGGGCTTCCCCGCGTACGGGGACTACATGGCGCAGTGCTACGCGCGGCCGCTCGAGGCGGCGGGCGCGCTGCCGCTGCACCTGCCGTACCTGGAGGCCTTCGAGGACGCCCTCGCGCTCGCGGACGGGATCCTCATGGGCTTCGGCGGCGACATCCACCCGGGACGGTACGGCGGCGACGCCGCGCACCCGACGCTGACCAACGTGTCCGAGGCGCGCGACGCGTTCGAGTTCGCGCTCGTCCGCGCCGCGCTCGCGTCGGGGAAGCCCGTGCTCGGCATCTGCCGCGGGATGCAGGTCATCAACGTCGCGCGCGGCGGCACCATGCACGCCGATGCGGGCGAGCACCCCGGCGGTGACTGGGACCGCTGGGCGCTCGTGCGCAAGTCCGTGCTGACGGGGAGCGAGCACCCCGGGCACCCGGACCACGAGCTGCGGGTCACGCCGGGCTCGCGGCTGGACGCGGCGCTCGGGCCGGGCCCGCACCGGGTGAACTCCTGGCACCACCAGGCGATCGACCGGCTCGGCGAGGGCGTGTCGGCGACGGGCCGGGCCGAGGACGGCGTCGTCGAGGCGATCGAGGTGGAGGGCGACGCGTGGGTGCTCGGCGTGCAGTGGGAGCTGCAGGAGAGCTGGAAGGAGGACGAGCGCCAGGCGGGGATCTTCCGCGCCTTCGTCAGCGCGACAGCTCGTCCAGCAGCGCGCGCAGCAGCTGCATGAAGCGGCCGGCGGACGGCACGTGGAGCCGCTCGCCGGGCGCGTGCGGGCCCTCGATGGACGGGCCGAAGGAGAGCATCTGGAGGCCGGGCCGCTTCGCGCCGATCAGGGCGGTCTCGAGGCCGCCGTGGGTGGCGCCGATCTCCGGCTCGGCGCCGAACAGCCCGGTGTGGACACGGACGGCGGTGGCGAGCAGCGCCGCGTCCGGATCCGGCCGCCACGCGGGGTAGCTGCCCAGCGACTCGTACGTCGCGCCGGCGAGCCGCGCGGCCGCCTCGATCTGGCCGCGGACGACGGGCAGCGCGTCGTCGTCGGAGCTACGGCTGAGGCAGCGGAGCGTCAGCGCGCCGTCCGTCGTCGCCGCGACGCCGACCGAGGACGACGTCTCGACGAGGCCGGGGAAGTCCGGGCTCATCGCGAGCGGCCCGGCCGGCAGGAGCGCGATGAGGTCGAGGGCACGGCCGCTCGCCTCCGCGGACCAGACGCCGCCGGCCGGATCGGCCGCGCCCGCCGTCTCGACCGCGATCCGCACGCCGGGATCGGTGCGGGCGTGGCTGCGCCGCGCGCCGGCGCCCGCTGCCTCGACCGCGGCGCGCACGCCCTCGCCCGCGACGAGCGCGACGGCGTCGCGCGGGATCGCGTTGCGGCTCGCGCCGCCGTCGAACGTGGCGATGCGGACCTCGCCCGCCCCGCGCAGCGCGTGGGCGAGGAGCTTGATCGCGCTCGCGCGGCCCGTCGCGATGTCGCCGCCGGAGTGCCCGCCGCGACCGCCCGAGACCGTGACCCGCAGCAGCTCGGCGCCGGGCGGGAGCGGCTCGCGGGGCGCGGTGAAGGTGAGCACGTGGTCCTCGCTGCCGGCGCAGCCGATCGTGAGCGTGCCGTCCTCCTCGCTGTCGAGGTTGAGCAGCACGTCGCCGGTCACGAGGGCAGGGTCGAGCGCCTGCGCGCCCGCGAGCCCGACCTCCTCCGCGACCGTCATCAGCAGCTCGAGCGGGCCGTGCGGCGCGCCGGACTCGGCGAGCGCGAGCATCGCCGCGATCGCGACGCCGTCGTCGGCGCCGAGCGTCGTGCCCTCGGCCAGCAGCCAGTCCCCGTCGCGGACGACGTGGATCCGTCCCTCGCGCGGGTCGTACGGGCTGTCCGGCTCGCGCTCGCAGACCATGTCGAGGTGGCCCTGGAGGATCACCGCCGGCGCGTCCTCGCGACCCGGCGTGGCGGGGACGTCGACGACGAGGTTGCCTGCGGCGTCCGAGCGCACGCCGAACCCGCGCTCCCCCGCCCAGGCGGTCACGTGCGCGGCGACCCGCTGCTCCTCGTGCGACGGCCGCGCGATCGTCGTCAGCGCCGCGAAGTGGCGCCAGAAGGCGGCGGGCTCGAGGCCTGCGAACGCATCGCTCACGGCGCGCGAGTGTATTCGGCCCGCGTCGGGCATCGAGTGGCAACGTGTAACCGTAGAGTTGCGCGTTGCCCGCAAATGTGTAACCCTAGGGTGACTATGAAGACACCCGCGATCGTGACGCCCCAGGAGTGGGAGGCCGCGCGCCTCGAGCTGCTGGTCGAGGAGAAGCAGTTGACCCGCCGGCGCGACGCGCTGGCCGCCAAGCGCCGGCGGATGCCATGGCTGGCGGTGGAGAAGCACTACCGCTTCGAGGGCCCGGCCGGGCCGGCGAGCCTGCTCGACCTGTTCGACGGCCGACGGCAGTTGATCGTCTACCGCGCCTTCTTCGAGCCCGGCGTCCACGGCTGGCCCGACCACGCCTGCGTGGGCTGCTCGAACGTGGCCGACCAGGTCGCGCACCCCGCCCACCTGAACGCGCGGGACACGACGCTCGTCTTCGTCTCACGCGGCCCGCAGGAGGACATCGAGCGCGTCAAGGCGCGGATGGGCTGGCAGCACATCCCCTGGTACAGCCTCACCGACGACTTCGACGCCGACTTCGGCGTCGAGGCGTGGCACGGCACCAACGCCTTCTTCCGCGACGGCGACCGCGTCTTCCGCACGTACTTCGTCAACAACCGCGGCGACGAGGCGATGGGCGGCACGTGGAGCTACCTGGACATCACCGCACTGGGACGCCAGGAGGAGTGGGAGGACTCGCCCGAGGGCCACCCCCAGACCGCGACCTACGTCTGGCAGAACTGGCACGACGCATACGAGGACTCCGCGCAGCCGACCGAGGAGTGGCTGGAGCAGGTCGGCCGCGGCGTCGCGGCGTTCGACGGCTCGTCGGCCGGGGACGAGCGGTGATCGCCCCCGGCCGGACGTGTCGGGGAGGCGTCGGCTCCTAGGGCATGGCCAGGCGGGCGCCGAGCGCGAGCAGGACCGTGCCCACGGTGCCGTTGACCGCCTGCGCGCTGCGCCGGCGCCGGAGGGTCGCGCTCAGCCGCGCCGCGACGTAGGCGTACCCGGCCATCAGCACGAACACGATCGCGCCCATCGCCGCCACCATGGCCGCCGGCAGGAGCGCGGGGGCGTCGGCCGACATGAACTGCGGCATCAGCGCCGTGAAGAACAGGCCGACCTTCACGTTCAGCAGATCGCTCGCGAGCCCCCGGCGGAACGCGGTCGCCGCCGACAGGCGCTCGTCCCCGGCGCCCTCGGCGGTCAGCGTCTCGCCGCGCCGGGCGGCGCGCAGCGACTGCACGCCGAGGTAGACGAGGTAGACGGCACCGGCGAGCTTGACCACCGAGAAGGCGGCGCCCGAGGCGGCCAGCAGACCGGTCACGCCGACGACGGACGCGGCACCCCAGATCAGGTTGCCGACCGCCGACCCGGCCCCCGCCCACACGCCGGCCCGCCGGCCGCCGGCGAGCGCCGTGCGCATCACCACGAACGCATCGGGACCGGGCAGAAGCACGGCGACGGCGGCGACGGCGACGAAGTTGAGGAAGGTCTGCATGAGGCCATCGTGCCGCCCTGATAGCTTCAGAACAAGCGATGGTTTCTACGCTCGATCTTCCAGCAATCCTTAACTGATGCTCGACCCGCGACGCCTGGTCGTCCTGCGCGAGTTCGCCGCCCAGGGCACGATCGCAGGTGCGGCCGAGGCGCTCGCCTTCACGCCGTCCGCGGTCTCTCAGCAGCTCGCCCAGCTCCAGCGCGAGGCCGGTGTGGAGCTCTTCCGCAAGGCCGGGCGCCGCCTCGAGCTCACCGACGCCGGCCGCACGCTGGTGGCGCGCGCAGGCGAGCTGCTCGCGCGCGTCGAGGAGGTCGAGGCCGAGCTCGCGGCCCACGCCCAGCAGGTGCGCGGGACCGTCCGCGTCGGCGCCTTCCAGACGGCCGCGATGGCGCTGGTGCTGCCGGCGATCGACCGGCTCGCTCATCCTGAGCTGCACGTCGAGCTCGTCGAGGCCGAGGCCGAGGAGTCGCTCCCGATGGTGATCCGCGGCGATCTCGACGTCGTGATCGCGGAGGAGTACGACCACGCCCCGAGGCCGCGCCTGCCGCAGCTGCACCGCGAGTACCTGGAGCCCGACCGGCTCGTGCTCGCCCTGCCGCGCGCGCACCCGTCCGCGGAGCACGGGGGCCCGGTCGCGCTCGCCGCGCTGCGCGACGCACGCTGGGCCGCACCGCGGGGGCCCAGCGCGTTCGCCGACACCGTCGCGCGCCTCTGCCGGTCGGTCGGCGGCTTCGAGCCGGACGTCCGGCACCGCGCGTACGACCTGCACCTGCTGATCGAGCTCGTGGCCGTCCGCGGCTCCGTCGCGCTCCTGCCGGCACTCGGGCAGCCGGAGCGCGACCCCCGGATCGCGGTGCGGCCGATCGCCGACGGCGAGTACACGAGGGCGCTGTTCGTCGCCACGCGCGAGAGCGACCGGACGCGGCCCTCGACCGCCGCGGTCGTCAGGGCGCTGCGCGCGTGATCAGGCTCACCCGGTGGCTCCGAGCGGAGCGCTATGTCGCCCGCGCCGTCTCCCAGCCGAGGTTCGCACAGACCTCCAGCGTCGCCGACGCCCTGTTCATCGTGTAGAAGTGCAGGCCGGGCGCGCCGCCACGGAGCAGCTCCTGGCAGAGCAGCGTGGCGTGCTCCACGCCGATGCGGCGAACCTCCTCCGGGCGCTCCGCCACCGACTGCAACCGCTCGGCGAGCTCCAGCGGGATGTCGGTCGCCGACATCGCGGCCATGCGCTCGACCTGGCGCACGTTCGTGATCGGCATGACGCCCGGGACGATGGGTGCGGTCGCACCTCGTGCAGCCAGCGTCTCGACGAGCGCGAAGTAGTCGTCCGCACGGTGGAAGAACTGCGTCAGCCCGAAATCGGCCTCGCGGAGCTTCGCCGCCTGATGACGCCGGTCGGCCTCCCGCGACTCAGCCGCAGGATGCCCCTCCGGGTGGACGGCCACGCCAACGCACGGGAAGCCGAGCTCCCGCGCCAGGTGAACGAGCTCCGCCGCGTAGCGGAGGTCGCCTTCCGGCAACGCCTCGGTCGCCGACAGCGGCGGGTCCCCGTGCAAGGCAAGCAGGTTGCCGACGCCCGCGCCCCGATAGCGCTGCATCAGCGCCACCAGCTCCTCCCGGTGATGCGCAGCGCACGTCAGGTGGGCGAGCGGCAGCAGCGGCGAGTCGGCCAGCCGCACCACGAGGTCGTGCGTCCGCTCGCGTGTCGAGCCCCCTGCACCGTACGTCACGGCCACGAAGGCAGGCCCCAGCGGCGACAGCTCCGCGAGGGCGTCCTCCAGCGCCGCAGCCGACTCCGGCGTTCGAGGCGGCCACAGCTCGAACGAGACGAACCGCCCGTGGCCGATGCGGTCGACGACCGTGAGCATCGCGGCAGCCTAGTGGCAAACCGCCGGCCTCAGCCCCCCAGAGCACGTGACAGCGAGACGGCCGCGTCGAGGAGCCGCGGGAGCACCTCGGCGCGCCGCTCGGCGCGCATCCGCGCCGCGGGCCCCTGGACGCTGACGATCGCGGCGAGCCCGCCGCCGCGGCCGAAGACGGGCGCCGCGAGCGCGTTCAGATCAGGCTCGCGCTCCCCCACCGACTCCGCCCAGCCCTGCGCGCGGACGCGCTCCAGCTCGTCCTCCAGCGCCCGCGGGTCGGTGATCGTCCGCTCCGTGTAGGCGGTGAGCGCGGCGGGCACCGCGTCCGGTCCCGCGTGGGCGAGCAGGACCTTGCCCGTCGAGGTGGCGTGGCCGACGCTGGGCCGGCCGAGGTGGGCCATGCTCACGACGGTCGAGGCGCCCGGGACGAAGTCGACGGTCACCGCCTGGTCCCCGTCGGGCACGGAGAGCGACACGGTCTCGCCCGTCGCCTCGGCGAGCGCGCGCAGCTGCGGCCGCGCGAGCTCGCGCACGTCGAGCGAGGCGAGCACGCGGTCGGCGAGCGCGACGAGGTGCAGCCCGAGCCGGTACGGCCCGCCCGGCTCGCGCGCGACGAGGCCGCCGCGCTCGAGCGTCGCGAGCAGGCGCGACGCGCTGCTCGGGTTCACGCCGATGCGCCGCGCGAGCGCGTTCACGCCCGCGGGCCCGTCCGCGAGCGCGTCGAGCAGCGCCAGCGCCCGGCCGACGGAGCCGACCTGCCGACCGCCCTCCTCGGCCACGGCCGGCTAGGAGACGAGCTCGAGCACCGGGCGGCGCGCGGCGTGCGTGACCCCGACCTCGCGCAGCAGGTCGAGCATCGCGACGGTCGCCGGCGAGCGGTAGCCGTCGAGCGCGGTGGCGAAGATCTGGCGGCACGGCGTGTCCCGCCCCAGCGGGCGCACGACGATGTCGTCGCGGATCGTCCGCAGGCCGAGCTCCGCGATCAGCGAGACGCCGACGCCGGCGGCGACGAAACCCTGGACCGCCGCGTAGTCGTCCGTCTCGAACGCGATGCGCGGCTCGAAGCCGAAGCGGTTGCAGGCTGCGGAGATGAGCCGGTTGCACTCGCAGTCCGGCGCACCGCCGATCCAGGGCTCGGACGCCAGGTCCGCGAGACGCACGCCGCGCTTGCGCGCGAGCGGATGGTCCTCCGCGAGCACGAGGTACATCGGATCCTCGAGCAGGTGGTGGTGCGTGACGCCATCGGCGCCGCGATCCTCCCGCTTGCCCGAGCCGAATGTCACGGCGAGGTCGATGTCGCCCGCCTTGAGCGCCGCGACGGCGTCCTCGGGCTCGTGGAGCGAGAGCGACAGCTCGACGCCAGGGTGCTGCTCGGCGAAGCGCGAGATGGCGACCGGCATGATCGTCGCAGCGGCCGACTCGAACGCGGCCATCCGCAGGCGCCCGCCGCGCAGCCCGGCGATCGCCTCCAGCTCGGCCTCGGCCTCGCTGAGCTTGGCGAGGATGGAGTCGGCGTGGCGGACCACGGCCTCGCCGGCCTCGGTGAGCCGCACCCCGCGGGCGCTGCGCTCGACGAGCACGGCGCCGGCCTCGCGCTCGAGCGCGGCGACCTGCTGGGAGACGGCGGACTGGGTGAAGGAGAGCGCCTCGGCCGCGGCGGAGAACGAGCCGCGGGCGGCAACCTCGCGCAGCACACGCATTCGGCGGACGTCGAGCATCAGCGCATCTTATACACGCGAGCCCACCCTGTCACCTGTGCTTGGCACCCGCGTCCGCACGATTGGTCCTGTCCAATAGCAAATCAATGGCACTCGACGTAGAACCAATACTGCCGCATACTACGGCGTAGAGCCAAGCACACCGAGCATCAGTCGCACTTATGCCAGCCCTCAACAGCTTTCATTTGTGCTTAGAGCCCGAGTGTCCGACACTGCTCGTACAGCACACCTCCCCACCACCCAGGAGATCCCCAAATGCCCGCCATCACCGCCGATCCAACCGTCATCATCCGTGCCGCCCGCGGCTCCGACGGTGACCGGCTGGCCCAGCTCGCGCTCCTCGACTCCCAGCGCCCCCTCGCCGGTGAGATCCTGGTCGCCGAGCAGAACGGCGAGCTCGTGGCGGCGCTCGGCGCCGACCGCGCGATCGCCGACCCGTTCCGCCCGACGGCCGATCTCGTGGCCCTCCTGCGCGTCCGCTCCGGCGGCGTCGCCGCCACGACCCAGCGCCGCGGCATCGCTCGCATCCCCCACCTGCGGACCGCGTAGCTCCCCACACGAACCCGGCCCCGCGCCGCCCGGCTCCTCCCCATAGGCCGGGCGGCGCGGAAGCGCCGGCGCACCACGCGCACCGTCCGCCACACGGCCGGGGGCGTGAACCGGCCCGCTGCGGGCACTACGGGGGGATGGCCCCCTCAGTGACCGAACCGACGCTCCGACCGCACTCGGTCATGCTCCACGGCCACCGCGTGACCTACCGGACCGCGGGCTCCGGGCCGGTGCTGCTCCTCCTGCACGGCGTCACCAACACGTCGCAGACGTGGGAGCCGGTCGCGGCCGAGCTGAGCCGCTCGTTCACGCTGATCGCGCCCGACCTGCTCGGCCACGGCGACTCCGCCACCCCGCGCGGCGACTACTCCCTCGGCGCGCACGCGAGCGGCGTCCGCGACCTCCTCAGCCTGCTCGGGCACGAGCACGCCACGGTGGTCGGCCATTCGCTCGGCGGGGGCATCGCGATGGTCTTCAGCTACCAGTTCCCCGAGCGCACGGACCGGCTCGTCCTCGTCTCGAGCGGCGGGCTGGGGCGCGAGGTCCACCCGCTGCTCCGCGCGGCGGCGCTGCCCGGCGCCGATTACGTGCTGCCGGTGATCACGTCGAACCGCGTGCTCGGCGCGGGCCGCGGGATCGGTAGCGTGCTGCGACGCCTGCGGCTGGCCCCCGGCGGCGATCTCGCCCTCCTGGCCGAGGGCTTCGGATCGCTCGACAACCGCGGATCGCGCGAGGCGTTCCTGCATACGGTGCGCGCGGTGATCGACTCGCGCGGCCAGCGTGTCAGCGCCTACGACCGCATGAGCCTCGCGACGCTGATGCCGACCCAGATCGTCTGGGGCGAGCGCGACTCGATCATCCCGCTCGACCACGGGAAGGCGGCCCATGCGGCGATGCCGCACAGCCGCTTCGAGGTGTTCCCGGACGCCGGCCACCTGCCCCATCACGCGGACCCCGAGCGCTTCGCGGACCTGCTCGCCCGTTTCTGCCGCGAGACGGCGCCGGCGAACATCACGGCCGCCGACCTGCCGCCGCTCCTCGCGGGCGGCTGACGGTCAGGGCAGGAGCGCGAGGACCCGCGCGGGCATGCCGGAGCCGCCCACCAGCGGCGGCACGCCGACGACGAGCGTCGCGCCCGTGGCCGGGACCCCGGCGAGGCCGACCAGCCCCTCGAGGTGCCAGAGCCCGGCCGGCAGGGTCGTCTTGTGCACCGGCGACGTGCCGGCGTTGCGCCCCGAGTCGACGCCGAGCGTGTCGATCCCGATCCCCGCGACGCCGCGCTCCACGAGCAGCGCCGCCGCGTCGCCGCCGTAGCCCGGGTAGTCGAGCGGGTCGCCGAGGTAGCGGTCGAAGTCCCCGACGTGCGCGTCCCAGCCCGTGCAGAGCAGGACCGCCGTGCCCGGCTCGATCGTCCCGTGCTCGGCCTCCCACGCGCGCAGGTCGCCGGCGCCGAGCGTCCAGGCGGCGTCGCCGCCGCACAGCTCCCGGGCGTCGATCCGCACGGCGGGCCGCACGAGCTGGTCCGCCGGGATGTCGGCCACGCCGGCGCCGCCCGGCACGCAGTGCACGGGCGCGTCCATGTGCGTGCCGCTGTGCTCGGGGAAGTGGAGATCGCGGGCCCAGTAGCCCTCCTCGTCGTGCGCGTCCGGGCCGTCCGCGCGGAACGGCATCGAGCCCGGCCAGAGGAGCGTGCGCTCGCCGAGCGGCTGGGTGAGGTCGAGGACCCTCACGCGGACGAGTCGAACGGACGCTCGAACAGGGTGGACAGGACGATCTGCGTCTGCGTGCGGGTCACGCCCGGATGGTCGCGGATCCGCTCCAGCGCCTCCTCGAGGTGCGACGTGTCGCGCGCCCGCACGTGGATGATCGCGCTCGCCTCGCCCGCGACGGTGTAGGCGGCGGCGACCTCGGGGTGGTGCTCGACGGCCTCGCGGACCTCCGCGGCGGCCATCCGCCCCTCGCAGAACAGCGACACGATCGCGTGGGTCGCCCAGCCGAACCGCGCCGGGTCGACGCGCGCCGCGTAGCCGCGCACCACCCCGTCCGCCTCGAGCCGGTCGACCCGCCGCTTGACCGCCGGCGCGCTCAGCGAGACCCGCATCCCGATGCTCTGGAACGAGCGCCGCGCATCCTGGCGGAGGAGCGCAACGATCTGCCGGTCGATGTCGTCCATGCGCGGGTAGGAGTGTACGCATGCGCAACGATTCGTGCTTGAGCGGGCACCTGTGACAGCGCAATCATGAAGTCCACGCGAATCGACTACGAACGGGAGGAACCGTGAGCACGCAGCCCGTTGTTGCGCACAAGCCCGCTGCAGAGGACTTCATGCCGCTGCACGGCATCGACCACGTCGAGCTGTGGGTCGGCAACGCCGCCCAGGCCGCCCACTTCTACCGCGAGGCGCTCGGCTTCGAGCAGGTCGCCTACGCGGGGCTGGAGACCGGCAGCCGCGACCGCGTCTCCTACGTCCTGCAGCAGGGCCGGATCCGGCTCGTGCTGACCGGGGCCCTGGGTCATGGCCACGAGATCTCCGAGCACCACCACCGCCACGGCGACGGCGTGAAGGTCATCGCGCTCTCCGTGCCGGACACGGACCACGCCTATCGCACGGCGGTCGAGCGCGGCGCCACGGGCATCACCGAGCCGCACGACCTCACGGACGACGACGGCACCGTCCGCCTCGCGACGATCGCGACGTACGGCGACACCGTCCACACGTTCGTCGACCGCAGCGGCTACAAGGGCAAGTACCTGCCCGGCTACGTCGAGCAGCACCGCGCGCCGCGCCACGGCACCACCGGCCTGCTCGCGATCGACCACATCGTCGGCAACGTCGAGCTCGGCCAGATGGAGCGCTGGGTGAAGTTCTACGAGGACGTCTTCGGGATGACGGAGATGATCCACTTCTCCGACGACGACATCTCGACGGAGTACTCCGCGCTCATGTCGAAGGTGGTCACCTCCGGCAACGGCCGCATCAAGTTCCCGATCAACGAGCCCGCGGAGGGCAAGCGCAAGTCGCAGATCGACGAGTACCTCGAGTTCTACGGCGGCGCCGGCGCTCAGCACATCGCCGTCGCGACCCGCGACATCGTCGGCACGGTGGCCGCGCTGCGGGAGCGCGGGGTCGAGTTCCTGATGACGCCGGAGACCTACTACGACGACGTCCCGGAGCGCATCGGCGAGATCGAGGAGGACCTCGAGGACCTGCGCCGCGAGGGGATCCTCGTCGACCGCGACGACGAGGGCTACCTGCTGCAGATCTTCACGAAGCCCGTCGGCGACCGCCCGACGATGTTCTTCGAGATCATCGAGCGCCACGGCGCCCGTGGCTTCGGCGAGGGCAACTTCAAGGCCCTGTTCGAGGCGATCGAGCGCGAGCAGGAGCGCCGGGGGAACCTCTGATGCGCTACGTGACGATGGGCCGCGTGCCCGCGAAGCGCCACGTCCAGGTCCGAGAGGACGGCAACCTGCTCGTCGAGGAGGTCCTCGGCTTCGAGGGCTTCAGCGGCAACGAGTCGATCCTGTACCACCTCTACTCGCCCTGCCGGGTGCAGGACGTCGGGGAGTTCACCCCGATCGAGCTCGAGGAGTGGGTGCCCGAGACGCACGTGCACCGGCTGACCGACACGCGCGACGCCGTCCGCGGCGGCGATCCCGTGCTCGGCCGCCAGGTGCTCCAGTACAACAACGACGTCGAGATCGGGATCTGCCTCCCCGACCAGGAGGCGGACTACTTCTTCCGCGACGGCGAGGGCGACGAGGTCATCTTCGTCCACGAGGGCGAGGGCGTCGTCGAGACGATCTTCGGCGAGCTCCCGTACCGCCGCCACGACTACATCGTGATCCCGCGCGGGACGACCTACCGCTTCCGGTTCGACACGGAGCAGCGCTGGCTCACCTTCTACACGCCGGGTGAGATCGAGACGCCGAACCGCTACCGCAACCGCTACGGCCAGCTGCTCGAGCACGCGCCGTTCTCCCAGCGGGACTTCCACCCGCCGGCCGAGCTGCGCACGCACCGCGAGGGCGGGACGCACGACCTCAAGGTCCGCGTGCGCCGCGGCTACCAGGACTACGTGCTCGACTACCACCCGTTCGACGTCGTCGGCTGGGACGGCTACGTCTATCCGTACACGTTCAACATCGCGGACTTCGAGCCCAAGGCGGGCCGGCTGCACCAGCCGCCGCCCGCGCACCAGACGTTCCAGGGCCCGGGGTTCGTGATCTGCTCCTTCTGCCCGCGGATGCTGGACTGGGACGACGAGGCGATCGTCCTTCCCTACCACCACTCCAACGTGCAGTCTGAGGAGGTCATGTACTACGTTGACGGCGACTACGCCGCGCGCAAGGGCGTCGACGTCGGGACGATCACGCTGCACCCGTCGGGCCTGCCGCACGGGCCGCAGCCGGGCACGGTCGAGAAGGCGATCGGCAAGAAATCGACGAATGAGCTCGCCGTGATGTGCGACACGTTCCGGCCGCTCAAGCTGACGAGCCTGTCGCGCGACCTCGACGAGCCCTCCTACGCGTACTCGTGGTCGGAGTCCCCGGCGACGGCCTGAGTCCCTTCGTCTGGCGCGACGGCGAGCGCGTCATCGCCTTCGGCCGCGGGCGCGCGGCCGAGGCGGTGGAGCTCGCCGGCGGGCCGGGCTTCGCGCTGCTGACGACGGAGCGCGCGCTGGCGATGGCGCCGGCGCTCGCCGACGCGGCGGGAGCGGTGCATCACGTCGGGCAGGGCACGGTGCCGCCGCTGGCCGCGGCGGCCCTTGCGGGGCTGCCGCCGGGCGACGGGCGCTACCTGGCGCTCGGCGGCGGCAGGGTGGTGGACGTCGCCAAGGCGATCGCGGCCGCGCGCGGGGCGGGAGCCCGCGCGCTGGCCGTCCCCACCACGCTCTCCGGCGCGGAGCTCACGCGCGTGCACCGGCACGCCGAGGGCGTCGACGACGCGACGCCGCGCGTGCGCTGCGCGCTCGTCGTCTGCGATCCGGCGCTCGCCGCGTCGCAGCCGGAGGAGGAGCTCGCCGCGAGCGCCCTCAACGCGCTCGCCCACGCGGCCGAGGCGCCGTGCACGGTCGGCGCGAACCCCGTCTCGACGCTCGCGGCGCATCAGGCCGCACGGCTGATCGTCGGCGCCTACGGAGGCGCGGGCGGGCCGGACCGCGACGCGCTCGCCCTCGGCGCCCTGCTCGCGGGCTACGCGATGGACTCGACGGGCTACGGCTTCCACCACGTGCTGTCGCAGACGGTCGTGCAGCGCGGGCTGGCCGCGCACGGGGCGGCGAACGCGGTGCTGCTCCCGCACACGCTGGCCGCCCTCGCCCGGCGCGCGCCGCGACAGCTCGAGGCGCTCGCGGACGCCCTGGGCCAGGAGCCCGCCGCGGCGGCGGCGCACCTCTGCGAACGCACGGGCGCGACGCGGCTGCGCGACCTCGGGATCGCGGAGGAGGAGCTCGACGCCTGCGCGGACACCGCGGCCGCACGCCCGCAGCTCGACCTCACGCCGCCGCGCGCGGACCGGGCGGAGATCCGCGCGGTCTACGCCGCCGCCTGGTGACGCGAGCGGCCTTGCGCGCGCGCACCGGCACGACGATCCTCTAGGCCGGATGGAAGGCGGCCAGTTCTCCGGCGAGCGGACCCCGGCGCGGCCCGGGCCGAGCTTCGAGCCGCCCGCCGACCCGGGCGCGGGCGGCCCGTCCGTCCACGGGCTCTCGCTCGTCGCCCGCATCATGCGCGGGCGCGAGCTCGCGGCAGAGGCGGCCGGGATCCCGCCGCTCGACTCGGACCAGGTGCTCGACCTCCAGCGCACCGCCGGCAACTCGCTCACGACCGGCGCCCTCGCGCGCTGGACCGACCTCCTCGCGGCCGCGCTCGCCGGCGAGGAGCAGGCCGCGCTCGACCCGTTCCGCACCGTCGAGGATGCGCTGCGCCACCCGCCCGACCTCCTGCTCGAGCTGCTCCTCCCCGCGGCGGCCGCCGATCCCGGGGCGCACGCGGCGATCGCGGGCGCCCTCGACGCCCTGGACCCGCGCATCCGCGTCCGGGTCAGCTGCACGGAGGGCGCCGGCGGCGCCGTCGTCCTCACCGCGAGCGGCCCCGCCGGCGGCCGCAGCGAGCAGCCCGCCGACCTCGCTCCCGGCGGCTCGACCACGCTGGAGCTCGGCTTCACCGACGCCCTCGGCCCGGCCGCCGCGCTCACCCAGGCGAGCGCGATCGCCGTCGGCGCCGGCGACGGGCCCCCGGCGCTCCTGCCGATCCCGTTCACCGCCCCGCAGGCACTCCGGGCCGCCGCCGCGCGGCTCGTCGCGTTCGCCGAGCTCGTCGCGCCGGGACGCACGCCCACACCGGCTGGGTAGGGCGGTGGGTCGAACGCCCGCGGGCGGCCCGATTCCGCCTTTGCCGCAAATAGTGCGCCTGAAGCGGAATCGGGTGATCGCGGGCGCCCGACCTGCTCCCCCTCCCAGCCGGGGTTGACGTTCAGCGGCGCCGGAGCAGCAGCCGCGTCGCCCGCGCGAGCCCGAGCTCGTACACCGCGGCGCCGAGGTTCGCGCCCGCGAGGAAGACCAGGGCGTCGTCCGCGCTCACCGAGTCCGTCACGAGCAGCGTGCCGAACGCGCCCGCGTAGTACGGCGCCTCCTTCGCGAGCTCCGTGAGCACGTAGCCCGCCGACGCCGCGTGCCGCCGCCAGCGGTCGCCCCACCGCGCGAAGAGCGTGAAGCCGAGCTTGGAGAGCAGGTTCGTGCTCGCGCCCGTGCGGCACAGCAGATCCCAGTTCGCGGCGAGGTTGACGCGCAGCCCCGCGCCCCAGGCGACATAGCTCGCGACCAGCAGCGCGAGCACGAGCGTGTGGCCGCCCTGCTGCGGCACGCCGGTGGCGGCGAGCGCGACCCCCGCGGCGGTGGCCACCGCGTCGAGCGCGTAGGTCGACGCCAGCGTGGCGCCGGCGGTCGCCGTCCAGGTGAGAGCCGCTGATCGCATCAGTACGTACGGTACGTACGCAACACTGTCAGGTATGCCCGCCCCACGCAAGCGCTCGACGCTCCCGCGCGACGAGGCGCGCCGCCACTACGTCGAGCTCGCGGAGCTCGAGGTGCTCCACCGCATCCGCGACGACGCCCGCGCGCTCGACCGCCGCCCGCTCGCCGTCGGCCCGTTCGCGCGGCTCGACGCGAACGCGCTCGCCGCCCGCGCGGGGAAGACCCGCGGGGCGCTCTCGAACCTCTTCGGCAGCCAGGCCGCGCTGCAGGCGGCGACGATGGAGCTCGCGCTCGACGCGGCCGAGCTGCTCGGCGCCGTCGAGTACCCCGCGCCCGAGGACCACGAGCGCGCCGAGGACTGGGTCGACGCCTTCTTCGCCGGCGAGGCCGCGCGCGGCCCGCGGCACCGCGAGCGCCCGGCCGTCGACTACGGCCGGCTCTGGGCGCTGTGGCTGAGCGCCGTGCCCTATGGCCTGTGGAGCGAGCGGATCGCCGGTCCCAGCCTGGAGGAGTTCGCGCAGTCCGTCGCGCAGCTCGAGGCGCTGTTCGCCCGCGCGCTCGGCCACTTCGGCCTCACGACGGCCGAGGGCGTGACGCTCACCGACCTCGCCACGGCGGCGGTGAACCTCGTCGAGGGCGCCTGGCTGAACCAGTGCCTGACCACGGAGCATCCGGCCGCGCCGGGTGAGCCGGTCGCGGAGGCGCTCAAGCGGTCGGGGCGCCTGCTGTGGCGCGGGGCGACGCTCAG
The DNA here is from genome assembly GCA_040510855.1 of Solirubrobacteraceae bacterium. Taxonomy (GTDB): domain Bacteria; phylum Actinomycetota; class Thermoleophilia; order Solirubrobacterales; family Solirubrobacteraceae; genus DASQMT01. The sequence goes on from JBEVIG010000063.1 coordinate 18,002, forward strand.
AGCTTGAGCAGCACGATGGTGTTCACGGCGAACAGCACCGCGAACAGGATGGTCCAGCGATCCAGGTTGCGCTCCATCATCGAGCCGCCCGTGGAGCCGCCGGCGACGCCGACGCCGAACGCGCCGGACATGCCCGCGTCCTTGCCCGAGTGCAGGAGCACCAGGAGGATCAGGACGACGCAGATGAAGACCTGGAGGACGCTGAAGACCGTGTACATCGGGGCTCCAGGGTACTACGCGACCGCGGGCGAGCGGCCGTGCAGCTCGTCGAGCTCGTGGAGGACCCGGACCGCCTCGCCGCGCAGCCGGCGGTCGAGTTCCCGCCAGTCGGCCTCGGAGAGCTTGCCCGTGCGGTAGTCGAGCTCGGCGTCGCGGATCTCGGCGTACTTCGCATCGCGCGCCGCCTCGAGCTCGGCCAGCTCGGCCTCCTCCGCCGTGGCGACCGCGTCGGCCCGCCCGCTCACCAGCGGCGCGGCGACCAGCCACGCCGCCAGCGGCAGCACGATGCAGATCACGAGGATGACCTCCATCAGACCCGCTGCAGCTCACGGGCGACGCGCGCGAGCTGCGCCGCGTCGGCCGGCTTGCGCGCCCGGGTGCCCGTGGGCCACATCGCGATGAGCCCGCCGGCGAACACGATCAGCGCGCCGAGCCAGATCCACGTCACCAGCGGCGAGGCGATGATCCGGAACGTCGCCGGCGGCGGCGAGTCGAGGTACGAGCTCGACAGCCCGCGGAGCGCCTCGCCGAGGAACGCGCCGCGCTGCTCGGGCGTGAGCTCGTCCGCGTCGGCGAAGACCTTGTCGCCCTCCTCGATCCGCGGCAGCAGGCGGCCGATGTCGGGCGCGATCGCCGTCCACAGGTCGCGCCGCAGGCCCGCGTCTAACCCCACCTCGCTCGTCGACTCGCCCTCGAAGAAGCGCGAGATCGGGCCGAGGCTCGGGTCCGTGCTGGGGAAGAAGGACTTGTACGTCGTCAGCGTCTCCGGCTTCCCGCCGCCGCGGCGGACGGAGAGCTCCGCGCCGAGGTCGATCCGCTCCAGCCGCCCGTTCGGCGCCGGCACGACCCGCGAGCTCGGCTTGACGTACGTGATGGCGTAGTCGTCGACCCGCTCCGTCTGCCCCGGCCGCAGCTGCACGAGCCGCTGCTCCTGGAAGGCCGAGGAGGCGGCCACGCCGACGAACATCACCGCGACGCCCGCGTGGATCAGGTAGCCGCCGTAGCGGCCGCGGTTGCGGCGGATCGTCGCGAGGAACGCGCGCGGCACCGACTCGCGCGCCATCACCCGCCGCGCCCGCACGCCGCGGTAGAGCTCCTGCCCCACCGCGCCGAGCACGAACGCGGCGAACGAGAACATCAGCAGCGCGCCCACGTTCCCGGTCACGCCCGCGAGGACGCACGCGAGCAGCGTCACCACGCCGGCGCCCACCGGGAAGGTGAAGTTGCGCCGCAGGTTCGCTGCCGTCGCGCGGCGCCAGGCGATCAGCGGCCCGATGCCGGAGAGCAACACGAGGATCAGCGCCAGCGGCGTGATGTAGCGGTTGAACCACGGCGGCCCCACCGAGGCCTCCGTGCCGGTGACGGCCTCGGAGATGAGCGGGAAGAACGTGCCCCAGAAGACGACGAAGCAGAGCGCGACGAGGACGAGGTTGTTGAGCAGGAACGCCGCCTCGCGCGACAGCAGCGAGTCGAGCCGGTGCTCGGAGCGCAGCGACTCCGCGCGGCTCGCCACGAGCGCGATCGAGCCGCCGATCATCGCCACGATCAGGACGAGGAACGGCACGCCGAGCGTGGAGGCGCCGAACGCGTGGATCGACTCGAGGATCCCCGAGCGCACGAGGAACGTGCCGAGGATCGCCAGCGTGCCCGTCGCGAGCACGAGCGAGACGTTCCAGACCTTCAGCATCCCGCGCTTCTCCTGGATCATCACGGAGTGCAGGAAGGCGGTGCCGGTGAGCCACGGCATCAGCGACGCGTTCTCGACCGGGTCCCAGGCCCAGTAGCCGCCCCAGCCCAGCTCGGAGTACGACCAGCGCGCGCCGAGGATGATCCCGATGCCGAGGAAGAACCAGGCCGCGAGCGTGAACGGGCGCGTGGACCGGATCCAGTCGGCGCCCAGCCGCCGCGTCACGAGCGCGCCGATCGCGAACGCGAACGGCACCGCGAACAGCGTGTAGCCCGAGTACAGCATGGGCGGGTGGATCATCATGCTCGGGTGCCGCAGCAGCGGGTTGAGCCCGACGCCCTCGGCGGGCGGGTTCGCGAGGCCGTCGAACGGCGACTCGAGGAACACGAGCAGCGCGCAGAAGAAGGCGCCGAAGCCGAGCAGCACGGCGGTCGCGTACGGCGCCACCTCGCGCAGCCGGCGGCGCGTCAGGAACAGGATCGCGCTGCTCCACAGGGAGAGCATCAGGACCCACAGCAGCAGCGAGCCCTCCTGCGACGACCACGGCGCGGTCATCCGGTAGAAGAGCGGCGTCGTCGAGCTCGAGTGGCTCTGGACGAGCGCGAACGAGAAGTCCGAGCGGATGAAGCCCGACTCGAGGATCGCGAAGGCGATGACGAGCACGCCCGCCAGCGCGTACGCGGCCCGGCGGCCTGACGCGACCCACTGGCGCTGCCCTGTGCGTGCGCCGTAGAGCGAGGCGCCGATCCCGTACACGCAGATCGCGAGCGCGAGGATCAGGCAGGCGCGGCCGGCCTCCAGCATCGCTCAGCTCAAGACGACTTCGGCTCGGCCGTGAACTTCGACGGGCACTTCGTCACGAGCGAGTCCGGCTGCCCCACGAAGCCGGTCCCCTGCTTGCGCACGTCGATCACGATCTCGCGGCCCTCGCGGAACGGGTCCGGGACCGAGCCCTCGTAGGTCACGGCGACCGCCGGCCCGCCGCCGTTGCGGTCCACGACCTCGAAGCGGTGGACGGTCCCCTCGTGCTCCCAGGAACCCTTCGCCACGCGGCCGGTCAGCTGGTAGGTCTGGCCGGGCTGGGCGCTCGCGAGCTCGCTCGGCTGCCGCGCCTCGCTGGATGCGGAGAAGCTCGTGTAGACCAGCGCGCACGCCAGCAGGAGCGCGCACGTCAGGGCGACGACGAGGCGGGTCGTGCGCTTCCGGGCCGGATCCATCGCCTCCCAGTATGGCGACTCCGGGCGAGGATTCGCGTCACGCGGACCGTCCGGGCGCCGTGGGAGCGTTAACACCCGTTAACGCCCTTCTGATGGTCGTATGACGAAACAAAAGGGGATGATCGGCGTTCATACAGGTGACAGCTGATGCAGCTCACCCGACTCCCCAAGCGCCGCCACGTGCGGCACACCACAAAGGTCGACCGCTCCGCGCCTTCGCCGGAGCCGGCTCCCAAGCCCGCCTCGCGCGATGCGCGCCGCGGCGGCGGGCCCGAGGATCGCGCGCTCTACTCGTGCATGTGCGGCTTCGCCTTCAAGGCGGCCGTGACCACTTCGGTGGATTGCCCGCACTGCGGGACCGAGCAGGCCTGGTAGCCCGCGCGGGCTACCGATCCCCGGCGACCAGCCCGTAGACCACGGTGTCGCGGCGGCCGCCCTTGAACGCCATGTGCGAGCGCAGCACGCCCTCGCGCGTGAACCCGCATCGCTCCGCCACCCGCTGGGAGGCGAGGTTGTCCGGCGCGCAGGTGAGCTGGATGCGGGCGAGCCCGAGCGTCGCGAACGCCCAGGCGGTCAGCAGCCGCACGGCGTGCGTCGCGGCGCCCCGGCCGCGGCCGTGCGCCGCGAGCCAGTAGCCCGCCGCCCCGGTCGCGTTCGCCGGGTCCACGTCGAACAGCGACACGCAGCCGAGGACCCCTTCGGAGTCGCCCGGCTCCGTCACCGCGAACTCGAGCTGGCGGCCGGCCTGCCGCCCGCGCTCGATCCCCTCGAAGTAGGCGCGCGCGTCCGCGACGGTGTACGCCCGCGCCTGCGTCCAGGAGAAGCGCTGGACCAGCGGGTCGGCGAAGAGCATCAGCCCGCGCTCCACGTCGTCCTCGTGCCACGGCCGGAGCGCGACCGCCGCATCGGCCAGCGGGGGCGACGGGAACTCGAGCGGCCCGCTCACCGTCCACCGCCCACGCGGAGGGAAGAGGAGCGGGCGAGGGGAATCGAACCCCCATTTTTGGCTTGGGAAGCCAACGTCTTAGCCATTGGACAACGCCCGCGCGGGTCGCAAGCTTAGCCGAGACGGGGCCGCGTCTACCATCGATCCAGGAATGCGTCCGCGCGCGTACTGGCCCGTCACGCTTGCCGCCGCGCTGCTCGTGGGGCTGCTGGCGTACGGCCTCACGACCACCGGGACGGACACCACGCTGGACGCCGCCGTGGCCAAGGGGGAGCGGCCCTCGCCCCCGGTCGGGTCCGCGCTCCCGCGCCTCGGCGAGGACGGCACCGGCTCGCTCGCCGACTACAAGGGCAAGGTCGTGCTCGTGAACATCTGGGCCTCGTGGTGCGACCCGTGCGTCGACGAGCTCCCGCTCGTGCAGAAGACCCACGAGATGATGGAGGCGAAGGGCGGCACCGTCGTGGGGATCGACGTGAAGGAGAACACCGGCGCCGCGCTCGACGCGGTCGACGATTTCGGCCTCACGTACCCCAACCTGCGCGACCGCGACGGCGACTTCGTGCGCAAGTGGGGCCAGACGGGCTACCCGGAGAACTTCGTCATCGACCGCGACGGCAGGATCGCCGCCGTCCGCCGCTTCCCGATCACGCAGAAGTGGGTCGACGAGACGCTCGCGCCGATCCTGGACGAGGAGGCGTGATGCGGGCGCTGCTCGCCCTCCTCGCGCTCCTCCTCGCGGTCGCGGCGCCCGCCGCCCAGGCCGCCCAGGCGCCGCGCGCCTCGCTCCCCGACATCGAGGACGAGGTCATGTGCCTGGAATGCCGGACGCCGCTGAACGTCTCCACCTCCGACGTGGCCGACCAGCAGCGCGCCTTCATCTCCGAGCTCATCGACCAGGGGAGGACGAAGGCCGAGATCAAGGCCGCGCTCGTGCGGGAGTACGGCCCGCGCGTGCTCGGCGAGCCCGAGGAGAAGGGCTTCGGCCTGGCCGCCTGGATCGTGCCGATCCTCGTCGCGCTCGGCGCGCTCGCCCTCGTGATCGTCACCGCCCGGCGCTGGCGGCGCGAGCCGCAGCCCGCCGGCGCGGAGGCCGCCGCCGCGCCCGCCGAGGGCGGGAGGGAGCTCGATCCCGAGGACGCCCGGCGCCTGGACGCCGAGCTCGCCGCCTACGACCGATGAGCTCCGGGGTCGACACCACCGTCATCGCCGCCTTCGCGGTCGGCTTCGTGTCGTTCATCTCGCCCTGCGTACTGCCGCTCGTCCCGGGCTATCTCTCCGCCGTCTCGGGCGTGAGCGTCGCCGAGCTGCAGAAGGGCGAGCGCTCGCTGCTCAAGGTGCTGCTCCCGGCGATCGTCTTCTGCATGTCGTTCACGGTCGTGTTCATCGCCCTCGGGATGACCGCGACCGGCCTCGGCTCCGTGCTGCAGGACCACCGCGGCACGCTCGACAAGATCGCGGGGATCGTGATCATCGCCCTCGGCGTGCTCTTCGTCCTCACGCCGTTCGTGCCCAAGCTCAACCGCGAGTGGCGCCCGGACGCGCTGATCTCGCGCGCGGGGACCGGCGGACCGCTCATCGCCGGCGCGGCCTTCGCCTTCGCCTGGACGCCCTGCATCGGCCCGACGCTGGGCGCGATCCTGGCCGCCGCCTCGACCCAGGACGACCTGAGCGACGGCGCCATCCTCCTCTTCTTCTACTCGCTCGGCCTGAGCATCCCGTTCCTCCTCACCGCGTTCGCGTTCACGCGCGCGTGGGGCGCGTTCCGCTGGCTGCGCGACCGCTACGTGGCCATCACCGCCATCTCCGGGGTCGTGCTGATCGCGATGGGCGTCCTGCTCCTGACCGGTGAGCTCACGCGACTGAACACCGAGGCCCAGCAGGCGCTGGACAGCCTCGGGCTCAACGTGTTCGGCGAGCTCTGACCTCAATCCGGCGCCCCGGCGGCCGATGTCTGTCCCATGGGGCCCGACCTCGGAATGTTCCGCGCGCTCGTGGAGCGCTGCCCACTGGTCAGCTACGCCGCGGATCCGGACGGTCGCCTCACGTACATCTCGCCGCAGATCGAGGCGTGGACCGGCCTCCCCGCGCGGCTCTGGACGGAGGACCCCGAGCACTGGCTCACGATGCTCCACCCCGACGACCGGGAGCGGGTGGAGGCCGTCGAGCCGCCGATCGACGTCGAGTACCGCATGCGCGGCAAGAACGGCTGGATCCGGGTCTGGGAGCGCGAGGTCAACCGTGACGAGGAGGCCGGCTCGCTCGGCATCTGCCTCGACATCACCGCGCTGCGCGAGGCGCAGGAGGCGCTCGACGCCGCCCAGCGCCAGCTCGGCGCGGTCGTCAACGCCGCCCCGGTGATCCTCTTCGCCACGGACGCCGACGGCCGGATCACGCTGTCCGAGGGCAAGGGCCTCGAGAGCCTCGGCCGCCGCCCCGGCCAGATGGTCGGCACCTCGATCTTCGAGCAGTACGAGGGGATGCCCGAGATCGCCGAGGCCGCCCGGCGCGCGCTCGCCGGCGAGGAGTTCGACACGCTCGGCGCGCTCGGCGAGATGGTCTTCGACACGAAGTGGCGCGGGCTCCCCGAGGGCGGGATGATCGGCATCTCGATCGACGTCACCGAGCGCCATCGTTCCGAGGAGCGCCTCGCCCACCTCGCGTACCACGACGCGCTGACCGGCCTGCCGAACCGCCGCAACGTCGAGGAGCAGCTCGGCCGCGACCTCGCCCGCGCCCGCCGCGAGGGCGACGCCGTCGCGGTCCTCTACCTCGACCTCGACCACTTCAAGCTCGTCAACGACTCGCTCGGCCACGACGCGGGCGACAACGCCCTGCGCGAGGCCGCCAAGCGGATCAGCGGCGTCGTCCGCGCCGGCGACCTCGTCGCCCGGCTAGGCGGCGACGAGTTCGTGCTCGTCCTCCCCGGCCTGAGCGCCGACGTCGCCGAGGCCGAGGCCGCCGCCGAGGGCGCCGCGGCGAAGGTGCTCGCCGCGCTCGACGTGCCGCTCACCGTCGCGGGCGAGGAGTTCCAGCTCGGCGCCTCGATCGGGATCGCGCTCGGCCCCGCCCAGGGCCAGGACGCGGGCGCGCTGCTGCGCCACGCCGACGTCGCCATGTACCAGGCGAAGCGCTCGGGCCGCAGCGCCTCCGTGCTCTACCGCGCCCAGGTCGAGGACCACCGCGACAAGCTCACGCTCACCGCACGCCTGCGCCGCGCGCTCGCCGAGGACGAGTTCGTCCTGCACTACCAGCCCGTGCACGACCTCACGACGGGCCGCCTGCGCGGCGTGGAGGCGCTCGTCCGCTGGCGCGACCCCGCCGCGGGCCTGATCGCGCCGGGCGCCTTCATCCCGCATGCGGAGGAGACCGGGCTGATCACGCGCATCGGCGCCTGGGTGATCGAGGCCGCCTGCGCGCAGGCCGCGCGGTGGTCCGCGCTCGGCTTCGCGCCGATGATGGCGTTCAACGCCTCGCCCCGCGAGCTGCGCGACGAGGGCTACGTGGCGCGGATCGCCGCCGCGCTCGAGCGCCACGGCCTCCCGGCGCACCAGCTGATGATCGAGGTGGTCGAGTCGGCGATGACGGGCTCGGATCGCGTGCTCGCCGTCCTCCACGAGCTCCACGACCTCGGCGTGATGCTCGCGCTCGACGACTTCGGCACGGATCACTCCTCCCTCTCGCGACTGCGCGAGCTCCCCGTCCACGTCCTCAAGGTCGACCGCTCGTTCCTGCGCGGCGTGCCGGGCGACCCCCAGGGCGCCGCGATCGTGCAGGCGATCGCCACGCTCGGCGGCGGCCTCGACATGCACGTCGTCGCCGAGGGCATCGAGACCGCTGCGCAGCAGGCGTTCGCCGCCGAGGCGGGCTGCCAGTACGGCCAGGGCTTCCACCTCGCGCGGCCGATGCCGGCCGTCGAGGTGACCGCCCTGCTCGCGGCTACATCGTCTCGGGTGCCGAGACGCCGAGGAGATCGAGCGATCGCGCGACCACGCGCCGCGTCGCGACCGTCGTCGCCAGCCTGAACGACCCCAGCGCCTCGTCCTCGGCCTTCAGGATCGGGCAGTCGCGGTAGTAGGCGGTGAAGGTCTGCGCGAGCTCGAGCGCGTAGACGGCGACGAGGTGCGGCGCGTAGCGGTCCGCGGCCTCCTCGACCAGCGCGGGGAAGGCGAGCAGCTTCTTGACCAGCTCGCGCTCGGCGGGCTCCAGCGCGAGGCCGCCGTCGTCCGCCGCCAGCGCCGCCTGCACGCGCTCCTCGCCCGCGTCGCGGAGGATCTTCGACATCCGCGCGTGCGCGTACTGGACGTAGTACACGGGGTTCTCGCGCGACTGCTCCTTGGCGAGCGTGAGGTCGAGGTCGACCGTCGAGTCGGCCGACCGCGAGAGCAAGAAGAAGCGCGTCGCGTCGACGCCGATCTCCTCGATCAGCTCGCTGAGCGTGACGAAGTCGCCGCGGCGCTTGGACATCGAGGCGCGCTCGCCGCCCTCGACGACGTGCACGAACTGCAGCAGCGGAATGATCAGCCGGTCCGGGTCGGCGCCCTCCGCGGCGATGATCGCCTTCAGGCGCACGACGTAGCCGTGGTGGTCCGAGCCCAGCACGTTGACCAGCCGGTCGAAGCCGCGGTGCAGCTTGTCCCAGTGGTAGGCGACGTCCGCCGCGAGGTACGTGGGCTCGCCGTTGGACTTCACGAGCGGGCGGTCCTTCTCGTCGCCGGCGAGCGCGGTCGTGCGCAGCCACAGCGCGCCCTCGGACTCGTACGCGTGGTTCTCGGCGAGCAGCTTGGCGCGCGCCTCCTCCCAGGCGCTGGGCGAGCCCTCGTAGAGCGAGCGCTCGAGGAACCAGTGGTCGAAGCGCACGCGGTAGCGGTCCAGCGTGTCGCGGATCCCCGCCATGAGGATCTCGATCCCCTTCGCGGCGAGCTCGTCGGGCGACAGCCCGGCGGCGCCGGGGATCCGCTCGGCCACCTCGGCGACGTACTCGCCCTGGTAGCCGTCCTCCGGCGGCTCCGCGCCGCGGGCGCGGGCGAGGATCGACTCGCCGAGCCGGCGGACCTGGCCCCCGCCGTCGTTGAAGTAGTACTCGCGCTCGACCGTGTCGCCCGCGAGCTCCAGGATGCGCGCGAGCGCGTCGCCGAACGCCGCGTGGCGGCCCGAGGCGGCCGTGAGCGGGCCGGTCGGGTTGGCCGAGACGAACTCCACCTGCACGCGCTCGCCGCGGTCGCCCGCACCGAAGCGCTCGCCGGCGTCGAGCACGCGGCGCACGGCCGCGAGGTACCAGGCGTCGGACAGGAACAGGTTCAGGAAGCCCGGGCCGGCGACCTCGACCTTGTCGACGCGGTCGCCCAGCGCCTGCTGGAGCGAGGCGCCGAGCTTCTCCGCGATCGCGCGCGGCGGCTCGCCCAGGAGGGGGGCGAGCAGCATCGCCGCGTTCGTCGAGTAGTCGCCGAAGCCCGCCTTCTTCGGGCGCTCCAGGGAGAGGCGGTCGGCCGCGCCGTTGGCGCGCAGTTCGCCGGCGGCGGCCTGCACCGCGGCGCGGAGGTCGTCGAGCGGCGTGCGGGTCATGGCGCTCGATGATGGCAGCCCTCAGTACGGCAGGAGCGTGGCGTCGATCGCCTCCCACGCGGCGCGGAGCCGGGCGAGCTCGTCCGGATGGCGGCGTGCGAGGTTCGCCTGCTCGTGCTTGTCCGCGCGCAGGTCGTGGAGCCGGTCCTCGCCCGCGGGCGTGCGCAGGTACTTGCGGTTCCCGCGCCGCAGCGCGCGCTCCCCGCGCATCCGCCAGAACAGGTCGTGCGCGGGCGCCTCCTCGCCTCGGAACAGGTGGCCGGCGAGGCTCTTGCCGTCCAGCGGCTTCGCCGGGTCGGGCCGCGCGCCGGCGAGCTCGAGGAACGTCGCCGTCCAGTCCTGGCTGATGACGGGGGTGTGGCTCACCTGCCGCGGGCGGAGCCGGCCGGGCCAGCTCAGCAGCGTCGAGACGCGGATCCCGCCTTCGTAGAGGTCGCCCTTGCCGCCCGTGAACGGCCAGTAGTACGAGAAGCGCTCGCCCCCGTTGTCGCTCGCGAAGAAGACGACCGTGTCCTCTCGCTGCCCGCTCCGCCTCAGCGCCGCGAGCACCTTGCCCACCGCGGCGTCGAGGTCCTCGACCATCTCGCGGTACGTGTCGAGCGAGCCGCCGTCGTTGTGGAAGAGGACCCCGGGCTCGCCCGCCTTGATCCGCGCGGTGAGCTCGTCGCTGACCGCCTTGTCGCCCGGGCCCTCCCACGGCCAGTGGGGCGAGGTGAAGTTGAGGTTCAGCAGCCACGGCGCGTCGTGGTCGCGCTCGAGGAACTCCGTCGCGCGCTCCGTGATGATGTGCGTGTAGTAGCGGAGGTCCTCCACCTCGACCTCCCCCTCGAAGAGGTCGTGGTCGCCGTTGTGGTTGATCTTCGAGAAGTAGTCGAGCCCGCCGGAGAAGTTCCCGAAGAACGAGTCCCAGCCGAGCCGCGTCGGGCTGAACCACGGCAGGTAGCCGCAGTGCCACTTGCCGATCAGCGCGGTCTCGTAGCCCTGCTCCTTCACGAGCGAGGCGAGCGTCGGGTGGCCGATCGGGATCCCGTGCTGCGGGTTCGGCTGGCCGATCGGCTCTGGCAGCCCGCCCGGCAGCCGCGCCGGGTAGCGGCCGGTGTAGAGGCCGAAGCGCGTCGGCGAGCAGACGGAGGACGCGGAGTACCCGTCGGTGAAGCGCACGCCGGAGGCGGCGAGCCGGTCGAGGTTGGGCGTGCGGATCGTGGGCGCGCCGTACGCGGAGAGGTCGGCCCAGCCCAGGTCGTCGGCGAGGATCACCAGCAGGTTCGGCTGCGGCAGCCTCCCGTGGCCGCGCTGGGCGCGGAAGGGCCGCTCGGTCGCCGCGTTGGCCGGCGTCCAGTCCGAGACGAACCCGGCCGCGAGCGTCGCGCCGGCGAGGCCGGCGAAGCGCCGGCGGGAGATGTCGTGCGTCATGCGCACAATGTCTAGCAAGTTGATCGACTTTATGTGGTTCAGATCCGCTGATGCGGTTCAGCCGCCCGGGCGGCCGCGATCAGAGGTGGTAGGGCTCGCCGGCGAGGATCTTGTGCGCGCGGAAGAGCTGCTCGAGCAGCAGCACGCGGGCGAGCTGGTGCGGGAAGGTCATCGGGCCGAAGGAGAGCCGCTCCTGCGCCTGCGGGAGCTCCAGCCCGAACGCGCCGCCGATCACGAAGCAGACGTCGCGCCCCGCCTGGCGGCGGTCCTCCAGCCACCGGGCGAAGCCCGGCGAGTCGTGGGTGCGCCCGCCGACGTCGAGCAGCACGACGTGCGCGCGGTCCGGCAGCCGCCGGGCCACGTCGGCGTCCTCCTTGAGCTCGACGACCTCGACCCGGGCGTGGCCGCGCAGCAGCTTCGCGTAGTGCTCGGCGTCGTCGACGTACGGCGGGCGCATCTTCCCCACCGCGACGATCGTGTACTTCATCGCTCCTCGAACGCCTCGCCCATCCCGATCCGCTGCATGGTCGTCGGGTGGGTGCCGAACACGAACTGGTAGGCGGCGGGCGGGTCGACGTCGCTGACGTTCTGGAGCGCGATCCGCTTCTGGAAGCCGATGAACGTCCGCGGCTCGTTCGTGAGCTCGAGCGAGAACGCGTCCGCGCGCGCCTCGACCTTGCGCGAGAGCTGGTTGGAGACCATCGTCATCACCGGCACGACGATGGCGATGCCCAGTGCGACGGCCGGCACGGCGCGGGCGCCGGCGGAGGCGTCGCCGCCGAGCCGGCGCGTGAGCTCGGCGAGCGCCCACATCCCCGGCAGCGCCACGATCGCCACCCAGATCAGCCCGTTGCGGAGGTCGTGGTAGTGCGCGTGCCCGAGCTCGTGCGCGACGACGAGCCGCGTCTCCTCCGGGGTGAAGTCCTTGATCAGGTTGTCGTAGATCACGACCCGCTTGGTGTGCCCGACACCGGCGACGTAGGCGTTGGCCGCGGTCGTGCGGCGCGACGCGTCGATCTCGTAGACCTCGCCCGCGTCGACGCCCGCGCGCTGCGCCAGCTCCAGCACGTCACTGCGCAGCTGGCCGTTGGGCAGCTTCTTGAAGTCGTTGAACAGCGGGTCGAGCACGATCGGGCTGGCGTACGTCGTGATCGCCCCGTAGGCGACGACGACCACCGCGCCCGCCAGCCACCAGCGGTCGCCCAGCCTGCGCAGGCCGAGCACGAACAGCGCGCCGCCGGCGCCCGCGATGACCGCCCCGATCGCCCCGCCCTTGAGCACGTCGCCGGCGTAGCCCGCGAGGTCCTGCGTGACGAGCCCGACCTCCTTCGCCCGCTCGCGCGCGACGAGGCCGAGCGGCAGGTGCGCCGCGAGCCCCGCGACGGAGATCGCCGCCGCGGTCGCGGCGCCGGCCACGAGCGGCCGGCGCAGGTCGGTGAGCCGACGGGGCGGCCGACGCACGAACAGGACGAGCACGCCCAGGCCGATCGCCGTCTGCGCGAGGAAGATCCAGCGCTGCGGCCCGCGGAAGTCGTCCGCACGGTCGATCTGCGCCTGGCTGAAGTAGGCTCGCGGATCGACCGGGACCGGCTCGGGTCCGCGGTCGCGCGGCCGCATGATGATCACGGCGGCCTGCGCGACGACCACCGCGGTGACGAGCGCGACCGGCAGGCGCCAGGACTTCCGCACCGAACAGACTCTAGGCATGCGCGTCGCGATCGCGTCAGACATCCACGGCAATCGGCACGCCTTCGAGGCGGTGATCGACGCCGCGCAGGAGGCGCAGGTCGAGGAGCTGTGGTGCCTCGGCGACCTCGTCGGCTACGGCGCCGACCCCGACGCGTGCGTCGCGCTCGCCGAGGCGAACTGCGCGATCTGCCTGGCCGGGAACCACGACCTCGCGGTCGTCGAGTCGCTCTCGCTGGAGGACTTCTCGCGCGGTGCGGCGCTGGCCGCGCAGTGGACGATCGACGTCATCCGGCCCGAGACGCGCGAGTTCCTGCTCACGCTCTCCGCGGAGGGCGAGGCCGAGGGCATCGGCCTCTACCACGCCTCCCCGCGCGACCCGATCTGGGAGTACGTGCTCTCCGGCCTCACCGCCGAGCTGTGCCTCGACGCCGCGCCGCAGCGCGTCTCGCTCATCGGCCACTCGCACGTCGCCCTGTCCTTCAACCGCCCCGAGGGCGAGCCGGCGTCCGGCTCCACGCGGCGCGCGGGCGACCTGCTCGACATCGGGACGGGCGAGTGGCTGCTCAACCCCGGCTCGACCGGCCAGCCGCGCGACGGCGACCCGCGGGCCGCCTGGTTGATCCTCGACACGGAGGCCTGGACCGCCGAGTGGCGCCGCTCGGACTACGACCTCGCGGGCGCCCAGGCGGCCATCCGCGCCGCGCGGCTGCCGGACTCGCTCGCAGAGCGCCTCCAGTACGGCCAGTGACCGACCGTCCCCGCTGGGCGAGCCTCTAGCCTGGGGTGACGATGAGGCTCCCGCTCCTCGCCATCGGGCTGGGCGTGCTGGTGCTCGCTTCCGGCTGCGGCAGCGAGAACAAGGCGCTGATCCCGCAAGCGAACGCCGACCAGCTCGTCTCGCTCGTCCAGGACGCCGGCAGCGCGTCGGCGAGCGGCGACTGCGACGGCGCGCGCGACAGCGTGCAGGAGGCGCAGCTCGAGCTGAACGGCCTGCCGCGGCGGACGGACGCGGACCTCAAGCAGAACATCTCCGAGTGGCTCGACCACCTCGACCGGGAGATCGAGCAGAACTGCGGCAAGGACGAGGAGCCGACGCCGACCCCGACGCCCTCGCCGACGGAGACGCCGACCCCGACCCCCACGCCGACCCCGACCGCCACGCCGGACCCCGGCACGGGCGGCGAGCCGGCGCCGGAGCAACCGGACGGGACCGGCGGTGTTGGTACGGAGGACGGATGACCGCGCCGACCCTGTTCGCCGACCGGTACCGCTTCGAGCGCCGACTCGGCGTCGGCGGCATGGCGTCCGTGCAGCTCGCCATGGACACGCGGCTCGAGCGCCACGTCGCCGTGAAGCTGCTCGCCGAGCACCTCGCCGCCGACTCGAACTTCGTCACGCGCTTCCGGCGCGAGGCGCTCGCCGCGGCGAAGCTCGTGCACCCGAACATCGTGCAGGTCTTCGACACGGGCGTCGAGGAGTCCACGGGCCGCCAGTTCATCGTGATGGAGTGGGTCGACGGGCCGAGCTGCGCGGAGATCCTCAAGGAGCTCGGCCGGCTCGAGCCGCCGGAGGCGGTCGAGATCCTCCGCCAGGCGTGCCGGGGCCTCGACTACGCGCACCGCAAGGGCGTCGTGCACCGCGACGTCAAGCCCGGGAACCTGCTGCGGGGGCGCGAGAACGGCCAGGTCAAGCTCGCCGACTTCGGCATCGCCAAGGCCGCCGAGCAGTCCGACATGACGAAGGTCGGCTCCGTGCTCGGCACCGCCGCCTACCTCTCCCCCGAGCAGGCCCGCGGCGAGCCGGCCGCGCCCGCCTCGGACCTGTACGCGCTCGGCGTCGTCGCCTACCAGCTGCTCGCGGGCCGCCTCCCCTACGAGGCGGCCTCGCTCACCGACCTCGCGCGCCAGCAGGACTCGGCCGCGCCCGCGCCGCTGCACCAGCTCGACCGGGCGATCCCGGCCGAGGTCTCGGCCGTCGTCGCGCGGGCGCTGGAGCGCGAGCCCGAGCGCCGCTTCGCCGACGCGGCGGAGATGGACCGCGCGCTCGGCGAGGCCATGCGCGGCGTCGCGCCGCCACCCCCGCCGGCGGTGGACGAGACCGAGGCGACGCGGATGCTCGACCAGACCGCGGTGACCACGCCGCTGGCACGGACGACGCGCTCGAGCCGGACGGCGCAGGCCCCGCCGCAGCGCCGGCGGCTGGAGCCGATCGCCGAGCCGGCCGCGCCGCCCGTGCGCCGCGCGCAGGCCGCGCCGGCGGCCGCCGACCGCCGCCGCAAGCGCCCGGGCGGGGCCGCGCGGGCGTTCCGCGCGATCGTCGTGCTGGTGCTGATCGCCGCGCTCGCGGTTGGCGCCTTCGTCCTGCTCACGCAGGGGAGCGAGAAGCAGGTCCAGCTCGAGCAGGACATCCAGGGCGGCGTCGAGCAGAGCGTCCAGCAGCTCGAGGACCTGATCCGCGAGAACACGCGCTAGCGCGGCTGGATCACGCCCTCCTCGACGAGCTGGAAGTTGATGTAGGCGCCCGCCCGGGCGCCGTCGGCGATCGCCATCGGCACGTTCTGCGACGGGTCGGCGACGTTGCCGGCGGCGAAGACGCGCTCGACGCTGGTCGCCCGGGTCATCGGGTGCGCGACGACGTAGCCCGCCTCGGTCAGCTCGCACCCGAGCGCGGCCGCGAGCCCGGCCCGGGGCCGCATGGCGAGGAAGAAGAACAGCGCGTCGCGCTCCAGCGGCTCACGACCCTCCAGCTCGATCGCCATGAGGCGGCCGTCGTCGTGCGCGAAGCGGGTGACGCGCTCGCGCAGCACGGGCACGCCGACCTCGGCGAGGCGCGCCTCCTCGTCCGGCCCGATCCCGTCTCCGCCGTCCGTCACGACGACGACGTCGGACGACCACTGGCGGAGCAGGTGGCCGAGGTGGTCGCCGCGCTCGACCGGAGCCAGGACGGCGATCCGCCGGTCGCGATGCTCCCAGCCGTCGCAGTACGGGCACGTGTGGGCGCTCACGCCGTAGATCGCGTCGAAGCCGTCGACCCGCGGCGTGTCGTCGACGAGGCCGGTGGCGATGACCAGCGAGCGGGCGCGCTCCCCCGCGACGTCGACGCCGTCCGCGTCGACGGCGGCGGTCGCGGGGTCGACGGCTGCCCGGCGCACCTCGACGCCGTAGCGGGCGATCTCCTCCAGGCCCTTGGCGCGGAGGTCGGCGGGGTCGAGGCCGTCGTGGCCCAGGACGCCGTGCATGTGGCGCGCGGCGTGGTTGCGGTACTCGCCCGAATCGAGCACGAGGACGCGCCGGCGGGCGCGGCCGAGCATGAGGGCGGCGCTCAGGCCCGCGGGGCCGGCCCCGACGACGATGGAATCGAAGGTCATGCGGACACGATCGCGGATGCCTGCGCGATCTGCCGCCTCGAGTCGGGCGCGCGGCGGCTCGCGCTCGACCACCTGGCGCCGCTGGCGGAGGCGCTCGACGTCGAGGTCGGCGAGCTGCTCGCGCCCGCCGTCAGCCGCGACCCGCGGGTGAAGGAGCCGGTCCGGACCGTCGAGGGCATCCGCTTCCACCCGCTCTCCCGCTCCGCGCCGGCGGGGCTGCGCGTCATGCGCATGGAGATCCCGGCCGAGCGGACCGTGCCGGACCCGCGCAGCCATGAGGGCCACGAGTGGCTCTACGTCCTCTCCGGGCGGGTGCGGCTCGTGCTCGGCGACGACGACCTCGTGCTCGAGCCGGGCGAGGCGGTGGAGTTCTCGACCTGGACGCCGCACTGGACCGGCGCGGTCGACGGGCCGGCCGAGGCGCTGGCCATCTTCGGCCCGCAGGGCGAGCGCGTCCACCTGCGCGCGCGCCGCTGAGCCCTACATCGCCCAGGGCGGCGCGCCGGCGCGGGCGGCGGCGACGGCCTCGGCCAGGCGGCCGGCGTCGATCGCGTCGCGCAGCGCGGCCATCAGGAGCTGCAGGTAGGCGAGGTTGTGGAGCGTGACGATCCGCGGCCCGGTCGTCTCGCGGATCTTGAACAGGTAGTGGAGGTAGGCGCGGCTGTAGCCCGCTGCGCAGGCCGCGCACGGGCAGCCCTCGCAGATCGGCTCGTCGGACTCGCGGTAGCGGCCCTTGGCGAGATCGACCCGCCAGCGGCGCTCCGGGTCGGGGACGATCGCCATGCCGTGGCGGCCGATGCGGGTCGGCATCGCGCAGTCGAAGGTGTCGATGCCGAGCTCCGTGCCGCGCAGCAGGTCGTCGACGTCGCCGATGCCGAGCAGGTGGCGGGGGCGCTCCTCGGGCAGCTCCTCCGTCGTCCAGCCGACGACCTCGTACATCTGCTCCTTGTGCTCGCCGAGCGTGCCGCCGATCGCGAGGCCGAACGTGCCGCGGGCGCTGACCTCCTGGGCGCTCCAGCGGCGCAGGTCCTCCTCCACCCCGCCCTGCACGATGCCGTACACGCCCTGGCCGGGCGGGCCGTGGCGCTCGTGCCAGGCGAGGCAGCGGTCGAGCCAGCGGTGCGTGCGCTCCGTGCTGCGCTGGGTGTACTCGCGCGTGACGTGGAACGGGAGGCACTCGTCGAAGACCAGCGCGATGTCGGAGTTCAGCGCGGCCTGGACCTCCATGGAGGTCTCCGGGCCCATGAACTTCTCCGCGCCGTCGACGTAGGAGCGGAAGCGGACGCCCTGCTCCTCGATCGCGAGGATCGCGCCGGAGCCCGGCGGCGGCGAGGCGGCGTTGCGGCCCTTGATCTCGTCCGCGACGGTGCCGTGGCCCATCGAGAAGACCTGGAAGCCGCCGGAATCGGTGATGACGGGCTTGTCCCAGCGCATGAAGCCGTGGACGCCGCCGAAGCGCCGCACCAGCTCGGGGCCGGGGCTGAGGAACAGGTGGAACGTGTTGCTCAGCACCATGTCGTAGCCGAGGTCGGCGGCCTCCCCGACCTCGAGCGTCTTGATCACCGCCTTGGTGGAGAGCGGGACGAACGCCGGCGTCCGGACGTCGCCGTGCTGGAGGTGGAGCGTGCCCGTGCGCGCCCGCGAGCCGGGGTCGCGCGTGCGGATGGCGAACGAGGGGCGCTCCATGCGAAGCCGGAGACCCTAACGCGGCGAGCCCGCCGGGCAGGGCGGGCTCGCTCGGGGAAGGGAGGGTCCCGGCGTGGGCTACGCGGCCTCGGCCTCGAGCTCGCGCTGCTCGCCCTTGATGGCGATGCGGCGCGGCTTCCGCTGCTCGGGCTTGGGGATCCGCACCTCGAGGACGCCGTCGGTGAACTGCGCGGCGATCGCCTCGGGGTCGACGCCCTGGGGCAGCGTGAGCGAGCGGCTGAAGGCGCCGAACGCGCGCTCCACGCGGTAGAAGCCCTCGCCCTTGTGCTCGTGGTCGGACTTGCGCTCGCCCGAGACGGTGAGCACGGTGTCCTCGAGCTCGATGCTCACGTCCTCCTGGGAGACGCCGGGAAGGTCGGCGCGCAGGACGAACGCGTCCTCGGTCTCGGCGAGGTCCATGGCCGGCGTCCAGCGGCGCAGCTGCGCGGTCTGACCGCCGCCCGCGGGCGCCTGGAACATCGCGTCGAAGAACCGGTTCATGTCGGATTGCAGGGAGGAGAGCTCACGAAGGGGCTCCCAGCGCACGATGGTCATCTCCACACCTCCTGAGATCGGTTGACTGACGGGCATGACCTGGTGGTACCCGCAGTATAAGATCTCAGTCGGCGCGTATCAAGTCTGCGCTGAACCGGGGAGTACCCGCTCCCAGTACGCCGCCATCTGCTCGAGCTCGTCCTCCGAGAAGTGGCTGAGGAAGCGCTCGCGGACGCCGGCGAGGTGGGTCGGCCGCGCACGCTCGAGGACCTCCTCGCCCTTCCGGGTCAGCACCGCGTAGAGGCCGCGCCCGTCGTCGTCGCAGGCGTCGCGCACGAGCAGTCCCTCGCGCTCGAGCCGGTCGACGAGGCGGGTCACGCCGGAGCGCGAGAGCAGGACGGAGTCGGCGAGCTCCGCCATCCGCAGCCGCTTCTGGGGAGCGTTCTGGAGGTAGATCAGGACGTCGTACGAGGTCAGGGGCAGGCCGTGCGCGGCGTCGAGCTCGGCGTCGAGCGCGCGGATGAGCGCCGTATGGATGCGCAGCATCCCGCGCCAGGCGCCCAACTCGGCGGCCGAGAGCTCCGCGTGGGTCGGGGGGAGCGTGGTCATGCGCGCCAGGATACCCCGCCACTCGTTGCACGTACAACCAGGGGGTCGGCGTTCCGGGGCCCCATCCCCCGTTGGGGTCAGATCGCTCGCCGCACGCGCGCGTGCGGGCTACCCTTCGCTCCAGGTCGCCCCGCGACGTCGCGGAGGGCGCCGAGCTCGGGATGAAGCTCCTCCGTACCTCTTCAGTCGCGCGGAGCGCGACAGTCCTCGCCGTCGCCGGCACGACGCTGGCCGCGCCGGCGTACGGCGCCGACCCGGAGCGCACGGCGTTCGACGCCCGCCCGGCCGACGCGGCCGAGGCGGTGCCCGGCAAGGCGACCCGTGCGCTCAAGCGCGCGCTCGGCGACCAGGGGCTCCTGAGCGCCGATCCCCACTCGGGCACCGTGCGCGCGGCCGCGAAGCTCGACGGCGCGCTCACCGCGCCGAGCCGCCGCGACGGCGAAGCGGTGGCGCTCGACTACGTGCGGGCGCACTCCCGCGCGCTCGGGCTCGACGAGGGCGCCCCGGACAGCCTCCACCGCACCAGCCGCGCGGTCGACGGGCGCATGCAGGTCATCACGTGGGGTCAGCGCCACACCGGGATCCCGTCGGCCGACACCTACCTGAAGGCGGCGATCGACGACCGCGGCCGGCTGCTGAGCCTCACGGGCGCGCCCGCGGACGACCTGACGCCGCCGACGACCGAGCCCGCGCTCACGGCGGCCGCGGCGATCGCGGCGGTCACCGGCCGCCGACCCGGCGGGCGCGGCGCCCGCGCGGCCGGCGACCCCGAGCGCGCGACGACGTTCCGCGACGGCGCACGGGCCTCGCTCGTCCTCTACCAGGCCGACGGCGGCACCCGGCTCGCCTGGCGGGTCCTCGCCCGCGCCGGCGAGGCCGACCTGGCCGACGCGCTCGTCGACGCCGCCGACGGCACCGTCGTGAAGCGCGCCAACCGCGTGAAGTTCGCGAGCGCGAAGGCCTTCAGGTCCAACCCGGACGACACGCCGACCCAGGTCGACGTCGACCTCGGCCAGTGGGGGACCGAGGCGACGCGCTTGAAGGGGACGCGCGTCCACGCCTTCCCCGATCCGAACGGCGTCGTCGGCGTCGAGCTCGCGCCGGAGCCGGAGTTCGAGACGAGCGGGTGGACCGAGCCGCTCCTCCGCCCCGACGACTGCGGGTCGATCGTGCGCTGCACGTGGACGGCCGACCACAAGCTGGACAACCAGGACCAGAGCACGACCCAGCTCTACTACCTCGTCAACACGTTCCTCGACCACCTGGCGGCCGCGCCGATCGGCTTCGGCGACGCGTCCGGCGGCTACGGCGCGGGCGACCGGATCTTCGCCCAGTCCATGGACTCGGCGCTGAAGCCGGCCTCGCCCGCCACACGCAACAACGCGAGCTTCCTGACCTATCCGGACGGCGCCCCGGGCTACCTCGAGGTGTTCCTGTTCAGCGCGGACGGGGTGCGGCTCGACGGCGCCAACGACGCCTCGCTCGTCTTCCACGAGGTCACCCACGGCCTCACGGAGCGGCTCGTGACCGACGCGCAGGGCTACGGGGCGCTGAACATCGGCCAGGCGGCCGCGCTGGCCGAGGGCACGAGCGACTTCTACGCCATGGACTACCTCGTCAGCGAGGAGCTCGAGACCGACACGCCGTACAGGTTCGCCGAGTACCTCGGGAACTGGCTGCGCGACACGCCGATCGACGGCACCACGCTCACGTACGCCGACCTCGCCGGCGGCGAGCCGCACACGGACGGCGAGATCTGGGCGCAGACGCTCTGGTCGCTGCGGACCGAGCTCGGCGTCGGCGCGACGCGCGCGGTGCTAACCGCCGCGCTCCGGATCGCCCCGCCGGAGCCCTCGTTCCTGGACATGCGCAACGCGCTGCTGATCGCGAGCCAGGACGAGGCGACGGACCGCGCGATCTGGGCCGTGTTCGCCGCCCGCGGCATGGGCTACTTCGCGGGGAGCGACGGCCCGGCCGACACGAGCCCGCAGGTCAGCGACGTCGACCCCTACGAGCCGCCCGACGGCGTCGCCCAGGGCACGCTCCGCGGCGTCGTGCGCGACGAGGACCAGAAGCCCGTCGCGGGCGCGACCGTCACGATCGGCGGTCACGGGAGCAGCGACCTCGGCGCCTTCCTCTCGACGACGACCGCCGCGAACGGCGGCTACGCGCTCTCGAGCCTCCAGGGCGTCCACCCCGTCGTGACCGCGAGCAAGGCGGCGTTCGAGGACGGCGTCGCGAACAACGTCGAGATCCTGCCTGAGGACGAGGGCGGCGGGATGCAGGACTTCCACCTCACGCGCGACTGGTCCTCCTCCGCCGGCGGCGCCCGGATCGCCGCGTTCACCGGCCCGGACAACACCGGCAACGGCTGCGGCCCCGGCGGGCTGATCGACGACCGGCGCGACGTCGTATGGGGCTCGGCGACCGGCGGGCAGTCGATCGTCGTCGACCTCGGCGCGCCGGTCGACGTCGCCTCCGTGCGGATCGACCCGGCCGCGGGCTGCGGCGACGACGACACGGCCGCGCTCGGCACGGCCGACGTGCTCGCCGCGACGAGCCCGGACGCGTTCACGCCGCTCACCTCGCCGCTCACGTTCGCCCCGGCCGACAACCGGACGCTCAAGAGCGTCTTCAACGGCACCCGCAACTCGGTGCGGTTCATCAAGCTCGTCGCCAAGACGCCGCAGAGCACGGTGGGCGACGGCGCCGCGTTCGTCGACGTCGCGGAGCTGCAGGTGCGCAAGAAGCCCGGCACCGCCGTCGGGCCGACCGCCGACACCGGGGCGGCGAGCGGCGTCGGCGCCGCCGGCGCAACGCTGTCGGGCACCGTGAAGGCCAACGGCGGCGCGGCGCCCGTCGTCGTCTTCGACTACGGGACGACGACGGCCTACGGCAGCATCGTCGCCGCGAGCGGTACGACCAACGTCGCCGCGGCGCTCACCGGGCTCACGGGGAGCACCCGCTACCACTACCGCGTCGTCGCGCTCCGCGACGGCCGCCGCTACGAGGGCGGGGACCGGACGTTCGTGACCGCAAGGGCGCCGGACCCGCCGCCGCCTCCTCCGCCCCCGCCGCCGGTCGTCACCGCGAAGATCTCGTCGGCCAAGGTCAAGGCGACCCGCAAGGGCTCGTTCTCGATCAGAGTCCGATTCCCCTCCGATGCACCGGAAGGCATGGCCCGCGTCACGGTCAAGTCCGGCAAGAAGACGCTCGCCCGCGGCGAGCGGGCGGTGGCGCCGGGTGAGACGCGCAGCGTCCGCCTCAAGCTCACCAAGACCGGCCGGAAGGTGATCAAGGCCGGCCGGAAGGCCCGCAAGGTGAACGTCACCGTCCGCCTTCCCGGCGGCGAGACGTTCGACAAGACGATCCGGCTCAGCCGGAGGCGCTAGCCGAGCAGCGAGCGGCCGGTCATCTGCGCCGGCTGCTCCATCCCGAGCAGGGCGAGCGCCGTCGGCGCGACGTCGGCCAGGATCCCCTCGCCGTCGAGCGAGTCCGCGCCCGCGGTGACGACGAACGGCACCGGGTTGAGCGAGTGCGCCGTGTCGGGCGAGCCGTCCTCCTCGAGCATCTCGTCCGCGTTGCCGTGGTCGGCGGTGACGATGCACGCGCCGCCCTTGGCGTGGACGGCCTCCACCACGCGCCCGAGGCACTCGTCGACGGTCTCGACCGCCGTCACCGCGGCCTCGATCACGCCGGTGTGCCCGACCATGTCGGCGTTGGCGAAGTTGATGATCGCGAAGGCGAAGTCCTGCTCGTCCCAGTGGCGCAGGAACGCCTCGGTGGCCTCGCGCGCGCTCATCTCGGGCTTGTGGTCGTAGGTCGGCACGTCGCGCGGGGACGGCGCGAGCTCGCGGACCTCGCCGGCGTACGGGTGCTCCTCGCCGCCGTTGAAGAAGTACGTGACGTGCGGGTACTTCTCCGTCTCCGCCACGTGGAGCTGGGCCTTGCCCGCGTCCGCGATGACCTGGCCGATCGTGAGCTCCGGCCGCTTCGGCGGGAAGGCCACCGGGAACGTCCAGTCCTCGTCGTACTGCGTCAGCGTCGTGTAGGAGTCGACGA
>JBEVIG010000064.1:0-9951 GCA_040510855.1 Solirubrobacteraceae bacterium
ACGCGGCCGCTCGATGATCGTGCTCGGCGCCGGCACGAACCACTGGTTCCACAACGACCAGATCTACCGCGCGATCCTCCAGCTCGTGGCGCTCTGCGGCTGCCAGGGCGTCAACGGCGGCGGCTGGGCGCACTACGTCGGGCAGGAGAAGGTACGGCCGATCAGCGGCTGGTCGACGCTCGCCTTCGCGCTCGACTGGAACCGCCCGCCGCGACAGCAGGCGACGACGCCCTTCTGGTTCCTCGCGAGCGACCAGTACCGCTACCAGCGCACCCGCGCGGACGTGTACTCGACGCCGCTCGGGAAGGGCGCGCTCGACGGCATGCACGTCGCGGACTGCAACGCGCTCGCGGCCCGCCTCGGGTGGATGCCGTCGTACCCGACGTTCGACCGCAACCCGCTCGACCTCACGCGCCAGGCCGCGGAGGCGGGCGTCGAGGCCCCCGCCTGGGTCGTCGACCGGCTGAAGGCGGGCGAGCTCCGCTTCGCCGCGGAGGACCCCGACGCGCCCGAGAACTTCCCCCGGATCCTCACGCTCTGGCGCGCGAACCTGCTCGGCTCGTCGAGCAAGGGCCACGAGTACTTCCTGCGCCATGTCCTCGGCGTCGACAACGCCGCCGTCCGGAACGTCGAGTCGACGCCGGAGGAGCGTCCGAACGACGTCGTCTGGCACGACGAGGCGCCGACCGGCAAGCTCGACCTGTTCACGACGATCGACTTCCGCATGAACGGCTCGGCGCTGTACTCGGACGTCGTGCTCCCCGCGGCGACGTGGTACGAGAAGCACGACCTCTCCTCGACCGACCTGCACCCGTTCGTGCACTCGTTCAACCAGGCGGTCCCGCCCCCGTGGGAGGCACGCACGGACTTCGACATCTTCGACCGGGTCGCGGAGCGGTTCTCGGAGCTCGCCGAGAAGCACCTGGGGACGCGCACGGACCTCGTCGCCGCGCCGCTCCTGCACGACACGCCCGACGAGCTCGCGCAGCCGTTCGGCGAGGTGCGCGACTGGAAGCGCGGCGAGTGCGAGCCGGTGCCCGGCGAGACGATGCCCAAGCTGGTGCCCGTCGAACGGGACTACACGGCAGTTCACCGCAAGTGGCGCTCGCTCGGGCCCCTGACCGAGAAGCTCGGCTCGTCCGCGAAGGGGATCCCGCTGCTCCCGACCGTCGAGCTCGACCAGCTGCGCGCGGCGAACGGGGAGGTCGACGGGCGCCCGGCGCTGACCCGCGACGTGCACATGTGCGAGGCGATCCTGGCCCTCTCGGGCGTGACCAACGGGCGACTGGCGGTCGAAGGGTTCCGAGGGCTCGAGCAGCGGACCGGGACGCCGCTCGCCGACATCGCCGAGGAGCACGCCGACGTGCGGATCACGTTCGGCGACACGCAGGTGCAGCCGCGCAAGGTGCTCGCCTCGCCCGAGTGGTCGGGGATGGAGTCCCGCGACCGCCGCTACAACCCGTTCACGATCAACGTCGAGCGCGACGTGCCGTTCCGCACGCTGACGGGGCGCCAGCAGCTCTACGTCGAGCACGTGTGGATGCTCGAGTACGGCGAAGGGCTCCCGACGTACCGCCCGCCGCTCAACGTGCTCGGCATCGTCGGCGAGCAGCTCTCCGGCGACCCGACGCGGAAGGAGCTGCACCTCCGGTGGCTGAGCCCGCACTCGAAGTGGTCGATCCACTCGGAGTTCCAGGACAACCTCCACATGCTGACGCTCTTCCGCGGCGGGCCGGTGGTGTGGATCTCGGACGTCGACGCGCGCGAGATCGAGGTGGCGGACAACGACTGGGTCGAGGTGTTCAACCGGAACGGCGTCGTCACCGCGCGCGCGGTCGTCTCGCACCGCATCCCGCCCGGGGTCGGCCTGATGTACCACTCGCAGGACCGGCACGTGAACGTGCCGCGCAGCGAGCTCTCCGGCACGCGCGGCGGGACGGACAACTCGGTGACCCGGATCTCGATGAAGCCGACGCACCTGATCGGCGGCTACGCGCAGCTCTCGTACGGGTTCAACTACTACGGCCCGACCGGGACGCAGCGCGACGAAATGGTCGCCGTCCGCAAGCTGCTCGGGGAGATCACCTACTGATGCTCGTCCGCGCCCAGATCGCGATGGTGATGAACCTCGACAAGTGCATCGGGTGCCACACCTGCTCCGTGACGTGCAAGAACGTCTGGACGAACCGGCGCGGCACCGAGTACGTCTGGTTCAACGACGTCGAGACGAAGCCCGGCGTCGGCTACCCGAAGCAGTGGGAGGACCAGGAGCGCTGGAAGGGCGGCTGGGAGCTCAAGGGCGGCAAGCTCCGGCTCAAGGCCGGCGGTCGGCTCCGCAAGCTTGCGACGCTGTTCTTCAACCCCGAGCTGCCCACGCTCGACGACTACTACGAGCCCTGGACCTACGACTACGAGACGCTCACGACCGCGGGGCCGTCGAAGCACCAGCCCGTCGCGCGGCCGGAGTCGCAGGTCACCGGGCGGCCGCTCGACCTGCAGTGGGGACCGAACTGGGAGGACGACCTCGCGGGGGCGCCGGAGCGTGCGCGCCTCGACCCGAACCTCCGCGACGGTGTCGAGGAGCACGTGCGGCTCGAGTACGAGAAGGCCTTCATGTTCTACCTCCCGCGCATCTGCGAGCACTGTCTCAACCCCTCGTGCGTCGCCTCGTGCCCGTCGGGCGCGATGTACAAGCGCGCGGAGGACGGCATCGTGCTCGTCGACCAGGAGCAGTGCCGCTCGTGGCGCATGTGCGTGAGCGGCTGCCCGTACAAGAAGGTCTACTTCAACTGGTCGACGGGCAAGGCCGAGAAGTGCACGCTCTGCTACCCCCGCATCGAGGCCGGCCAGCCGACGATCTGCTCCGAGACCTGCGTCGGCAAGATCCGCTACCTCGGCGTGGTGCTGTATGACGCCGACCGCGTGGAGGAGGCGGCGTCCGTCGAGAACGAGCACGACCTGCTTCCAGCGCAGCTCGCGCTCTTCCTCGACCCCGACGACCCTGACGTCCGCGAGCAGGCCCGACGCGACGGGATCGCCGAGGACTGGCTCGACGCAGCGCGTCGCTCGCCGGTCTACGCGCTCGCAGTCCGGCACCGCGTCGCGCTCCCGCTGCATCCGGAGTACCGGACGCTGCCGATGGTGTGGTACGTGCCGCCGCTCTCGCCGGTGATGAGCCTCGTCGAGGGGCCTGGCTCGGAGGCGGATCCCGACGACGTCTTCCCCGCGATCGAGGAACTCCGGATCCCGATCGAGTACCTCGCCAACATGCTCACTGCGGGCGATCCCGAGCCGGTGCGCGTCGCGTTGCGGCGGCTCGCCGCGATGCGCAGCTGGACACGCGAGCGGAACCTCGGCGGCGAGCCCGACCCCGCGCTCGCCGCCTCCGTGGGCATGGAGCCCGGCCAGATCGACGCCATGTTCCGGCTGCTCGCGATCGCGAAGGCCGACGAGCGCTACGTGATCCCGCAGGCGCACGGCGAGATCGGGCTCAACCCCCACTCGCGGCAGGGCGCCTGCGGGCTCGACTTCGAGGGCGGGCCGGGCTCGTGCGGCGCGATCGGTCAGGCCAAGGACCCGTTCGGCGCCGAGCCCCTCTCGGCGCCCACGGGTGGCGGCCCGAACGTCGCCTTCCTCGACTTCCGGAGGAGCGGGTGAACGCAAAGCTCCTCGCCGTCCTGCTCTCGTACCCGGACGAGGAGCTCGTCGCGGCCGTGCCGGAGGTGCGTGAGGCGACCGCCGCGCTGCCACGAGCCGAGCGGCGCGCGCTCGAGCCGGTGCTCGTAGGGCTCGCCACGTCGCCGCTCCCCGAGCTGCGCCAGGCGTACGTCGAGGCGTTCGACTTCGACCGCCGCTGCGGGCTGCACCTGACCTACCACACGCACGGCGACCGCCGGCAGCGCGGCCTCGAGCTCGTCCGGCTCAAGCGACGATACGCCGAGGCAGGCCTGCCCTTCGAAGGCTCCGAGCTGCCCGACCACCTGTCGGTGCTGCTCGAGTTCGCGTCGCTGCGGCCGGAGGAGGGACGGGAGCTGCTCGTCTCGTTCCGGACGTCGCTCGAGCTGATCCGTTCCGGCCTCCACGCGCGGGGCAGCGTCTACGCCGGCGTGCTCGACGCGCTCTGCCTCGCGCTGCCCGCGCCCACGGCGCGGCAGCTCGACGAGGCCAGGCGGCTCGCGGAGGAGGGACCGCCGGCCGAGCTCGTCGGGCTGGAGCCGTTCGGCGCGCCGGAGCTCGCGGAGGTGGAGCACTGAGCCGGGCGGACACCTTCCTCTGGGTGCTCCTGCCGTACGTGGCGCTGACGAGCTTCGTCGTCGGCCACGTCTGGCGCTACCGCCGTGACGCATACACGTGGACGGCGCGCTCGACCCAGCTGCTCGAGCGTCGGCTCCTGCTCGTCGGCAGCGTCGCCTTCCACCTCGGCATGCTCGGCGTGATCGGCGGGCACGTGATCGGCATCCTCGTCCCGGAGAGCTGGACGGACGCCGTCGGGATCTCGGAGGACTTCTACCACTGGATGGCGGTCGTGGTAGGCGGCGCCGCGGGCCTGCTCCTCTGCATCGGCGCGCTCGTGCTCGTCTACCGCCGCCTGCGGATCGACCGGATCCGCGCGACGACGCTGCGGAGCGACTGGGTGATGTACCCGCTGCTGCTGGTGACGATCCTGCTCGGGATGCTCTGCACGTTCGTCGGCGGGGCGCTCGACGAGTACAACTACCGCGAGACGGTCTCCCCCTGGTTCCGCAGCGTCTTCACGCTCCAGCCGAAGGGCGAGCTCATGGTCGAGGCGCCGTTCGTCTACCAGGCGCACGTCACGATCGCGTGGCTGCTGTACGCCGTGTGGCCGTACACGCGGCTCGTGCACGTCTGGAGCGTCCCGGTCGGGTACGTGGCCCGCTCGCCGATCGTGTACCGCGCGAAGCGCGGCGCCACCCGCACCGCGCTTCGCTGAGCCGTACGGCGGGCAAGGCTCAGCGTGAGGCACGCCTCCGAGGGCGAGGCGAGCCTCGCCCCTACGGGACGATGTTGTGGTTCAGGTGGAAGGCGTTGTCAGGGTCGTACCGTCGCTTGACCTCGACCAGCCGGTCGTAGTTGGGGCCGTACGCCGCCGGGATGGCGCCGTCCTGGTCGTCGCCGAGGTAGTTCAGCCACCGTCCGGTTGCGAAGTGCTCGGAAAGCGCGGCGAACGTGTCCTTCGTCCAGGTGATGTTGGCCTCGGTGTCGGCCGGATCCAGCCACTCGGACGGAAGCAGCAGGTTCCACCCGACGTCGCGGTGCGGGACCGCCGTGTCCGTCGGGCCGATCCGCGTGACTGCGCCGTGGAAGTGCTCGAGCAGGATCGCGGTCATCGGTGACGGCACCGACGTGAACCGCTCGATCATCGCGTCGATCAGCGCGTCGGACAGACCGGTCGTGAAGCTGGAGAGCCAGTAGTTGAGCGCGCCCTTGGGATAGCCCGCGTCGAGGAGCGTGTTCATCACCGGGTAGGGCATCGGCCCGACCTCGACCACGAGAGGCGAGCCCCAGGACTTGAACGGCGCGAGGTCGCGCTCGGCGTCCGTCGGGTCGCCGGTGTGGAAGACGACCATTGCCGCCAGCTTCAGCCCCGAGCCGTCCGGCGCGTGAACGACGCCCGCGAAGACGGTGAGGTCGTCCGGGCAGTCTGCAACGGCGTCCCGGTAGAAGCGCAGCATCTCGCCCGCGGCGTCGAACGGGTGGGCGATCAACCCTCCTGTGACCATGCTCAGTGCGTGCAGGCGGTAGAGGAGCGATGCCGCGATGCCGAAGTTGCCGCCTCCTCCGCGCAGCGCCCACATCAGGTCGGGGTGGTTCGCGTCGCTGACGTTCAGCGTCTCGCCGTCGGCGGTCACGAGCTCGACCCCGACGAGGTTGTCGGCACCGAGGCCGTGCTTGGCCATCAGCCAGCCGAGCCCTCCGCCGAGCGTGTACCCGGCGATGCCCGTCGACGAGATCGCCCCACCGGTGACCGCGAGCCCGTGCGCGTGAGTCTCGCGATTGAGCTCCTTCCAGGTCGCGCCGCCCTGGGCGCGCACCGTTCGTGCATCCGGGTCGACGTGGATGCCCTTCATCTGCGAGAGGTCGATCATCAGGCCACCGTCCGTCACGGCCCGGCCGGCGACGTTGTGGCCGCCGCCCCGAACGGAGATCTCGAGGCCGCTCCCGCGGGCGAGCCCGATGGCCTCCGCGATGTCGGCCGTCCCCCGGCAGCGGGCGATGAGCGCAGGGCGGCGGTCCACGAGGCCGTTGTGAACCCGGCGCGCCTCGTCGTAGCCGTCGTCACCCGGGAGCAGGATGGTGCCGGAGAAGCCGGCGCGGAGCGCTTCCAGCAGCGCGCCGTCGACGGTCGCAGTCGCCATGTGTGTGCCTCCTGTCGGTTGCGTCGATCCCCTCGGGCAGAGTGTGGCACCGAGGACCGAGTCGCCACAACGTACGTTTGGTTGCGTTCCGGTTGCACGCGGCGGTGCTACCAACCGGGCATGACGTCCGACGCGGAACCACCCACGGCCAGCCGCTCGCTACGGGGCACCGAGATCGGGTCGGACCCGCTCGTACGCGAGCTGCTCGGCTCCCGGCTGATCGCAGTCCTGTGCACCCTCGAGCCCGACGGGTCGGTGCACGCCGTCCCGGTGTGGTTCGCGGTCGACGGCGACGACGTGATCCTTGCCACGTCCGCCCGGAGCCGCAAGGTGCGGAACGTCGAGAAGGACGCTCGCGCCACGCTCGTCGTCCACGACTCGAGGTCCGGGGCGGACGTCTGCGGCGTCTCCTTCCATGGACGGGTGGAGATCGTCGGCAAGCGACGCGCGCGCCCGCTCGTCGAGCTCGTGCACCGGCGCTACATCACCGACGAGGGCTTGAAGCTCCCCGAGACGCGCGCCTTCCTGGCGTTCGACGACGTCGCATTGCGTCTCGTTCCCGAGGGCGCCTTCACCTGGGACGAGCGTGGCAACCCCGCGTCGCGCGCCCTGCGCGAGACCGGCGGCGCGTATCCACTGGAGCCGACGTCCCCTCGCGCGGACGACAGGTAGCAGGCGATGACCGTCAGAACGCGCCGGTGTAGGCGTTCAACGCCGGCTGGCCGCCGAGGTGGGCGTAGAGCACGTTCGAGCCCGGATCGATCCGCCCGTCGCGGACGAGGTCGATCAGCGCGGCCATCGACTTCCCCTCGTACACCGGATCGGTGAGCATGCCCTCGAGGCGTGCGCAGAGCCGGATCGCGTCGATCGTCTTCTCGTCCGGGATCCCGTACGTTCCGGCGTGCCACTCGTCGAGGAGGACGATCTCCTCGTCGGCGAGCTCGCGTCCGAGACCGATCGCGTCGGCGGTCCGCCGTGCGATCCGGGCGATCTGCTCGCGGGTCTGCTGCACGGTCGCGGAACCGTCGATGCCGAGCACGCGACGCGGTCGCTCGTGGCGGGCGAAGCCGGCGATCATCCCGGCCTGGGTGGAGCCCGTCACGGAGCAGACGACGATCGTGTCGAAGAAGACGCCGAGCTCGGCCTCCTGCGCGGCGACCTCGTCCGCCCAGCGAGCGAAGCCGTGACCGCCGAGCGGATGGTCGGAGGCCCCCGCCGGGATGGCGTACGGCTTCCCGCCGGCAGCCTCGACCGACGCGAGCGCTTCCTCCCAGCTCGGCCGGAAGCCGATGTCGAAGCCGGCGTCCGAGAGCCGGACGTCGGCGCCCATGATCCGCGAGAGCAGGATGTTGCCGACCTCGTCGTAGCGAGGCTCGTCCCAATCCACCCAGTGCTCCTGCACGAGCACACAGCCGAGCCCGAGGCGGGCGGCCACCGCCGCGACCTGCCGCGTGTGGTTCGACTGGACGCCGCCGATCGAGACGAGCGTGTCGCAGTCCTGCGCAAGCGCGTCTGCGACGAGGTACTCGAGCTTGCGCGTCTTGTTGCCGCCGTACGCGAGCCCGGAATTGCAGTCCTCCCGCTTCGCCCACAGCGACACGGCGCCGCCGAGGTGCTCGGTCAGCCGCTCGAGCCGGTGCACAGGGGACGGGCCGAAGAGCAGGTCGACGCGCGGATAGTCCTCGAGCGACGCCACGCCGCAACGCTATCGCCGAACGGACGCGGCCGGCTCAGCAGCAGGTGAACGCCATGGGCGGCACGAGCCCTTCTTCCGGCTCCGGGAGCTCGGCGGCGACGAGCGCGGCGCCGTCGAGGAGATCGCGTTCCGAGACATCGAGCGCGGAGAGCCGATAGCGGTCGAGGATCTCGAGGAGCGTCACCAGCCCCGCAACGATCACCGGCGCCCGCTCCGGCGCCAGCCCCGGGACGCGGGCGCGGTCGTCGAGGCGCATCGAGGCCAGTCGGGCCAGGACGGTCGCGACACCGTCGCGCCTCAGCTGTCGCCCGTGGACGGTCGGTGGCCCGCCGAGCAGCACCGCGGCGGCCGTCGTCACCGTGCCGGCGACCCCGACCGCCTGCGTCACGTCCATGTCAGGAAGGAGCGACCGGACGTGCAGCGCACACGTCTCGAGCTCTTCGCGCGAGGGCGGGTCCGCATGGAGAAAGCGCTCGGTCAGCCGCACGCTGCCCGCTTCGGTGCTGACGGCCCATGCGATCCGGTCGGCACTCACGGTGACGAGCTCCGTCGACCCGCCGCCGATGTCGACCACGAGCGTGCCGTCGCCCAGCGTGCGCTCGCTCGAGACGCCGCGGACCACGAGCTCGGCCTCCTCGCCGCCGTCGAGGAGCCGGGTCGTGAAGCCGTAGCTCCACTCGACCTCGCCGAGGAACGCTTCCCCGTTGTCCGCGTCGCGGACCGCGCTCGTGCCGACGGCCAGGACGCGCTCCGCTCCGAGTTGCTCTGTCTCGCGGCGGTAGTCGACGAGCACGTTGCGCACGCGCGCGATCGCGGTGGGGAGGAGGATCCGACGCCGGTCGACGGACTCGCCCATGCGCGTGATCGCCTCGCGCCGGACGACGTCCAGGACTCGGCCGTGCTCGACGTCGGCGACGAGCAGGCGGGTCGTGTTCGTGCCGAGGTCGACGGCGGCGACTCGCACACGGGCACCTTACTCCGGTGCGTGCGCGCAGGTCGCTTCAGACGCCGGGGAGAAACCAGAGCAGTCGACGCACGGTGTGCCGGGCCTCGCGAACCGCCTGGAGCTGCACGTCGAGCCGTGCCCGTGACACCGCGAGGCGCTGCAATGCCTCGGCCAGGCGGGCGCTCGACCCGCTCGCACGGTCGAGGTGGCCCTGGATCTGCTCCGACGCGTGGCTGATGCGGGCCGCCTCGTCACCGAACGCGCCGCCCGTCCGCTTCAGCTGCCGCCAGAGCGCGAGCCCGCGGACAACGGCGTACGCGATCCCGCCGACGACGCCGGCGAGAAGTACCGCGAGTGCGATCCAGAACACCACGATCCGGTGCTACGATAGTGGCCGCGACGCGGGGTGGAGCAGTCAGGTAGCTCGCCGGGCTCATAACCCGGAGGTCGCAGGTTCAAATCCTGCCCCCGCTACTGAAAAGGCCCTGCAAACCAGGGCCTTTTCGCCATTCACGGTGCTGACGCTGTACGCCGACCCTTGGGCGGACACGTAGGCAACCGGGGCGACAGCTTGTGTTGCGCGATGGTGGCTAGATCGCCTCGGTCGTCAGCGCGACGGCCACGAGCCAGAAGGCGATGCAGCCCCCGATGATGGCGCACCAGATGAGCGCGTTCACGCGGTCCATGTGGGGGACTCGGTTTCTCCTGGGACTGACGGCCAGGCGACTTTCTCGCACAACGCCCCGGCTGTCAACGTCCGTATGTCTTGCGACGGTCCGCTCGAGGTCCCGCGCGGCGTCTCATGGAGGATCAAGTACCTCGACGCCGACGGCCGCCAGATCAAGGAGACACTCGGACGAGAGCCCGCGTGGGATCGCAGGAAGGCGGAGCGCCATCCGGCACTCGGGACACCGCTCGACCCGTCGAAGCTC
>JBEVIG010000065.1:0-7027 GCA_040510855.1 Solirubrobacteraceae bacterium
GGGCTCGTCGCATGCCTCTGAGTATGGAGGCTCCGCGCGGCGCAGCGCCAGCGCGGCTGCGCCGGCGGCCACCGCGCCCGCGACGAGGCCGTGCGGGGAGGGCAGCTCGAGGCGCTCCGCGAGCGCCGCCGTCACGGCCGCCGTGCCCGCCGCCCACGCCGTGGCGGTGACGACGTCGACGCTGAGGGAGCGGCCCCGCACGAGCCACGGCAGGACGAGCGCGGCGGCGCCCCACAGCACGGCGAGCAGCAGCGCGCCGGAGCTCATCGCGGGCGCGATCACGTCGCCCGCGGTGATGCCGACGGCGCCGTCGAACGAGTCGCGCGAGGCCGTTCCGGGCGCCGGGCCGAGGACGAGCGCGCGCTCGAGCAGCGGCTCCGCGAGCACGATCCACCAGGCGCCCAGGGCGCCGAGGACCACGCGGGAGGTCCAGCGCGGGGCGGACCCGGCGAGCGCGGGGAAGGCGCCGGCGAGCCCGGCCAGGCCGAGGAGCGGCGCCGCCGCCGGGAGCGGCCAGGCGCGCCCATCGGCGTGCAGCAGCAGCGCCGGGGCGAGGGCGAGGAGCAGCACGAGCAGCGCGGCGCCCGGCCGCGGGGCCGGCGAGAGCGCGAGCAGGCCCGTGATGGCGGCCGTGGTCGCGAGCCAGCCCGCGCGCGGCAGGAAGGCGGTGAGCGCCGCGGCGCCCGCCGCGACGAGGACGGGCGCGGCGGCCGGCTCGGGCGTGAGGCCGGCCAGCGCGGCGTAGGCGAGGCCGCCCGTGGCGGCGGGCGCGACGATCCGGCCGAGCGCGGGCGGCAGCACGAGCAG
The DNA here is from genome assembly GCA_040510855.1 of Solirubrobacteraceae bacterium. Taxonomy (GTDB): domain Bacteria; phylum Actinomycetota; class Thermoleophilia; order Solirubrobacterales; family Solirubrobacteraceae; genus DASQMT01. The sequence goes on from JBEVIG010000065.1 coordinate 808, forward strand.
CCGCCGCTCGAGCGGGTGCGGGGCGATCGTGCCGCCCTCGTCGGAGACGCCGGGCAGCGCGTCCGCGAGCACGTCGAACAGATCCTCGAGCTCGCCGCGGTCCGCGGGGTCGGGGAGGATCGCGCGGTCGACCGCGGCGCAGAGGTCCTGCGGCAGGTCGGGCCGGTGGCCGGCGAGCGGCGCCAGGTGGGTGCCGATCCGGCGCGCCGTCGCGGTCGGCGAGCCGGCGCGGACGGGATGGACGTCCGCGAAGGCCTCGTAGAGGACGACGCCGAGCGCGTAGAGGTCGGCGTGCTCGCCCACGGCGGTCCCCGCGGCCTGCTCCGGCGCCATGTAGGCGAGCGTGCCGACGACGTCGCCGGTCCGGGTCAGCGCGTCCTCCCCCGCGAGGTGGGCGACGCCGAAGTCGGTCAGCTTCGCCGCGCCGCGGCGCGAGCCGGCCTCGTCGGGGACGATCACGTTCTGCGGCTTCACGTCGCGGTGGATGACGCCGCGGTCGTGGGCGTGGGCGAGCGCGTCGGTGAGCGCGAGCCCGATCCGGACGACGTCGCGGTCCGAGAGCGCGCCGTCGGCCTCGAGCTGCGCGAGCGTGCGGCCCTCGACGAGCTCGGACACGAGGTAGCGGCAGCCGTCCTCCTCGCCCGCGTCGAAGAGCGAGACGATGCCGTCGTGGTCGAGCCGGGCGACCGCGACCGCCTCGCGCTGCGCGCGCTCCGGCGCGGCGCCGTCGGCGGGCACGACCTTCACGGCCACGGGGCGGCCGAGGCGCTCGTCGCGGGCGGCGTAGACGGTCCCGAACCCCCCGGCGCCCAGGCGCGCGCCGAGCCGGTAGCGGCCCATCGCCAGGCCCGGCTCGGCGACCGCGGGCAGCTCTTCCGTGGCCGTCACCCGACCTCCTTCCACGCGCGCGAGACGCACCCTTCACGCTGCACCAGGGGGTGCAGCGGAAGGAACACGCCGCCGCGCCTCATATCCTCTCTCCACGTCACGGGCCGCGCGGGGAGCGTGCGGCCACTCAGGAGAGAACTTTTCTTGTCCTTCTTCGACGAGGACGACGAACCGCGCACACGGGTGCGCCCCCGCAGGCCGGCAGCCACCGGCGGCGGTCGCCGCCCCGATTCCCCCGATCACCAGCAGGTGCTGGTGCGCCGTGCCGTGCTCGGCGGCGGCATCCTGCTCGTCCTCATCCTCCTGGTCTTCATCGTCCGCGGCTGCCAGAACACGGCGAAGCAGAACGGCCTGCGCGACTACAACGCGGACGTCGGCGCGCTCGCCCGGGCCTCCGACCAGGAGGTCTCCGAGCCGCTGTTCAACCTGCTGCGCAACCCGACGCAGGGCGACGACCTGTCCTCGCAGATCAACGGCTTCCGCGGGCAGGCGGACCAGCAGTACGACCAGGCGAAGTCGATCGCCACGCCGGGTGACATGACCGCCGCGCAGCGGTCCTTCCTGATCACCATGGAGATGCGCCGCGACGGGCTGCAGTCCATCGCCGACAACGTGCGCACCGCGCTCTCGAGCGACGCGGAGGCCGCCGACCAGGCGATCCAGAACATCGCCGGCGCGATGTCGATGTTCCTCGCCTCCGACGTGATCTACCAGTCGCGCGTGATGCCGATGATCGACCGCGAGCTCCAGGACGCGGACGTCGGCAACCAGCGGATCCAGGGCTCGCAGTTCCTGCCCGGCCGCCAGTGGCTCGACCCGACGACGGTCGCCGACGCGCTCGGCCAGCAGCTCTCGAGCGGCGGTGGCGGCAACAACGGCGGCGAGCCCGCGCCCGGCCTCCACGGCACGCAGCTCGACTCCGTCACCGTGGGCGACGTGACGCTCGACCCGGCCGCGGCCAACCGGCTCACCTACGGGCCCGACACCGAGTTCACCGTCAACTTCACCAACGGCGGCGAGCACGACGAGTTCGACATCCAGGTCACGCTGAAGATCGAGGGCGGGCCGGAGCCGATCCAGGTGCGCAAGACCGTCCCGTCGGTCGCCGCCGGCGCGGCCGCGACGGCGACGCTCGGCCTCCCGTCCGATCCGCCGTTCGGCACGCCGGTGACGATCTCCGTGCAGATCAAGCCGGTCCCCGGCGAGGAGAAGAAGGACAACAACAGCTCGGAGTACGACGCCTTCTTCTCGCAGGGGTAGGCACGCGGTGGACGAGCTGACCGACCCGGCGGGCATCGCGGCGCTTGCCGCGTGCGCGCTCGCGCTCATCGCGCTGATCGTCGCCACGGTCGCCGCGGTGCGGCTGCGGAAGGTGCGCGCCGCGCAGCAGACCGTGCTCGGCGGCGAGAAGACCGACCTGGTCGCCCACGCCGCGACGCTGCAGGACGCGTTCACCGCGCTGCACGAGCGCGTCGAGGAGGTCGCGGCCCGGATGGAGGACCGGGTCGGCGGCGCCGAGGCGCGGCTCGACCACGCGATCACGTACCGCGCGCTCGTCCGCTACGACGCCTACGGCGAGCTGTCGGGCCACCAGTCGGCCTCGCTCGCGCTGCTCGACGCGGAGCGCAACGGCGTCGTGCTCTCCTCGATCACCCACCGCGAGACCGCGCGGCTGTACTGCAAGCAGGTCGTCGACGGCCGCGGCGAGCACCTGCTCTCGCCGGAGGAGGACGAGGCGATCCGGCGCGCGCTGGCCGGCGAGCGCGGCTCCGCGGTGCTGGAGGACTGAATGCGCGCCGCCTACCTCGGGCCGCCCGGGACCAACTCGCACGACGCGCTGCTCGCGTCGGGCGCGGACGTCGAGGCGGTCTCGCTCTCGACGGTCCAGGCCGTCGTGGCGGCGGTCCAGGACGGCGAGACCGAGCTCGGGCTCGTCCCGCTGGAGAACTCGCGCGAGGGCGCCGTGGGCGCCACGCTCGACGCGCTCGTCTTCGACGCCCCCGACGTCGTGATCGTCGGCGAGGTCGTCCATCGCGTGACCTACGTCCTCGTCGCCGCCGAGCAGGCGTGGCCGGACGAGGTGCGGACCGTGCACTCCCACCCCCAGGCCCTCGGGCAGTGCGCGCGCTTCCTCACCGAGCAGCTGCCGGGCGCCGCGCTCGTCTCCGCGCCGTCGACGGCCGAGGCCGTCCGGGCCGTGATGGACGAGTCGACGCCCGGGCCGGGCCCGCACGCTGCGATCGGGACGCGCCACGCCGCCGCGCTCTACGGCGCGGTCGTGCTCGCCGAGGGCTTCGAGGACGACGCGGAGAACGCGACCCGGTTCGCGTGGATCGCGCGGGCCGGCGGCGCGCCGGGCCCGGTGCCGGGCCCGCCCGGGCGGACGGTCATCGTGTTCTGGGGCGGCGGCGACCGCGCGCCTGGCTGGCTCGTGGCCTGCCTCACCGAGCTCTCGTCGCGCGGCGTGAACCTGACGCGGATCGAGTCGCGCCCGCGCCGGGTCGGCCTCGGGCACTACATGTTCTTCTGCGACCTCGACGGCGCCGCGGAGGACCCGGCGGTCGCCGCGGCGGTCGCGGCGCTGGGCACGCACTGCGAGCGGGTTCGGATCCTGGGATCGTTCCCGCCGCCCGTGTGAACGGGGAGTGAGCCGCCGGTCGCAGCGTCTACACTCCGCCGCAGTCATGGCGACCGCCATCCCCCCAGTACGGGGGTCCGTGCCGCTTGCAGGCCACCGCCGGCACGGACCTGACGCCGACGGCGCGAGCCGTTGGTCGGGTGGTCGTGTGCTGGTGCTCAACGCGACGTACGAGCCCATCAACGTCTGCACGGTGCGCCGGGCGACGGTCCTCCTGCTCAAGGAGAAGGCCGAGGTGCTCGAGATCGGCCCGCAGGACCTGCACTGGGCGCGCGGGTCGATGACCAAGCCCGTCGTGATCCGGCTCGTGTCCTACGTGCGGATCCCGCGCGACAGCCACAAGCGCAAGATCACGCGGCGCGCGGTGTTCGCCCGCGACGGCTGGCAGTGCCAGTACTGCGGCGCGCGGACGAGCCTCACCGTCGACCACGTGATCCCGCGCTCGAAGGGCGGCGGATCGGACTGGGAGAACATCGTCGCCTCCTGCGCGCCGTGCAACCGGCGCAAGGGCGACCGGCTGCCGCACCAGATCAACATGCACCCGCGCACGAAGCCGCGGATGCCGAGCCCGAACGTCTTCATCCAGCTCGCCTCGCCGACGATCCCGGCGACCTGGAAGCAGTACCTGCTGCCGGAAGCGGCCTGAGCGCCACGCCCGGCGCAACGCCGCTTCGGTTCCGTCCACGGCTTCGCTACTCTCCGTCTCACCAGAGAAAGGGGGTGGTCCGAAGTTGAGTGACAGTTCTTACGGGACCCTGGAGGTGCCCGGCCGCTAGTACCAGCCTGGTGCTGGACCCGCTGGTCAGCGGAATCCAGACCGAGGCACCGCCGGAGCCAGTGCCGGAGTTAGTCCCCCCGGCCGATAGACCGCTGGCAACGGCCAAGTAGTCCAGCAGGATGTACGCCGAGGGCCCCGTGTCGACGGGGCCCTCGGTCGTTCAAGGCGCTACTCCTCGTCGTCCTCGGGCGAGCCGGGCATGTCCTCCGACTCGACCTCGGGCACGTCGAGGAGGCTCTCCTCGTCCGGATCGCCCACGATCACGCCCTCGCCCTCGAGCCCCGCCTCGTCGGCGACCCCGGCGGCGTCGAGCGACAGCGGCGCGTCGCCGGCGGCCGCGTCCTGCTCGGCGCCCTCGCTCTCGACGACGAGCGCGACGGCCGAGACGACGTCCCCGTCGCGGAGCCGCATCACGCGGACGCCCTGCGACGTGCGGCCATAGCGGTTGATGCCGCGGACCGACGTGCGCTGGACGATGCCGTTCTGGGAGATGAAGACGAGCTCCTGGTGCTCGCGGACGACGAGCGCGCCGGCGAGCAGGCCCTTCGCCTCGGTGAAGGCGATCGTCTTGACGCCCTTGGCGCCGCGCGAGGTGAGCCGGTACTCGTCGATCGAGGTCCGCTTGCCGTAGCCGTTCTCGGTCACGACCAGCAGGTCCTGGCCCGGCCGCGCGACGTCCATGGCGATGACGTAGTTGTCCTCGCCGGAGACGTCCATGCCGCGCACGCCGCTCGTCGAGCGGCCCATCGCGCGGGCGTCCTCCTCGCGGAAGCGGACCGTGAGGCCGGCGTGGGAGACCATCAGGATCTCCTCGCCCGGGTCGACGCGGCGCACGGCGACGAGCTCGTCGTCGTCGCGGATGTTGATGGCGATGATGCCGTCGGCCTTGATCGGCGTGTTGTAGAGGCCGAACTCCGTCTTCTTGACCACGCCGTTGCGCGTGCCGAACACGAGGTAGGCGGACTCGGAGAAGTCGCGCGTGGCGAGCACGGACTGCACCCGCTCCCCCTCGCGCAGCGGCAGGACGTTGCCGAGGTAGCGCCCCTTGGAGGTGCGGCCGGCCTCGGGCAGCTCGTAGACCTTGGAGCGGTAGACCTTGCCCCGGTTCGTGAAGAACAGGAGGTAGTCGTGCGTCGAGCACACGAAGAGGTGCTCGATGTAGTCGTCCTCCTTGAGGTCCATGCCCGTGATGCCGACGCCGCCGCGGCGCTGCTGGCGGTACGTGGCGAGCGGGAGGGACTTGATGTAGCCGGAGTGCGAGATGGCGATGACCATCTGCTGGTCGGCGATCAGGTCCTCGATGTCGAGGTCGTCCTCGGCCGGCGAGACCAGCGTGCGCCGCTCGTCGCCGTAGCGCTCGGAGATCTCGAGGAGCTCCTCCTTGATCAGGCCGAGCACCGCGTCCTCGTCGCCCAGCAGCTCGCGCAGCTCGCGGATCCGCTCGACCTTGTCGGCGTGCTCGCGCTTGATCGAGTCGGACTCGAGCGCGGTCAGCTGCGAGAGGCGCAGCTCGAGGATCGCCTGCGCCTGGATGTAGGAGAGGCCGAAGCGCTCGATCAGGCCGGTGCGCGCCGTGTCGCGGTCGGCGGACGCGCGGATCAGGTCGATCACCGCGTCGAGGTGCTCGAGCGCGATGAGCAGGCCCTCGAGGCGGTGGACCTGCGCCTCGAGCGTGCGGAGCTCGTGCTTCGAGCGCCGGACGATGACCTCGCGCTGATGCTGGACGTAGTGCTTGATGACGCTCTTCAGCGGGAGCTGGCGCGGCACGTTGTCGACGAGCGCGACCATGTTCACGCCGAACGTGGTCTGCATCGGCGTGTGCTTGTAGAGCTTGTTGAGCACGACCTTCGGGTTCGCGTCGCGCTTGAGCTCGATCACGATCCGCATGCCGCGGCGGTCCGAGTGGTCCTCGACGT
>JBEVIG010000066.1:0-14799 GCA_040510855.1 Solirubrobacteraceae bacterium
GGTTGTCGTTCTGGACCCAGAGGTCGAAGCTCGCCGGCGAGGTCCAGCTCGCCGACACGATGTCGGGCTGGCGGTCCCCGGTGAAGTCGCCGATCGCCACGACCGGCTTCTGCCCGACCGACGGCAACTGCACGGGGGCGTTGAAGCCGGTGTTGGCGGCATTGCGGAGCGCGTAGTAGACGGAGTTGGCCCCGAGGCTTCCGAAGACGAGGTCGCTTCTGCCGTTGCCGTCGAGGTCGGCCACCGCGACGGTGTTCGTGGACGGGATGGGCAAGACGCCGCCCTCCTGCGCGAAGCCCGAGTTGTCTGCCTTGCGCAGCAGCACGAAGCCGCCGTTGCCGCCGTCCGTGTACCCCGCCACGGCGAGGTCGCGCTTGCCGTCGCCGTTGAAGTCGCCCACGGCGAGGTCGCTCGCGCCGCTGATGCCGGGCACCGGCGAGCTCGCCTCCTGGAAGAAGCCGCCGCCGGCGGCGCGGAGGAAGATCGAGACGCTGCTCTCCGTGCCGTTCGCGGCCGCGACGTCCGGCCGGCCGTCGCCGTTGAAGTCGGCGGCGGCGACGCTGTACGGCGAGACGCCGGTCGGCAACGGGGATCCGACGTCCTGGACGAAATCGGCCCGGGCGGTCCCCGCCGGGAGGAGGACGGCGAGGGCGAGCAGCAGCGCGGGCTTCTTCATCGCCCGCGACCCTCTCCGATCCGCGCGCGCGATGCAACAGCGGATCCTGGCCATCGATCCAGGCTCAGCCTGGCTCAGCCCGTCGCCGGCCACTCCTCCCAGCTCGGCTCGGCGGGCGCGAGCGGCTCGCCCGCGCGCCAGGCCTCCAGACCCGCGTGCGGCGCGCCGCGCCGGCGCACGCGCTCGAGCACGCCGAGCGGCGGCCGGCCGCCGTCCGCGGTCAGCGAGGCGGGGACGTCGACGGCGCTGAGCGGTTCGATCAGATAGGGAGCCGCGGCGCGCTCGCCGAACAGCACCACGTTGTCCGTTCCGGGGAGCGCAGCGCTCGGCACGATCGCGCCCGGGACGCCCGCGGCGCGCAGGCGATCGGCCAGCCGGTGGCAGGCGCGCAGGTCCTCCGAGACCAGGTCGCCGGGCCGCAGCCCGTGCTCTCCCGCCTCCGCGAACCCGATGCGCGGCAATCCGGTGAGATCGATCCGCAGCGCCCAGGTCCGATGCCTGACCAGCGCCAGCTGCTCCCGGGAGAACAGCCCCGACGCGCGCACGAACTCGGCCCACGGCCCGAGCGGATGCAGGCATACGTACTGCGTCGGCGACTCCTCCGTCATCCGGTGGTAGCGCCCGGACACGCGGCTCGGCTCGGTCCGCAGGGGCCTCCGCCACGACGCCAGCCGGTACGCCACCGTCACGCGAACGCCGTGCTCCGCGTCGAGCCCGCCACGAGCAGCAGGTCGGGCAGCCGGACCGGGTCGCCGAGCAGCTCGCGCGGCGTCGCCCCGCCCAGCTCGGGCCGCGGCCAGTCGAACCACGCCACCACGCCCGCCGGCGTGAACGCGTGCCGCAGCTGGCCGACGAGCCGCGCGAGCGCGCGGATCCGCCGCGCCTCCTCGCCCTCGGGCTGGGTGCGCTCGCGCGCCGAGATCCAGCGCTGGAAGCGCCGCAGGTCCACGCCGAGCAGCGCCGCGAGGTCGCGCTGCGGGACCTCGACGGAGGCCGCGAGCCAGCGCGCGAGCTCCTTGGGCGTCCGCGCGTCACCCACCTCCTCGGCCTCCCCCAGCGCCGCGAGCGCGTGCGAGAGCCGCTCGAGCGCGATCCGCAGCCCGTCGCGCGCCCGCTCGTCGGCCGCCGCCCGTGCGTCGAGCACCGCCCGGTGCACGAGCAGCGCCAGGTAGGGGTCGGCCGCCGTCCACCGGTCGAGCGGCGTGGCGCGCACCGCGTCGGCGAGCGCGGCGACGCGCTCGGCCACCTCGGGGGCGACGCCGTCCTCCGCCGCGAGCCGGTCGTTGAGCGCGTCGACCGCCGCCGCGGCCACGAGCGGCTGCGCGAGGTCGATGGCGGTCGTCGTCGTCATGACGTCAGTGTACGTCACAGAGACGACAGACGCCTCTCATGCCACCATCGGACCGGTCCGGACCTGACGACTCGAAGGGGGCGCCACATGGCGACGAGGAAGGCGACGGCGGAGTGGAAGGGCGGCCTGCAGGACGGCGGCGGCACGTTCGCGGTCGAATCCGACGTGGTGAGCGGCAGCTACTCGGTGAAGTCGCGCTTCACCGACGACGGCGAGGGCGGCGCCACCAACCCGGAGGAGCTGGTCGCCGCGGCCCACGCGTCCTGCTTCTCCATGCAGTTCGCGGCGCTGCTGGAGCTGGCCGGCCACAAGGCCGAGTCCGTCGAGACCGAGGCCGAGGTGCAGATCCTCAAGGAGGGCGAGGGCTTCGCCATCAAGCGGATCATCCTCCGGACCACGGGCCGCGTGCCCGGCGTCGACGACGCGACGTTCCAGGACATCGGCCGCCAGGCCAAGGAGATCTGCCCGATCTCCAAGGCGCTCGGCGCCGTCGAGACGATCGAGCTCGAGGCGTCGCTGGCCGGCTAGCGGCCTCAGTCGACCAGCTTGGCGGGGTCGAGCTCCTCGGGCGGCCCCGCCACCGCCCGGCTGATCGCCCACAGCACGATGCCGAGCGCGATGAGCCCGCCCGCGTAGGCGAAGATCACCGTGTCCTCGATCGCCTTCTGCACGATCAGGGCGGCGCAGGCGATCACGCCGAGGATCGGCAGCACGGTCGGCGCGTTCCAGTGCGTGTGCTCCACCCGGTCGCGCCGCAGCACGAGCACGGCGATGTTGACCGAGATGAACACGAACAGCAGGAGCAGCACGGTCGTGTCGGCGAGCGACTCGAGGTCGCCGAGCGCGCAGAGCACGAGCGCCAGCGCGGCGACGAAGACGATCGCCACCCACGGCGTGCGCCGCTCGCCGTGCACGCGGCCCATCGTCTCGGGGACGATCCCCTGCTGTGCCATCCCGTAGATCAGCCTCGAGGCCATGATCATGTTGATCAGCGCGCCGTTGGCGAGCGCGAACAGCGCGATCGCCGAGAAGACCTTCGTGTTCATCGCCAGCGGCCCGAGCTGGACGACCTCGAGCAGCGGGCCGTCGGAGGCGGCGAGCTCGTCGGTGGGCACGGCCATCCCGGCGACGAGCGTGACGAGGATGTAGACGCCGAGCGCGATCGCCAGCCCGGTGAACAGCGCGGTCGGGAACACCCGGCTCGGATCCTTGGTCTCCTCCGCCACGTTGACCGAGTCCTCGAAGCCGATGAGCGCGAAGAACGCGAGCGAGGCGCCGGAGAGGATCGCGATCGGGACCGCCTCGCCGGCCTTGAACTCGAACGCGCGCGCGGGGTCGCCGCCGCCGTCGAGCAGGAACGTCGCGCCGATCAGCACGACGAGCGCGAGGCCGGTGAGCTCGATCGCGGTGAGCCCGAGGTTGAGCTGCACGGACTCCTTGATGCCGCGGAAGTTGACGAGCGCGAGGACGCCGATGAACGCGGCCGCGACCAGCATCTTCGGCAGCGTCACGAACTCGGAGAGGTAGTCGCCGCCGAAGGCGGTGGCGAGCGTCGCCGCCGACGCGACGCCCGAGCACATCACGGCGAAGGCGATGAGGAAGGTGAGGAACGGGCGTCGGTACGCCTTGTGCGCGTAGAGCGCAGCGCCCGCGGCCTGCGGGTACTTCGTGACGAGCTCCGCGTAGGCCGTCGCCGTGAACGCGGCGAGGATGCCGGCCAGCAGGAACGACGTCCAGATCGCGCCGCCGACCTTGCCCGCGACCTCGCCCGCGAGCGCGTAGATGCCGGCTCCCAGCACGTCCCCGATGACGAAGACGGTCAGCATCCGGCGGGAGATGGCCGGCCGCAGCGGCGACTGCCGTTGCGTCCCGGCCGACGCGGTCGATGTGGGCGCGGCGGCGGTGGTCATGCGGTCGCGCTACCCGGGTACGCCTGGTGGCATGCCGTACAAGCCGACCTCCGTGTGGATCGACACGACGCCCCACACGACCTACCCCGCCCCGGACGCCACGCTGGAGGTGGACGTCTGCGTGGCCGGCGGCGGCATCCTGGGCCTGCTCACGGCCGCGCAGCTCAAGCGCGCCGGCCGCACCGTCGCCGTCCTCGAGGCCGACCGCGTCGCGACCGGCGTCACGGGCTACACGACGGCGAAGGTGACGGTCCTGCACGGCCTGGTCTACGACGAGGTGCGCTCGTCGTTCGGCGCGGACGGCGCGCGCCACTACGCCGAGGCGAACCGCGCCGGGCTCGACTCGATCGCCCGCTGGACGGCCGACCTCGGCATCGACTGCGACCTCCGCCGCCGGCCGGCGTTCACCTACGCCGAGGGCGAGGACGACCTGGGCAAGCTGCGCGACGAGGTCGATGCGGGGCGGGAGGCCGGGCTCCCGCTCGAATTCGTCGCGGACGCCGGCCTGCCGTGGCCCGTGGCCGGCGCGGTGCGGCTGGACGACCAGCTGGAGTTCCACCCGCGCAGGTTCCTGCTCGCCCTCGCCGATCACGTCGCCGGCGACGGCTCGCACGTGTGCGAGCGCGCGCGGGTGTCCGCCGTGCACGACGGCGATCCCTGTCGCGTGGAGACCGAGGACGGCGGCGAGGTCCTCGCCCGCCACGTCGTGATCGCCACGCACTACCCGACCCTCGACCGCGGCCTCTTCTTCGCCCGCCTCTCCGCCGAGCGCTCCTACGCGATCGGGGTGCGCACCCGCGGGCCGGTGCCGCACGGGATGTTCCTGTCGACGGAGTCGCCGTCGCACTCCGTGCGCGCCACGCCGTTCGACGGCGGCGAGCTCCTGATCGTGGGCGGCGAGGGGCACAAGACCGGCACGGGCGGCGACACGACGGAGCGATACGCGCGCCTCGAATCGTGGGCGCGCGAGCGCTTCGACGTCGCGTCGGTCGAGTACCGCTGGTCGGCCCAGGACGCGATGCCGCTCGACGGCATCCCGTACGTGGGGAAGCTGTCCCCCGCCTCCCGCAGCATCTGGACCGCCTCCGGCTTCAGGAAGTGGGGCATGACGAACGGCGCCGCGGCGGCGATCATGCTCGCCGACCTGATCGAGGAGCGGCCGAACCCGTGGCTCGCGACGTTCGACGCGAACCGCTTCAAGCCGCTCGCCTCGGCGTCGAAGCTGCTCAAGGAGACGGTGAGCGTCGGGGCGCACTTCTTCGGCGACCGGCTGAGCGGCCCCGACCTGCGCTCGATGGACCAGCTCGCGCCCGGCGAGGGCGCGCTCGTCGCGCACGACGGCGACACGGTGGCCGCGTACCGGGAGCCGGGCGGGGCGGTGCTCGCGGTGTCCCCCGTCTGCACGCACCTCTACTGCCACGTCAAGTGGAACGTCGCGGAGCGTTCATGGGACTGCCCCTGCCACGGCTCCCGCTTCGCGCCCGACGGCACGGTCCTCCAGGGCCCGGCGGTCAAGCCGCTCGAGCCCAGGGAGCTCGACCAGGACTAGACGAGGACCGTGTCGTCGTGCGAGTACGGCGGCGAGCAGCAGCAGAGCAGCACGAGCGGCTCGTCCGTCTCGTTGATCAGCTGGTGCGGGAGCCCGGGCGGGATGACGACGCAGTCGCCCGCGCGGACCTGCGACTCCTGCTCGCCGAGGATCATCCGCCCCTCGCCGCCCGTGAAGAAGTAGATCTCCTCCGTGACGCGGTGGAAGTGGGCCTCGGTCGCCGAGCCGGCCGGCACCGTCGCCTGCGCGAGGGACTGGTTGACCGAGTTGCCGGTCGGCAGCCCCGCGAGCTCGCGGATCTCCGAGCCGTCCTTGGTGATGAAGGCCTCCGCCGCCTCCAGGCTCTCGATGCGCATGCCTCCGAGCCTACGACGCCATGAGTCGAAGCGAGACGGCCCGCCCCCCTGGGGAAGGGGGCGGGCCATCGCCTCAGGCGATCGCACGCCTGGCCTGCTCGGTGTCGAGCCGGCGCGCCAGCCGCGCGGCGAGGTACGCCACCCGCCCTCTCACCGGGGGCGGGTGCATGCGCCGCTGGGGAAGTACGGCGCTGGACGCCCGCTCGGCGCGGTCAGCGGCGTACGTGCGGGCGAGCTTGTACTGGATGGTGGGATGCATTTCTGCGTGACTCCTCGTGGGGGTCGGGGTGGATGGATGGCGGTCCTGTGGACCGCGGAGCCGCCCGCGATCGCCGGCCTGTCCGGCGGGTGGGAGCGCAACCGTCGTATGGAGCAGCGGTCGCGGGCGGCTCGATGCCCGCTGACTGGAACTGCGGTCTGTCTGCTAGCGGGAGATCGCTAGGAGGCGACGCGAGTGCCGGCGAGCAGGCCTGCGTGGACGAGGCCACGCGTTGCCCGGTTGGGAATCCGGGAGTCGAAGCACGTGATGGTCGTCATCGTCATTAGGTCTGCTCACCTCCTTCAGCGGTCGCGCTGAAGCTGTCGCGTTGCGGTCTGCGCAAGGTACCAGCCGACCCGCCGACCGCGCAAGCGATTTATCCGTTTCGTCAGGCGGCGGCCGCGGCGATGTCCACGCCGATGACCTTGAGCCGGCGGCTGAGCGCCGTGAACGCGAACTCGTTGATCTCCGCGGCGCCGTAGCCGAGCAGCGACCAGTCCGCGGGATCGGCCCCGGGCGGCACGAGCACGCCGGCGGTCGTCGGCAGGAGCTCGAGCAGCCGGTCGGCGATCCGCCGCCGCAGCCCGGGGTCGGCGGCCTTCTGCTGGAGGAACCAGGTGCCGTAGGCGACGTGCCGGTGCTCGTCGTCGGCGATGTGCCGGAAGCCCTCGGTGAAGCCCGGCAGGATGCCCCGCTCCTCGAACGCGCGCGTGATGAAGTGCTGCCCGGTGAGGGCGAGCGTGCCCTCGATGGCCATGTGGTAGGTCGTGACGAAGTCGACCTTCGCCCCCACGTCCGACGGGTCGGCGACGAGCGCCTTCCCCGCGTCGACGAGGTAGTGGTCGAAGAGCTTCACGAAGTCGGGCGAGACCGCGTCGCGGGCGCGCTCGAGCCGCTCGTCGAACGTCCCGTCCATCGCCAGCACCTGCGCGTAGAAGCGGTCGAAGTGCTGCGTGTGGCGCGCCTCGTCGACCTGCTGCGTCGTGAGGAAGGCCTCCTCGGACTGCGTCTCGTACGCCATGACGAGGCCGGAGAACTGGGTCGTGACCCGCTCCTCCCCCACGAAGAACGACGAGAGCGACCACGCGATGTCGCGCCGCAGCTCCGGGTCGAGGGCCGCCCAGTCGGCCTTGTCGCGCTCGAGGTCGATCGCGTGCGCCGACCACGGGCGCCGCTCCCACAGCTCATAGAGCTGCTGCGGCGTCATCAGCTTCACCGAGGCGAGCTTCCCCGGGTCGGCGAGCGTGCCGACGTCGCCCTGCGTGGTCAGGTCGAGCAGGTGCGCCATGCCCGGATGCTGCCACGCTGCTGACGGTGCGTCAATACCTGTTCTCGAGCGCGCCGAACTCGCCCGTCTCGAGCTCGCGCTCCACCTGCTCGTCGATCTCGTGCTCGGCCGTCCCGGGATCGGCGTGGCGCATCTGCCACGCCCGCAGGCGCCGGAGCTTGAGGATCTCGAGCACGAGCACGAGGTAGACGCTCGCGGCGACCGCGACCAGGAAGCAGCCGACCATGAACAGCGACCAGCCGAGGTGCCAGTCGCCCGCGTCCGAGTAGGGCACGAAGCGCAGCGCGACCGCGAGGCCCGCCATCGTGATCGTCCAGCCGTACAGGTAGAGGACGGTCCGCCGCTGCGAGAAGCCGATCCGGTGGAAGCGGTGGTGGAAGTGGTTGGAGTCGGCGTGGTAGATCGGCCGCCGGTACTTGATCCGCTTCGCGACCACGAAGCCCGTGTCGAGGAACGGCACGGCGAGCACGAAGAGCGGGCCGATGAGCGCGATCAGGGCGTTCGTCTTGAGCGAGCCCTCGACGATGATCGCGCCCAGCAGCAGCCCCAGCAGGTTGGAGCCGCAGTCGCCCATGAAGACCGACGCGGGGTGGAAGTTGTGGACGAGGAAGCCGAGCGCGGCGCCGGCCGTGATCGCGGCGAGGATCCCCGCGTCGTCCTTGCCGAGGTCGAAGGCGATGATCGCGAAGGCGATCGCCGAGATCGCGCAGACCCCGGCGGCGAGCCCGTCGATCCCGTCGGAGAAGTTCACGACGTTCATCACCGCGACGAGGCCGACCAGCGTCAGGACGTCGCCGGCGTTGCCGAACTCGATGCGGCCGGCGAACGGCAGCGTCACGATGTCGATGCTCACGCCGGAGAGCACGAGGATCAGCGCGGCCACGACCTGGCCGACGAGCTTGGGGCCGGCCCCGAGCTCGCGCCAGTCGTCGAGCGCGCCGACCGCGGTGATCAGCGCGGCGCCGCCGAGGATGCCCTTCACCGACTGCGAGAGCGGCAGGAAGAGCAGCGCCGCGACGAGCACCGCGGCGAAGATCGCGAGGCCGCCGAGCAGCGGCGTGGCCTCGCGCGCGAGCCCGCGTTCCTTGATCCCGTCGACCGCGCCGATGCGCCGGGCGAGCCGGGCGATGAGCGGCGTCATCAGCGCCGCGACGACCAGCGCGACGAGGAACCCGAGGAGCGCGTCGTCCTTCATACAGGCCATGACCGTAACGCCGCGGAAGGCGGACCTCGCCGGGTGGTCGCCGGCGCGCAACGCGGCCTGCATCCGGCGGCCACGGGACGGGAATCCGGCGCAGCGTGTTTGCGGAGGCCCGTTCGCGGGGCAATCAGTGCCGCGAGCCACCCGGGAAGGAGGCTCCTCCGATGACCCCCGCGTCCAGCGCCGCCCACGAACACGCAGCCCTGGCCCGCGCGTTCCTCGCGCTCGCCGAGGGCGCGCCCGCGACGCGGGCGCGCCACATCCCGCCGGCCGCGGTCGTGCTGCTCACCGCGATCGTGCTGGCCATCTCGACGCCGCTGCTGTGGGCCGGCCTCGAGGCCGACGCGCACGAGAACGCGGCGATGCTCCCGCGCGGCGCCGCGCTCGTCGACGTCGACGACGACGGCCCCGCGGGCCCGTGAGCCGCGACGAGACGACGCTCGCCGCCCGGCCGCCCTGGGAGCCCGCTCCGCGGGAGCGCCCGACCTGGGGGTTCGTGGAGGGCGACGACCTCGCACCCGGCCGCAGCGTGCTCTCCCGCCTGGGCGGCGGCCGCCGCTACGACGTCTACCTCGTCTGGGACGACGCGCGGCTCGCGGTCATGGTCGCCAAGTCGCTGCGGCCCGACCAGGCGGAGGACGCCGGCGCGCTGCGCGAGCTGCGCTGCGAGGCCGAGGCGCTCGCCACGCTCTCCCATCCCGTGCTGGTGCGCAGCTTCGACGCCGTGCTCGAGGGGCGCCACCCGCACCTGCTGATCGAGTTCCTCGAGGGTCCGACGCTGCGCGCGCTGATCGACCAGGGCGACACGCTCGCGCTCGAGCAGCTCCTGCCGCTCGCGATGCACACCGCCGCGGCGCTGCACTACATGGCGGGCGCGGGCTGGGTCCACCTCGACGTGAAGCCGTCGAACATCGTCATGGGCGCGCCGCCGCGGCTGATCGACCTCAGCGTCGCGCGGAGCGCCGAGCGCGCCGGGCGGCTGACGCGCTCGATCGGGACCGACGCCTACATGGCCCCGGAGCAGTGCCTGCCCGGCCGCGCCGGGCAGGTCGGGCCGCCGGCCGACGTCTTCGGGCTCGGGGCGACGCTCCACCACGCGCTCTCGGGCGCGCCGCCGTTCCCGCGCGAGCGCGACGCGCGCGAGTCGCGTGACCCGGAGGTGCGCTGGCCGCAGCTGGTGGCCGAGCCGGCGCCGCTCCCGCGCCGCATCCCGGAACGGCTCTCCGCGCTGGTGCGGCGCTGCCTCGCGCGCGAGCCCGGCGAGCGGCCGGCCGCGGCGGAGGTCGCCGCGGAGCTCGAGCCGCTGGTGGCCGCGCTGCCGCGGCCGATGGGGCTGGCGCGGCGCTAGGCGGCCGCCGCGGCGGCCGACAGGTGGGCGTAGAGCGGGTGGCGGTCGGCGATCGCGGTGACGCGCTCGGCCAGCTCGGCCTTGGCGTCGTCGAAGCCGGGCTGCAGCGCCGCGGCGATGATCCTCCCCGTCTCGACGAAGTCGTCGGCCTGGAGCCCGCGGGTCGCGAGCGCGGCCGTGCCGACGCGCAGGCCGGAGGAGACCGCCGGCGGGCGCGGGTCGAACGGGACCGCGTTGCGGTTCACGGTGATGCCGATGTCGTGCAGGCGGTCCTCGGCCTGCATGCCGTCGAGCTCGGAGTCGCGCAGGTCGACCAGCACGAGGTGCACGTCGGTGCCGCCCGTGAGCACGGAGACGCCGTGCCCGGCGCCGAGCAGCTCCTCCGCGACGGCCTTCGCGCCCGCCACCGTGCGCTCCTGGCGCTCGCGGAACTGGGGCGAGGCCGCGACCTTGAAGGCGACCGCCTTGCCGGCGATCACGTGCTCGAGCGGGCCGCCCTGCTGGCCCGGGAACACGGCGGAGTTGATCTTCTTCGCGTACTCCTCGCGGCAGAGGATCAGGCCGCCGCGGGCGCCGCCGAGCGTCTTGTGGACGGTGCTCGAGACGACGTCGGCGTACGGGACGGGGTTCGGGTGCACGCCGGCGGCGACGAGGCCGGCGAAGTGGGCCATGTCGACCATCAGCAGCGCGCCGACCTCGTCGGCGATCGCCCGGAAGCGCTCGAAGTCGAGGATCCGCGGATAGGCCGACCAGCCCGCGAGGATGAGCTGCGGGCGGCGCTCCTTGGCGATCCGCTCGACCTCGTCCATGTCGATCCGGTGATCGGACGGGGACACCTCGTAGGGCGCGATGTCGTAGAGGCGGCCCGACACGTTGATCTTCATGCCGTGGCTGAGGTGGCCGCCGTGCGGGAGCGCGAGGCCCATGATCGTGTCGCCCGGCTGCAGCAGCGCGTGGTAGACGGAGGTGTTGGCCTGCGCGCCGGCGTGCGGCTGGACGTTCGCGTGCTCGGCGCCGAACAGCGCCTTCGCGCGGTCGATCGCCAGCTGCTCGATCACGTCGACGTGCTCGCAGCCGCCGTAGTAGCGCTTGCCCGGGTAGCCCTCGGCGTACTTGTTCGTCAGCACGCTCCCCTGGCACTCGAGGATGGCCTGGGGGACGAAGTTCTCCGACGCGATCATCTCCAGCGTGCCCTGCTGGCGCTCGAGCTCACGACCGAGCGCCTCGGCCACTTCGGGGTCGACGTCGGCGAGCGGACGCTCGAAGTAGTCGGGCTGCAGATCGGTCATCGGAGGACCGTAGCAACCGTGTCGACGGCCAGCGCACCCTCCCGCAGGACCCTCCAGGACCCCTCCGATTCGTACGTCCGCAGGTCGATCACGGTCGACGGCGTGCCGGGCAGCTCACCGCCGTCGAGCACGAGGTCGGCGCCGTCGCGGATGGCGGCGGGAACGTCGTCGAGGCGCCGCGCGTCCGGGCCGCCGGCGAGGTTGGCCGAGCTCTGCAGGACGGGGAGCGGCATCGCGGCGAGCGGGCCGCCGATCACCCGCAGGCCGAGCGTGCCCGGATCCGGCCCGCAGGCGAGCGGCCAGCGGTGCCCGGGGTTGGGCAGCAACAGCGTCACGCCGCCGGGGGTCAGCGCCGCGATCGCCGCGCGGGTGCGCGGGCCGAGGCCGGGCAGGTCGGGCGCCGCGCCGAAGCACATGACCGCGGCGGGCTTCGCCGGCGGGCGGCCCTTGAGGGCGTAGAGGCGGTCGACGGCCGCGGCCGAGCCGGGATCGCAGGCGAGCCCGTAGACGGTGTCGGCAGGGAAGACGGCCACGCCGTCCCCGGCGACGACGCGCTCGAACGCCGCCACCGCGCCGGCGTCGGCGGCCGAGATCGATCCGCCGGCGTCCGCCGACGGTCGCCCGCCGGGGTCGCCGGCCTCGGCCGGCCCGCCGGCCGCGCTCATCGCCGCCCGACGACGACGCGCTCGATGCCCGCGAGATCGCGGACGCGCTCCGTGCCGCCGAAGCCGGCCTCGCGCAGCAGCGCCTCGACGGCCGCGGCCTGGCCGGCGCCCACCTCGATCGCGGCGAGCGTCGCGGCCGACGCGCCGATCGAGGGCGCGAGCCGGCGGAGCACGTCGAGCCCGTCCGGGCCCGCGCGGAGCGCGAGCGCCGGCTCGTGGTCGGCGACGTCGGGCGCGAGGCGCGCGCCGTCCTCGACGTAGGGCGGGTTGGAGAGGACGGCGTCGACGTCGGCGATCCCGGCGAGCAGGTCGCCCTCGACGAACGCGACCTCGAGGCCGAGCCGCGCGGCGTTCGCCCGCGCGACGTCGAGCGCCTCCGGGCTCGCGTCCGTCGCGACGATCCGCAGGTCCGGCCGCTCCTGCTTCAGCGCGAGGGCCACGGCGCCCGAGCCCGTGCCGACGTCGCACACGCGCGCGCCCTGCGGCAGGCCGAGCGCGGCCTCGACGAGGAACTCGGTCTCCGGCCGCGGGATCAGCACCCGCGGATCGACATCGAGCTCGATCGCGCGGAAGCCCTTGCGGCCGAGGATGTACGCGACGGGCTCGCGGTCGCGGCGCCGTGCGGCGAACGTCTGGAAGGCGCGCGCCGCCTCGGGCTCGAGCGCCCGCCCGGGGTCGGCGACGATCGCCGCCCGGTCGACGCCCATCGCGGCGGCGAGCAGGACCTCGGCGTCGAGCCGCGGCGATTCCACGCCGGCGGCGGTGAGCGCGACGAGCGCCGAGTCGAGCGCGTCGCGGACGGTCGTGCGGGCGATGGGCGAGCGGGGCACGCCCCCGCACGCTACCGAGCCGGCGGGCGCTCAGACCCGGAGGTCGACGAGCGTGCCGAAGCGGCGGCCGTGCTCGGGCACCACGGCGTCGTACCCGTCGATGAGCCCGTTCCCGTTCGCGTCGTAGACGAGGGCGCCGCCGGCCAGGGCGAGCACGTCGCCCGGCCGGGCGTCGCCCTCGAGTTCGTACCGGCGGCCCGTGCCGGTCATGCCCGCGTCCCGCGCGAAGCGCGGTCCGGGCACGGTGAGCTGTTCGATCGGGGTGAGCATCGGATTCAGGAGTGGTCCGTGCCCACAGCATCGGCGCGCGGCGCCCGCCCGCCCATAGGGCGGAGGCCCTACTCGGCCGCGGCGGCGTCGAGGCGGCGGCGCTTCTCGTCGTCCTGGAGCGCCGCGGTGAACTCGTCGAGCTCGCCCGCGAGGAGCTGGTCCAGGTTGTGCGCCGTGTGCTTGATGCGGTGGTCGGTGACCCGCCGCTCGGGGAAGTTGTAGGTGCGGATCTTCTCCGCGCGCTCGCCCGTGCCGACCTGCGCCGAGCGGGCGGCGGCGAGCTCGGCCTGCTGCTCGGCGAGCTTGGCCTCGTACAGGCGCGCGCGCAGGACCTTCATCGCGCGCTCGCGGTTCTGCAGCTGCGACTTCTCGTCCTGCATCGAGACCACGATCCCGGTCGGCTTGTGCGTGATCCGCACCGCCGAGTCGGTGGTGTTGACGGACTGCCCGCCGGGTCCCGACGAGCGGTAGACGTCGATCTCCAGGTCGTTCTGGTCGACCTGGACGTCGACCTCCTCCGCCTCGGGCAGCACCGCGACCGTCGCGGTCGAGGTGTGGATCCGGCCCTGGGACTCCGTCTCGGGCACCCGCTGCACCCGGTGCGTGCCGCCCTCGAACTTGAAGACGGAGTAGGCGCCGTCGCCGCGGATCTCGAACGTGTACGAGCCGTCGGAGGCGTTCAGCGTCTCCGTCTTGAAGCCGCGCCGCTCCGCGTAGCGCAGGAACATGCGGTAGAGGTCGCCGGCCCACAGGCCCGCCTCCTCGCCGCCGGCGCCCGCGCGGATCTCGACGATGACGTTCTTGTCGTCGCTCGGGTCGCGCTCGACCATCGCGAGCCGGATCTCCTCCTCCAGCTCGCCGATGCGCGTGCGCGCCGCGTCGAGCATCGCGCGCATCTCCGGGTCCTCACCGTCCTCGGCGAGGAGCTCCTGCGCCCCCTCGGCGTCGTCGACCGCGCGCCGCCACTCCTCGGCCAGCCTCGCCGCGGGGGCCAGCTGATTGAACAGCCGCCCCGCCTCGGCGAACTTCTGGCGGTCCCCGATGATCTCGGGGTCCGCCATCTGCTGCTGGACCTCGGCGTGTCGCGCCTCGATCTGTGCGACGAGGGAGTCGATCACCGGAGGTGTGCGGCTCTACTTCGCGCGCTTGGCCGCGCGGCGCTTGAACCGCTCGACGCGCCCGCCCGTGTCGACGAGCTTCTGCTTGCCCGTGTAGAACGGGTGGCAGTTGCTGCAGATCTCCACGCGGATCTCGGGCGTGGTCGAGCGCGTCGTGAACTCGTTGCCGCACGTGCACCGCACGTGGGCCTCGACGTACTCAGGGTGGATATCGGTCTTCATCGTGCTTCCAGTGTAGAGCGGTACCGGACCACGACGACCAGGGCATCGTCGGCCGCGCGGGCGTTCGTCGCGAGGATCCGGTCGGCGATCTGCTGGGCGCTCCCGCCGAGCGCGATCCCCTCCGCGAAGTCGGGGTCCACGCCGTCCGTGATCATCACCACGACGTCGCCGTCCTCGAGGGCCGTCGAGGTGACCCGCGTGTCGGGCAGGTTGTAGCCCACGACGCCTCCACGGGTGAACGCGCCCTCGGTCGGCCCGCCGCCCGCGCGCACGAGCCGGCCCTCCACGTTGCCGACCCCCGTCCAGCGCATCTCCGCGCTCTCCAGGTCGAACCACGCGACGGTCATCACCGCGCCGCGCGTCTTGCGCAGCGCCTCGTGGCACATCTCGAGCAGGATCACCGGATGCTCGTCGGGGAAGCGCGCGACGACGTCGGCCGCCAGCTCGGACGCGTCGGCCGCCTCGGC
>JBEVIG010000067.1:0-9032 GCA_040510855.1 Solirubrobacteraceae bacterium
TCGGTCGGGCTGCCGGAGCTCGACGCCGTCTTCATCACCCACTTCCACCTCGACCACTGGCTCGGCGTGATCGGGATGGTGAAGTCGTTCGACCTGCGCGCGCGCGAGCGCGAGCTCGTGCTCTACGGCCCGCCCGGCCTGCGCGCGCTGATCGAGGCGATGCGCTTCGTCCTCGGCCGCACGGGCTACCCGCTGCGGATCGAGGAGCTCGAGCCCCACGAGGAGGTCCGCTTCGACGGCTACCTCGTCGCCGCGTTCCCCGTCGAGCACCGCGGCCCCGCCTACGGCTACGCGTTCGTGGAGGACGACCGGCCCGGCCGCTTCGATGCGGAGGCCGCGCGGGCGCTCGGCGTGACCGAGGGCCCGGACTTCGGCCGGCTCCAGCGCGGGGAGGAGGTCGGCGGCGTCAAGCCCGAGCAGGTCGTCGGGCCCGAGCGGCCCGGCCGGCGGGTCGTGCTCTCGGGCGACACGAAGCCGTGCCAGACCACGGAGGTCTACGCCCACGGCGCCGACGTGCTCGTCCACGAGGCGACCTTCCTGGAGGACGAGCGCGTCCGCGCGCGCGAGACGGGCCACTCGACCGCGGCGCAGGCGGCGGAGATCGCCCGCGACGCCGGCGTCCGCCTGCTCGCGCTCACCCATCTCTCCACGCGCTACTACCCGCGCGACGTGCGCGACGAGGCCCGCGCGACCTTCCCCGGCACCGTGGTGCCGCGTGACTTCGACGCGATCGACATCCCGTTCCCGGAGCGGGGCGAGCCGGCGCTGGTGAAGGCGGAGCGCGAGCCGTCGCCCGCCGCCGGTTCCTGAGCGCGCGCGGGCCGGAGCGCCGGGATCGGACGGGAAAGCCTTGACAACTCTGAAGCATTGTTGAACAATCCAACACATGGCCAAGGTGCTCGTCCTCCTCGCAGCCGTCTGCTTCGGCACCACGGGCACCGCCCAGGCGCTCGGCCCCGACGCCGCCCCCACCAGCGTCGGCGCCGCGCGCATCGTGATCGGCGGGGCGCTCCTCCTCCTCGTCGCCCGCGCCGTCCCCGCCGCGGCCGCCCCCTGGCCGCGGCGGGAGCTGGGCGTGATCGCCGCGGCCATCGCCGTCTACCAGCTCTCCTTCTTCGCCGCCGTCGACCGCACGGGCGTCGCGGTCGGCACCGTCGTCGCGCTCGGCTCGGCCCCCGCGATCGCCGGCGTGACCGCGCGCCTCTTCGACGGCGAGCCGCTGACGAGCCGCTGGGCGGCCGCCACCGCGCTGGCCTGCGGCGGCGTGCTCCTGCTCGTCCTCGGCAGCGGCGCCGACGCATCCGTCGACCCGTTGGGGATCATGTTGGCCGTGGTGTCCGGCAGCGGCTACGCGACCTACACCGTGCTCGCCAAGCGCGTCCTGCGCCTCGGCCACGCGCCCGAGCGGGTGATGGCGGCCTCGTTCGCCCTCGGCGGGATCCTGCTGCTGCCCGTGCTCCTCACCTCGGACCTCGGCTGGATCGCCACGCCCGGCGGCGCCGCGATGGCGCTCTTCCTCGGCGCGATCCCGACCGCGCTCGCCTACGTGCTCTTCGCCCGCGGCCTGCGCCACCTCACGCCGGGGGAGACCGCCACGCTCACGCTCGCGGAGCCGCTCACCGCCACCGGCCTGGGGATCGTCGCGCTGAGCGAGCGGCCCGGCACCGCGGCCGCGGTCGGCGCCGCGCTCGTGCTCGCCGGCCTGCTCACGCTCGCGTCCCCGAGCCGCCGCCCGGCCGCCGCGCCGGCCGCCGAGCCGATGCCCGCATGAGCCCGAAGTTCGCCATCGAGCGCGTCTCGACCGTCGACGCGGTCGCCGCCTCGCTCCGCACGCGGATCCTCGACGGCGAGCTCACCCCGGGGGAGCGGCTGCGCGAGATCGAGCTCACGGAGGGCTACGGCGTCGCCCGCCACTCGCTCCGCGCCGCGCTGCGCCAGCTCGAGTCCGAGGGGCTCGTGATCATCGAGCCGAACCGAGGCGCCCGCGTGGCCGAGCTGACCGAGCTCGAACCGCTCTTCGAGCTGCGCACCGCGCTCGAGGTCGAGGCCGCGCGCCTCGCGCTGGAGCGCAACGGCGGGCGGATGCCCAAGCCCGTGCACGACGCCGTCCGGCTGATGGACGCGGTCTGCGCCCAGCCCGACCCGCCCTGGAGCGCCGTCGTCGAGGCCCACGCGGCCGTCCATCGCGCGATCGTCGAGGCGGCGAGGAGCCTGCGCATCCTGCGCGCCTACGACGCACTGGCCGGCGAGCTTCACCTCTACGTCCTCCGCATCCGCCCGGCCTTCCCGCTCGACCGGATGGCCGCCCATCACGACGACCTGCTGCGCGGCCTGGAGACGGAGGGCGTCGAGGCCCTCAGACGTCATCTGGCTGAAGGCGCAGACAGCTTGTCCGCGTGAGAACACTCACCAAAAGGGGAGGATCCGCCCCGGCGATCTTGCCTCGCCGTGAGCCCCGCGACAGAGTCGCCGCATGCCGGGGGAGGACGTGGCGGACGGCCTCGGAGCGAGCGCACGGAGCGCGACGCTCGCGGTCGCACTGCCGGAGCAGCTGATCGCCGAGACGCTCGCGCGCCTCCTCGGCACGCAGGGCCTGCATGTGGTCGGCTGGTACTGCGCGCTGAACGCGGTGCTGGAGAAGCTGCGGCGCTGCCGGCCGCGGATCGTGGTCGTCCACCCGGCCGTGGGCGGAGCCGACGATCCGGCCTCCGTGCTCGGACAGCTCCGCCACGCGTCGGCCGAGACGCGCATCGTCGTGCTCTGCCAGGAGGTCGACTGCGACCTCGCGCACGCCGTGGTGGACGCGGGTGTCAGCGCGGTGATCCCCACATCCAGTCACTTCGACGACGTGCTGCGGACGATCGCCGACGTGGCCGAGGGGCGCACCAGCTTCCCTGCGAGCGTCCTCGCGGGCCTCAACGCGCCGCGCGAGAACCATGGGTTGAGCCGTCGCCAGATCGAGGTGCTCGAGCAGCTCGCGGCGGGCCGCTCGAACCAGGAGATCGCGCGCGATCTCTACATCTCGCCCAACACGGTGAAGTTCCACGTCCGCGCGATCTACGACCGCATGGGCGTCCACAACCGCGTCGAGGCGGCGCGGTTGCTGGAGAAGCTCCACCACCCCCACTGACAGGCGCGGACCGCCCGATGGGGTGGTCCAGCTCGCCGCCCGTGGGCGGGGGCCAACCGCCCGGGCGGGCGATCCCCGGGCGGGACCGCCGGGCTTAGCGTCGCCGCCATCACATGGCCGCCACGAACGGCGGTCCCACCCCGCTTCAAGGAGGAGCGCTTGTCCATTCATCGAGGGTCCACGCGACGTGGCCGGCTCGGACGCCGGACCGCCGTCGCCGTCTGCGTCGCCGCGGGCGCAGCCGCGGTGGGAGCCCCACCCGGCGCCGCCCAGGCACCGGATGCGCAGACGACCAACATCCCGTACACGGCGTGGGCGGGAACCCAGCTGCGGCTCGTGAAGTGCGACGACGAGCTGATCGGCGTGCGCGACAGCGGCCTCGACGTCGTCGTCGAGTCCTGGAGCGGCGACCCGAACCTCCGGCCGACCGCGTTCGAGAGCAGCGTCACCAAGCTCGGCGGCATCGACGGGCGGTGCGCCCGCGCGAACGTCGTCTCGCTCGGCGACGGCCTCGCCCGGATCAAGCTCAAGGCCTTCGAGGGCGCCCGGGCGACCGAGGTCCTCGAGCATCAGTTCCTCGCCATCTGGCTCCGGCTCGGCACCCCCGCGATCGACGAGGTCGGCGCGGCGGATCCGACCGCCGGACCCGCCGGGTCGGCGTCGGAGGTCGGTGACCCGGCAGGCGACGGCGCGTTCACGCCGTCCTCGAACAACGGCCGCGTGCAGGTCAAGATCACCGGCTCGTTCCCGCATCCGCTCGGGCCCGGCGGCCGCTTCACGCTGCCGAACGACTGGGCGACGATCGCGAACGCGCTCGCCACCAGCTCCGACCCGGTGGCGACCAGCCACGCGATGCGCTGGGACATCCACGACGACGCGCTCAAGACGGAGCAGCACGTCGCCGGCGAGTGCCCCACGGGTCTGCCGACGGTCACCGTGGACGCGGTCGACAACTGCCGCGGCCCGCGTGACGTCGCCGGCTACGACGCCGACTTCGGCCCGTTCTCGCGCGTCTTCGGCGATCGCGTCAACGGCGCGGAGGGCCAGGGTGCGGGGCCGTTCGACCCGCTGCGCCCGCAGACCCTCCTGAGCGACGGCAAGCTCGACGCGGGTGACGCGCCGATGCCGGCCGCGCGCGTGGACGTCGAGATCGCCCCGAACACCGCGGGCGGCATCAACGGCGCCGGCGCACTGCAGAAGTCGGACAAGACCGAGGTGTACAGCCGCGACGGCAACGGCACGGCGACGCCGCACAACCTCTACGCGCCGTACTACAAGCAGTGGCTGCCGGGCACGGCGGCCGACGCGGTGAACCCGCGCTCGTCGGGAACGGACTGGTCGCACCAGAACAACTTCCCGTTCGTGCCGGTCACCCTGTACGACAACTGGGACGCCTACAGCCTGGACTACCGGCCGACCGTGGACACCGCGTGCAACCGGCTCGTGGCGTTCCCCGGCGGGGCGTCCTCCGACGAGCCGCGCACGACGCCGGTCGACGATCCGGCGGAGGTCAACGGCAGCGTGCGGCGCGTCGCCGTGGCGACGGACGAGCACGGTGAGGCGCAGGTCGAGTACGAGCCGTACGCCGGTGGCTTCTACTACGACAACGTCGGCGCCATCATCAACGACAACCGCGGCTGCGACCTGCAGGACGTCGACGTGCTCGGCACGTCGGCCATCACCGCCACGGCGAAGTACCCCGGCCAGCCGGTGGACTTCCCGAGCACGGTGTCGGCGACGCTGACCAAGACGGTCGGCAACGAGTTCGACAAGTCCATGTCGTACTACCCGAAGGGCGCCGGCACGGCGAACGCCAACGCCCGCATCCTCGTGGCCCACGGCCAGGACGTCGACGGCACGCCGTTCGCCGGCGAGCGCGTCTGCTTCTACGTGGACGACGAGGCGGACTCGTACCGCCTGTTCTCCGGCACCACCGGCCCGGCGACCGCGCGGTTCGCGGTCGATTCGGACCAGGCGCCGACCCCGTCGGGCCTCGACCCGGACGTGCGCTGCGCGTTCCTGGACGAGAACGGCAACGCCGCCCTCGAGGTGTTCAACTCCGATCCGCAGTCGATCAACGTCATCGCCGAGTACGTCGACGAGGGCCTGTTGCGCGATCGCGACATCGAGTTCGGCACGCCGGGCTCCGGCGACCCGACCCCGCCGCCGAACACGGGTGGTGAGCCGTCGACGCCGCCGGCGAACAACCCGGGCACCTCGGCGCCGAGCAAGCAGCAGGTCGTCAAGACGGCGGGCCCGAGCCTGGTCCCGGCCGTCACCACGGCCCGTCCCGCCTCGATCAGCAAGGCGCGGATCAAGAAGACCAAGAAGGGTCGCTTCCTGATGGTCCGGGTCACCTCGGACAAGGACTCCGCGACGCTGTCGGTCCGCCTCGTGGCGAAGAAGACCGGCAAGGTCTACAAGAAGGTCAGCAAGTCGATCGCGACCAACAGCACGGTCAAGGTCATGAAGATCCCGAAGCGGGCGCGCACCGCGCGCGTGGCGCTCTCGAGCTGACGTAGCACGTGCGCGGGAGCCCGCCGCCCGGCCACGGGGCGGCGGGCTCCCCGCCGCGCACGCTGCTAGGTTCACCGCGGTCCCTTTAACCCGGCCCCGTGAGGCCAGGAAGGAACGTGAAGATGAGCCAGGAGAAGGTCGTCCTCGACGAGGACGACGTACGGCGGACACTCGTGCGGATCGCGCACGAGATCGTCGAGAAGAACCCCGACGGGCAGGTCGCGCTCGTCGGCATCCACCGCCGCGGCGCCCACCTCGCCACGCGGCTGCACCGGCTGGTCTCCGACCTCGTCGAGGCGGAGCTGCCCGCGGGCGAGATCGACATCGCCTTCTACCGCGACGACCTCGCCACCCGCGAGGCGCCCGAGGTCCGCTCCAGCCACCTGCCGTTCCGGCTCGAGGACCACACGATCGTCCTCGTCGACGACGTCCTCTACACGGGCCGCACGGTCCGCGCCGCGATCGAGGCGCTGTTCGACTACGGCCGGCCCGCGCGCGTCCAGCTCGCGGTCCTCGCCGACCGCGGCCACCGCGAGCTCCCGATCCGGCCCGACTACGTCGGAAAGAACCTCCCGACCCATCGCGCCGAGCGCGTGAACGTCCGGGTGGCGGAGCTCGACGGCGCCGACGAGGTCACCATCACCCAGCGCCAGGAGGCCCACGCATGAGGCATCTGCTCTCGATCGAGGACCTCGATCGCCCCGGCATCGAGCGGATCCTCGACCGCGCCAAGTCGTTCACCGAGGTCTCCGAGCGGGAGATCAAGAAGGTGCCCGCCCTGCGCGGCCGCCGCGTGCTCAACCTCTTCTACGAGGCGTCCACCCGGACCCGCTCGAGCTTCGAGCTCGCGGCCAAGACGCTCAGCGCCGAGGTCATCAACTTCGTCTCGAGCGGCTCGAGCGTCGAGAAGGGCGAGTCGCTCAAGGACACGGTGCAGACGCTCTCGGCCTACCGCCCCGACCTCATCGTGGTCCGCACGCCGCACGTCGGCGCCGCCGAGCTGGTCGCGCGCTGGAGCCCCGCGGCGGTCGTCAACGCCGGCGACGGCAAGCACGAGCACCCGACGCAGGCGCTGCTGGACGTCTACACGCTGCGCGAGCGGCTCGGCACGCTCGACGGCCTGAACATCTGGATCGTCGGCGACGTGCTGCACTCGCGCGTCGCCCGCTCGAACATCCAGGCGTTCGCGATGCTCGGCGCGCGCGTGACCGTCTGCGGCCCGCCGACGCTGATCCCGCGCGGGACCGAGGCGCTGGGCTGCGAGGTGGCCTACTCGCTGGACCGCCTCGACGAGGCCGACGTGGTCTACGCGCTGCGGATGCAGAAGGAGCGCATGACGGAGTCCTTCGTGCCCAGTCTGCGCGAGTACGCCGCGCGCTTCCAGATCGACGGCCGCCGGCTCGGCGCCCGGCAGGTGCTCATGCACCCCGGCCCGGTGAACCGCGGGGTGGAGCTCGCCGCCGAGGTCATCGACTCGCCGCAGGCGGTCATCGGCCAGCAGGTCGCGGCGGGCGTCGTCGTGCGGATGGCGGTGCTCTACGAGCTGCTCGCGGGACGGACCGCCCCCGACCGGGCCCTGGTGACGGCATGAACCCCGCCGACCTGCCCAAGGGCGCGACGCCGCTCGTCCAGCGCGAGCAGGAGCCCGCCGAGCTGCTGATCCGCGGCGCCCACGTGCTCGACCCGCGTGAGGGGATCGACGCGCCGCACGACGTCCTCGTCCGCGACGGCCTGATCGCCGAGCTGGGCGCGCCCGGCGCGCTCGAGGCGCCCGAGGGCGCCGAGGTGGTCGACGGCGAGGGCCGCCACCTGGTCCCCGGCTTCGTCGACCCGCACGTCCACCTGCGCGTGCCGGGCCAGGAGCACAAGGAGGACCTCGACTCGGGCACCCGCGCCGCGGCCGCCGGCGGCTTCGTGGCCGTGGTGGCGATGCCGAACACGGACCCGACCGTCGACGACGCGACCGTCCTGCGCTCGCTGCGCGAGGCCGCGCGGCGGGAGGCGCGGATCCCCGTCGGCTTCATGGCCTCGATCACGCGCCGCCTCGAGGGCGGCGCGCTCACGGAGATGGCCGAGCTGCGCGACGAGGGCGCGATCGGCTTCACCGACGACGGCAGGCCCGTCGCGGCGGCGAACATGCTCCGCAAGGCGCTGCAGTACCAGAGGCTCTGCGGCGGCGTGCTCGCCCTGCACGAGGAGGACCCGAGCCTGTCGGGCGCCGGCGTGATGCACGAGGGCGTCGTCTCCGCCCGGCTCGGCCTCGCCGGCATCCCGTCGATCTCCGAGTCCACGATGATCGCCCGCGACGCGGCGATCGCCGGCTACGAGGAGGGGCGGATCCACATCCAGCACCTCTCCGCGCGCGAGTCGGTCGCCGCGATCGCCGAGGCCAAGGCGCGCGGCGTGCAGATCACGGCCGAGGCCTCGCCGCACCACCTCACGCTCACCCACGAGGCGATCCTCGAGCGGCTCGACACGCGGTTGAAGATGAACCCGCCGCTGCGCGAGGAGGAGGACCGCAAGGCGCTGATCGAGGGCCTGCGCGACGGCACCATCGACTGCATCGCCACCGACCACGCGCCCCACGCGCGCGAGGAGAAGGAGGTGCCGTTCGAGCAGGCGCCGATGGGCACGACCGGGCTGGAGACCTCGTTCGCGGCGGTCTACACCGAGCTCGTGATGCCCGGGGTGCTCCCGCTCGCGCTGGTCGTCCAGCGCCTCTCCGACGGCGCCGCGCTGCTCGGCCTGCCCGTGCCGCGGATCGCGGCCGGCGCGCCGGCCGACGTGTGCCTCGTCGACCTCGGGGCGAGCTGGCAGGTCGGCGAGGCCGGCTACGAGTCGCGCGCGGAGAACTGCTGCTTCGCCGGCCGCACGCTGCAGGGGCGCGTGCTCGCGACCGTCGCCGGCGGCAGCGTGGTCTACCGGGAGCGGGCCTTCGCCCTGAGCGCCGCGTGAGCGCCTACGTCCTGCTCGAGGACGGCACCCGCTTCGACGGCGATGCCTGCGGGGCCTCCGGGCACGCCGTCGGCGAGGTGGTCTTCACCACCGGCATGTCCGGCTACCAGGAGTGCATGTCCGACCCGTCGTTCCACGCGCAGCTGATCACCTTCACGGCGCCGATGGTCGGCAACTACGGGGTGTCGGCCGACGCGATGGAGTCCGAGCGCGTCCACGCCCGCGCGGCGATCATGCGCGAGGCGGTCAACGCCGAGGACGCGCCGAGCGCGGAGGGCGGCTGGCTCGACTGGCTGCGCGACTGCGGGGTCGTCGGCATCACCGGCGTCGACACCCGCGCGCTCGTCCGCCACATCCGCGACGAGGGCGCGATGCTCGGCGGCGTGTTCCCCGGCGCGATGGGGGAGGACGAGGCGCGCACGCTGATCGC
>JBEVIG010000068.1:0-9169 GCA_040510855.1 Solirubrobacteraceae bacterium
TCGTGGTTGATGTAGGCGATCCGGTCGACGAGCCGGACGATCCGGCCCTCGAGCGTGACGGGGTCGCCGGCGCCGCTCGAGTGGCGCAGGATGCCGTCGCGGACCGGCGCCGTGAGGTTGAGATCCTCGAGCACGTCGACCACCCGCAGGGAGTGCTCGTTGTGGCGGAAGCCGCGCCCGAAGCGCTCCCGGCCCGCGCGGTCGAGCACGTCCTCGCCGATATGGCCGAACGGCGGATGGCCGAGGTCGTGCCCGAGCCCGATCGCCTCGGTCAGGTCCTCGTTGAGCCGCAGCGCCCGCGCGACCGTCCGCGAGATCTGCGTCGTCTCCAGCGTGTGCGTGAGCCGCGTGCGGTAGTGGTCGCCCTCCGGCGCCACGAAGACCTGCGTCTTGTGCTTGAGCCGCCGGAACGGCTTGCAGTGCACGATCCGGTCGCGGTCGCGCTGGAACGGCGTCCGCAGCGAGCAGTCCGCCTCCGGCCGCGCACGCTCGGCCGGATAGGAGCGCCGGGCGAGCGGCGAGAGCAGCGCGTCCTCCCACGCGGCGATGCGGTCCGCGAAGGAGGGATCGGTCGCCGGTGCGCTCATCTCCCCCACATTCTGACGCGGGGCGCGGCCGGGGCGGCCCGCCGACGCAGAGATGTCACACCACGGGCCGCAGGCGCAGGTGCGCGTGGTGCTCGAGCGTGGCGAGGATCGCCCGCTCCGCCTGGGCCAGCGCGGCGCCCGGCGCGTCCGGCGCCTCCGCCAGCGGGCGGCCGAGCGCGCCGACGAGGAAGTCGTGCGCGTCCTGCCCGAACGCGAACGCGCTCGCCTCGCAGGCGGAGCAGACGACGCCGCCCGCCGCGCCCGAGAAGCCGACGAGGTGCTCCGCCTCTCCGCAGCCCGCGCACGAGGAGAGCTGGGGAGCGAAGCCCGCCGCGAGCAGGAGCTTGAGCCGGAAGGCGAGGGCGTTGCCGTGCGTGGCGGACTCCGGGTTCGCGTCGAGCAGCGCGAGCTGGTTGCAGAGGAGGTGGAACACGCCGCGGTGCGGCTCGCCGTCGGCGAACATGCGGCCGACCGCGTCGCAGGCGCGGGCCGCGCCGTCGAGCGCCGCCGCGTGCTCGCGCAGCCGCGGATGGCCCGCGACGGTCTCCGCCGCCGTGACCGTGAGCAGCTCGCTGCGCCCCTCGTGCAGGACCATGTTGAGCCGGAAGCAGGGCTCGAGCCGGCCGCCGAAGCGCGACTTCGCCCGGCGGACGCCCTTGGCGATCGCGCTCAAGCGGCCGCGGTCGGGCGTGTAGAGATGCAGGATCCGATCGGCCTCGCCGTAGCGCATGGACCGCAGGACGACGGCCTCGGTCTTCAGGCTCCCGGCCACGGGGTTCCTTCCGGCGGGCGCCTTACTAATCTTTGTGAAGTGAAGAATCGAGTCACGGTCTACACCACGGAACCTTGCGGCTACTGCCGGACGGCAAAGACGCTCCTCGACCGTCGCGGCATCGCCTACGACGAGATCAACCTCGCCAAGGACGCCCAGGGCAGGGCCGAGCTCGTCGCCCTGACGGGCATGATGACCTTCCCGCAGGTGATCATCGACGGGAAGCCGCTCGGCGGCTTTCAGGAGCTCGCGGCCGCCGACCGGGCCGGCCGGCTGACGGAGCTGCGCCCCGCGGCCTGACGCGGCCGCGGCTGGCACTTCTCGCACACGTACGTCCCGCGGCCGCCCACGTAGAGCTTGCGCACGGCCCGGCCGCAGTCCAGGCACGGCTCCCCCTCGCGCAGGTGGATCAGGAAGCGGTCCTGGAACGAGCCCTGGACGCCGTCGGGATGGCGGAAGTCGTCGATCGACGCGCCCTTCGCCGCCACGCCCTCCTCCAGCGCGGCGATGACCGCCTCGCGCAGCCCCGCCACCTGGCCGCGCTTGAGCGCGTTGGCCGGCCGCAGCGGATGGATCCGCGCGCGGTACAGCGCCTCGTCGGCGTAGATGTTCCCCCCGCCGGCGACCTTGCGCTGGTCGAGCAGGAAGGCCTTCACCGGCGCGCGGCTCGCGCGCGTGAGCGCGTACAGGTGCGCGCTCGTGAAGTCGGGCGAGAACGGCTCGACGCCGAGCCGCCGCGCGAGGAACTCCTCCCGCGCCGGCGTGCCGAGGGCGAGCTCGCCCGTGCCGAAGCGGCGCGGGTCGTCGAACACGAGCCGCCGCCCGCCGCCGAAGGCGAACGTGACGCGCCCGAAGCGCGTCGGCTCGGGCGGGTCGAGCAGCAGCGTGCCCGTCATCCGCAGGTGCACGAGCAGGTGGACGTCGTCCTCGAGCACGAAGATCAGGTACTTGCCGCGCCGGTCGAGCTGCTCGAGCGTGCGGCCCTGCACGGCGGCGCTCAGCTCCTCGCCGGCGAGGGGCTGCGACCAGCGCTCGTCCTGCACGTCCAGCGTCTCCAGCACCCGCCCCTCGAGCTGCGGCGCGAGGTGCCGGCGGATGGTCTCGACCTCGGGCATCTCGGGCATGCACCAGAGGGTGGCAGGGGTTGCGGTCAGCCGATGGCCGCGTCGAGCTCGCGCAGCGACATCCCGACCGACTTGCGCAGCACCTTGTCCGTGGTCCGCGGGCCGGGCGGGCCGGTGATGGTGCTGTCGTTGAAGGCCTCGTAGAAGCGGAACAGGCCCTTGTTGCCCTTGCGCTCGGCGATCTCCTCGGCCGCGGCGGAGGCCACGACGTAGGCGGCGCCCTGCGCGTCGGAGTCGGAGAGGTTGGCGATCGCGTCGCGCTTGCTGAGCTCGGTGAGCGACGGCCGGTCCCCGGCGACGGAGCCCGTGTAGCCCGAGAGGTCCTCGCCGGAGACGTACATCGCGACGCCCTCGATGATCCACTGCGGCGTGCGGCCCGACGTGTCGGGGTTCATCGCGGTGTGGACCATCTCGTGGGCGAGCGTCCACTCGCGCTCCTGCTCGGGCATCCGGTCGTAGCGGTCCATGACGATCGTCATCCGCTGGGAGAGCACGCGCTGGACCTCGAGCGCGCCGCCCGGCTTGTAGTCGACGAAGACGCTCGCCATCGCCACGACCCCGCCGTTGATCCCGTTGCCGTCGAGCCGCTTCACCTGGCCGGCGTCGCGCGCGGCGATCACGAGCACGCGCTCGGGGAGGTCGCGCGCCGGGAGGTCGCGGGCGATCTTGCCGTACGCGGCCTGGAGGCCGGGCATGAGCGTGCCGGGCTGCACCTCGGGCGGCGTGAGCAGGACGACGTTGCGCCCCGTGGTCGCCGTGTAGCGCTCGACCTCCCACGGCAGCGCGTCGTGCCGCGGCACGTCGCGGACGATCCGCCAGCCGGCCGCCGACCTGCGGGCGACGACCTTGCGCGACGTCAGGAACGCGCGGCTCGCCCCCTTCACGCGGTAGGCCATACCGGCCTGCATCGTGGCCCGGCGGCCCGAGATCTGGAGCTCGCCCGGCTCGAGCCGCACGCGCTCGAGCGGGAGCTCGTCGAGGTTCGCGAGCGCCCGCTCGTCACGCTTGCGCTGCGCGCCCGTCGCGGTCGCGCGGAGCACCTTCGCGTCGCGTTGCTCGAGCGCGGCGGCGCGGTCGGCGAGCAGCTGCTTGATCTCCTCGTCGCTGTCGTCGACGTCCCGCGGGCGGGTGTCGACGGAGTCGAGGAGCTCCTTCTGCTCGTCGTTCCCGGAGGGCTCTTTCGCGCCGCCGTCGCCCCCGCCGCCACATCCCGAGACCGCGGCGGCGGCGACGAGCGGGAGGAGCGCGGCGAGCGTCCGGCGGTGCATGGTGGCGCCGTTCTTCCCGAGCCCGCCGCGCGGAACACTCAGAGGAATGGAGTACCGGGCAGGCTGTCAGCTTCCCGACCGGAGAGCCAGCGCAGCACGGACGCGCCGACGTCGGCGAACGGCCCGTCGTGGCGGCGGCCGCCGTGGCCGGCGAAGGCGGCGATCAGCGGGACGTGCTCGCGCGTGTGGTCGGTGCCGGGCGTCGTCGGATCGCAGCCGTGGTCGGCGGTGATGACCAGGAGGTCGCGCTCCGGGTCGAGCGCCGCCGTCCACTCGCCCACCGCACGGTCGATCTCCTGGAGCGCCCGGTGGAAGCCGGGGACGTCCTGGCGATGGCCGTAGACCTGGTCGGTCTCGACGAGGTTGGTGAAGACGAAGCCGTGCTCGAGCTCGTCGATCAGGCGGCTCGTCCCGGCGATCGCGGCCGGGTTCGTCGCGCCCGGATGCTCGTGGTCGACGCCGACGTGGTTGAAGACCGAGCCGATCTTGCCCACGGTGTGGGTCGGGACGCCGTCGGCCCGCAGCTCGTCGAGGTAGGTGCGCCCGGGCGGGTCGAGCGCGAGGTCCTTGCGCCCCTCGGTCCGCTCGAACGTGCCGGGCACGCCGCGGAACGGCCGGGCGATGACGCGGCCGACGGCGTGTTCCCCGCGCATGATCTCGCGCGCGACCTGGCAGGCGGCGATCAGCTCCGCCTGCGGGACCTCGTCCTCGTGGGCGGCGATCTGGAGCACGGAGTCCGCGCTCGTGTAGACGATCAGGTCGCCCGTCCGGAGGTGCTCCTCGCCGTAGTCGTCGATCACCGCGGTCCCGGAGTAGGGCTTGTTGCAGAGCACGCCGCGGCCGGTGCCGTCGCGCAGCTGCTCGATCACGTCGGCGGGGAAGCCGTCGGGGTAGGTGCGCAGGGCGACGGGCGTGATCGCGCCCATCAGCTCCCAGTGGCCGGTGATCGTGTCCTTGCCGGGGCCCATCGGATGGAGGCGGCCGTGGACGACGGGGCGCTCGGCGGGCGGGCAGCCGCGCAGCGCGAGCGCGGAGCCGAGGCCGAGCCGCTGGAGGTTGGGCAGGACCAGTCCGCCGGCGGCCTCGGCGACGTGGCCGAGGGTGTTCGCCCCGGCGTCGCCGTAGTCGGCGGAGTCCGGGAGCTCCCCGGCCCCGCAGGCGTCGAGGACGATGACGAAGGCGCGGCGCTGCATCGGCGCCGCCATGCTAGTCAGGTGAGCTTCGCGCGCGGGTGCGCGTCGAAGTACACGTCCTTCAGGCGGTCCGCCGAGAGGTGCGTGTACAGCTGCGTGGTGGCGATGTCGGCGTGCCCGAGCATCTCCTGGAGCGAGCGCAGGTCGCAGCCGCCGGCGAGCAGGTGCGTCGCGAAGGTGTGGCGCAGCGTGTGCGGGCTCATCTTCGCCGCGAGCCCGGCGCCCGCCGCGTGGCGCTGGACGATCTTGTACAGGCCCTGGCGGGTCAGGCCGCCGCCGCGCTGGTTCACGAACAGGCGCGCCTCCCAGCGGTCGCCCACCATCCGCGGGCGCCCGCGCTCGAGGTAGATGCGGATCGCGCGCGCCGCCTCGGTGCCGATCGGCACGAGCCGCTCCTTCGAGCCCTTGCCGCGGGCGCGGAGCAGACCGGCCTCCAGGTCGACGTCGCCGACCTCCAGCCCGATCGCCTCCGACGCCCGGAGGCCGCAGGCGTACATCGTCTCCAGCAGCGCGCGGTCGCGCAGCGCGGCGGGCTCGGTGCCGCGGGGCTGCGCGAGCAGCTTCGCGATCTCGTCCCGCGTGAGGACCTGCGGCAGCTTGCGACCCGGCTTGGGCGCGCGCAGGTGCGCGGTCGGGTCGTCGGTCAGCGTGCCCATGCGCCGGAGGTGGCGGTAGAACGAGCGCAGGCACGCGACCTTGCGCTGCAGGGTGGCGGGCGCCGCGGGCGGGCGGTCCTCGCGGCCGGCGGCGACCTCGTCGGCGAACGCGCTCAGCTCGGCGTGGCCGAGCGCGAGCGGGTCCAGCTCGGTGCGGCGGAGCCAGTCGCCGAACTGGAGGAGGTCGGAGCGGTAGGCCTCGAGCGTGTTGCGCGAGAGCCCGCGCTCGAACTCGAGATAGGCGAGGAAGTCGAGCAGCAGGTGCTCGAACGGCTGCGCCCTGGCGGGCGGCGTTGCGATGGCCACGATCCCAGGAGGTTCGCCGCGGCGCGCAGCGGACCTCCCGGGCGCAAGCCGCCGTTCACCGCGGGCGCATCATCCGCCGCCGACGGACGGGAGCTGGATCGGCGGGTAGGTCGGGAACGGCATCTCGCCCACCCAGCGCTTGCGAAACTTGACGACCGCGTCGTCCTTGCGGCACGCCACCTTCTCGATCTGCTTGTCGTTCGTCACCGGGTAGTAGCCGCAGCTGAAGCCGTGCGAGGCCCCCGTGCGGTCCCAGCCCTTGGCCACCTTGCGGGCCTTGGCGCAGCCGACGCCGTCGGCCTTGAGCTTGGTGATCTTCTTGGCGGGGACGCCGGTGCAGTCCTTGAACGCCGCCGATGCGGACGCGGGCGCGAGGACGGCGACGGCCGCGGCGGCGAGGCCGGCGAGGAGGAGGCTCTTCATCGGCCAACACTCCGTGATCCGGAGTGCTGCTGTCAACCGTCAGGGGTCCAGTCGCTGACGCAGCAGGAGCAGGCCGATCAGCGTCTTCGCGTCGGTCACCTCGCCGATGACCGCGCCGAGGTCGCCGAGCTGGCGTGCCTCGATCGTGATCCGCTCGTCCTCGATCGCGTAGCCGGGCTTGTCGTGCAGCCCGGTGGCGAGGTAGATGTGGCAGACCTCGTCGGTGAAGCCGGCCGACGTCTTGTAGGAGATGAGGTGCTCCCAGTGCTCCGCGGCCTTGCCGATCTCCTCGGCCAGCTCGCGGCGTGCGCATTCGAGCACGGTCTCCCCCGCCTCGTCGAGCTTGCCCGCCGGGAGCTCGAGCAGGTCGAAGTCGCCCGTCGCCTCGCGCGGCTGGCGGACGAGCCACAGGCGCTCGCCGTCGTGGGCGACGATGGCGACCGATCCGGGGTGCGCGACCCACTGCCGCGTGACGGTCTCGCCGTCCTCGTGGCGGAACTCGCCCTCGATGACGTCGACGATGGCGCCCTCGAACACGGTGTGCGCCTCCAGGCGCTCGAAGCGGGAGCTCATGGCTGCGTGATGATGGCAGCGACCTCGTCGACGAGCTCGAGGCAGACGTCGAGCATCGTCTCGAGCGCATCGACGCTCACGCGCTCGGTCGGCTCGTGGTTGCGCTCGGTGCCGTTGGCGAGGTTCACGCACGCGATGCCCTGGACCTCGAGCGCGTTCGCGTCGGAGCCGCCGCCGGTGACGATCCGCTCCGGCTCGTAGCCGCAGGCGCGCAGGGCGGCCTCGGCGGCCTGGACGACCGGGCTGCTCGCCTTCTGGCGATAGCCCGTGAAGAGCTTCTCCGTGACGACGTCGATGTCGCACTCGCCGTGGGCGGCGCCGTCGTGCAGGGCGTCGACGATCTGCGCGACGACGGCCTCGACGCGGTCGGGGTCGAGCGAGCGGGCCTCGGCGAGGAGCGAGCAGCGCTCGGGGACGACGTTCGTCGAGCCGACCCCGCCCTGGATCGAGCCGACGTTCGCGGTCGTGATCTCGTCGATCCGCCCGTGCGGCATCGTGGCGATCGCGTGGGCGGCGGCGACCACGGCGCTGCGGCCGTCCTCGGGCCGGATGCCGGCGTGGGCCGCGCGGCCGTGGAACTCGGCGCGGATGCGGTAGTAGGTCGGGGAGCCGACGACGATGCCGCCGACGGCGCTCGCGTGGTCGAGCACGTAGCCAAGCGTGCTGCGCAGGACGGAGGCGTCGAAGGCCTTCGCCCCCGCGAGCGCGTCCTCCTCCTCGACGGTGAGCAGGAGCTCGAGGCCCACCGGCGCACCCTCGACGGCGGCGCGGCGGACGAGCTCGAGGAAGACGGCGACGGCGGCCTTGTTGTCGGCTCCGAGGATCGCGTCGTGGGCGTTCTCCCAGCCGCCGTCGACGACGACGGGCTCGATCGGGCCCGTCACCGCGACGGTGTCGAGGTGCGCGCAGAGCAGCAGGTGCTCGTCGGAGCGGCCGCGGACGCGGGTGAGGAGGTTGCCCTTCGCGTCGGCCTCCACCGCGAGGCCCATGCCCTCCAGCTCGCGCGTGACGTGGGCGGCGACCGCCGCCTCCTCGCCGAAGGGGCTCGGGATCGCGCAGAGCGCGGCGAACGTCTGGTTCAGCCGCGCCTTCTCGGCGTCGCTCGCGCGCCGCATCAGTGGGTCTGACCGCTCAGTTGGGGCGGAAGCGGCCGGTCGGCTCGGTCAGCCGCTCGGCGGAGACCTCGTCGCCCTCGGGGACCGCGTCGTCGCGCCGCTCGCGGGCGTAGCGCTGGGCGGCGCCGACGAACTCGCGGAAGAGCGGAGCCGGGCGCTCGGGGCGCGACTTGAACTCCGGGTGGAACTGGGAGGCGACGAAGAACGGATGGTCGGCCAGCTCGATGATCTCCACCAGGCGCTCGTCCGGCGTCGTGCCCGAGACGATGAGGCCGGCCGACTCGAGCCGGCGGCGCAGGAAGTTGTTGACCTCGTAGCGATGGCGGTGGCGCTCGTAGATCACGGCCTCGCCGTAGATCTCGCGGGCCTTCGTGCCCTCGTGGAGCTTCACGGGGTCGGCGCCCAGGCGCATCGTGCCGCCCATGTCCGCGACCTCCTTCTGCTCGGGCAGGAGGTCGACGACCGGGAAGTCGGTGGCGGGGTCGAACTCGCTCGAGTTCGCCCTCGGCATGTCGGCCACGTGGCGGGCGAAGTCGGCCACCGCGAGCTGCATGCCGAGGCAGACGCCCAGGAACGGGATGCCCTGGCTGCGCGCGATCTCGGCCGCCGCGATCTTGCCCTCGACGCCCCGGACGCCGAAGCCGCCCGGGATCAGGATGCCGTCGGCCGAGGAGACCTTCTCGCGGACCTCCGCGTCGTCCATCGTCTCCGAGTCGACCCACTCGATCTCGACGCCGCAGCCGTGGTGGTAGCCCGAGTGGCGCAGGGCCTCGACGACGGAGAGATACGCGTCCTCGAGCGCGACGTACTTGCCGACGAGCGCGATGCGGACGGGCGTGCGCCGCTGGGCCTCGTCGGCCTTGGCGATGAAGCCCTGCCAGCCGGCCAGCTCGGCCGCGGGGGCCTCCATGCCGAAGTGGTCGAGCACGAAGTCGTCGACGCCCTCGGACTGGAAGTAGAGCGGGACCTTGTAGATCAGGTCCACGTCGCGGGCCGAGATGACCGCCTCCACGGGCAGCGAGGCGAACAGCGCGATCTTCTTGCGGATGTCGCGCCCCAGACCGCCCTCGGAGCGGGCGACGACCATGTCGGGCTGGATGCCGATGCGGCGCAGCTCGTTGACCGAGTGCTGCGTCGGCTTCGTCTTCAGCT
>JBEVIG010000069.1:0-8779 GCA_040510855.1 Solirubrobacteraceae bacterium
GGCGACCTGCTCGCGCGCGAGTTCCAGCGCTTCCTGCGCCAGCGCGGCAGCGGCCCCGCCTGAGCCCGCTTCAGGCCGCCCAGGGCGGCGTGATCGTCGGCCCGTCGGGGAGGATCGTCGCCTCGCCGCCCGCGGCCATCGCGCACACGGCCGCGAAGCCGCCCGTGCCGGCGGCGATCGAGAACGGGACCTCGGGCGGGACGACGAGGCAGTCGCCGGGCGCGAGCGCGTGCTCGGCGCCGTCGACCGTCGCGACCGCGTCGCCGTCGAGCGCGAGGAAGACCTCCTCCCGGCTGAGGGCGTGGAACGGGCTCGCGGCGCCGGGCTCCAGCCGGATGCGCCAGAGGCTGAGGTCGGCGGCGCCGCGGCTCGGGGAGGCGTACCCGACGGCGGTCGTCCCGTCGGCGGTGAACGTGGGAGCGGTGGCTGCGGTGATGAGCATGGTCAAGTAAGCTTGACGAATATGGCGAAGAAGTCAAGTCGACTTGACGAACCCGATCTCGCGATCCTGCTCGTGGCGGCCAACCGCGTGCTCGTCGACCGGCTCATGGCGGCCATGGACCGGGCGGGCCTGACGATGCGCCCGTCGTGGGGCTACGTGATCCGCGCGCTGTACGCGGAGCCGCTCCCGCTCGCGCGGCTCGCCGAGCGCCTCGACGTGACGAAGCAGGCCGCGCAGCAGATGGTCGACGACATGGCGGCCGCGGGGCTCGTCGAGCGCCGCGCCGACCCGGAGGACGGGCGGCGCAAGCGGCTCGCGCTCACCGACGACGGGCGCCGGGTGCGGGCGACGGCGCTGGGCGTCAGCGCGGCGCTCGAGGCCGAGGTCGGCGAACGCCACGCGCCCGCCCTGCGCGCAGCGCTGCTCGGCCTCGTGGAGCGCCACGGCGACGCCGAGGCGGTGCGCGCGGGCCGCGCCCGCGCGCTGCTGCCCTAGACCGCGGCGGCCTCGGGCTCGCGGACCTGCTCCGGCCGCGGGGCGAACCCGCTCGGCCGGATCAGCCAGGCGCACAGCGCGGCGGAGACGAGCGCGAGGATCCCGCCGTACAGGAGGATCGCGTGGAGGCCCTCGAGGTACGCCTCGCGCCCCGCGAGCAGGACCTGCTCCCCGCCGCCGACGCGGCGGTAGAGGCCGAACGAGATGAAGTCGGAGAACTGGCCCGCGCGGTCCGTCGCGGCCTCGATCCCCGCGCGCCGGACCGCCTCGGCGAACACGGGCGCCTGGCCGTTGACGATGTGCGTGAAGACCGCGCCGAGCGCGGCCGTGCCGGTGGCGATGCCCACCTGCCGGAACGTGGAGTTGATGCCCGACGCCATGCCGGCGCGCTGCGGCTCGACCACGCTGATCGCCGCGGTCGCGAGCGCGGGGTTGACCGCGCCGATGCCGCCGCCCGCGACCATGAAGCCGGCCAGCATCGCCGTCCAGTCGTCGCCCGGCCCGATGTTGCGCATCAGCAGCAGGCCGAGGCCGACGAGCACGAGGCCGCCGGCGATGAACCAGCGGACGCCGTAGCGGTCGGCGAGCTTGCCGGAGATCGGCGCGACGAAGAACGCCAGCAGCGTGG
The DNA here is from genome assembly GCA_040510855.1 of Solirubrobacteraceae bacterium. Classification (GTDB taxonomy): domain Bacteria; phylum Actinomycetota; class Thermoleophilia; order Solirubrobacterales; family Solirubrobacteraceae; genus DASQMT01. The sequence goes on from JBEVIG010000069.1 coordinate 1,566, forward strand.
TCGGCAGGAACCGCAGGCCGGCCTCCAGCGCGCTGTAGCCCAGCGAGTTCTGGATGTAGAGCGTGAGGTAGAGGAACATCGCGAACATCGCCGCGGAGAGCGAGAAGGCGGCGAGCGACGCGCCGTTGAACGTCGGGCTCTTGAAGAGGGAGAGGTCGAGCATCGGCTGGGCGCTGCGCGCCTCGACGAGCACGAACGTGACGAGCAGGATCAGCGCCGCGGCGAGCAGGCCGACGATGATGCCCGAGCTCCAGCCCTCGGCGTTGCCGCGGATCAGCGCGAAGATCAGGCAGAAGAGGCCGCCCGAGAACGTGAACAGGCCGGCCCAGTCGATCCGGCCGCCGGAGGGCGCGTGCGACTCGTCGACCTTGGCGAGGGTCAGCGCGATCGCGCCGAGCCCGATCGGGACGTTCACGAAGAAGATGAACTCCCAGCCGAACGCCTGGGTGAGCGCCCCGCCGACGAGCGGGCCGATCGCGACCGCGGCGCCCGTCGTCGCGCCCCACAGGCCGAAGGCGGTGCCGCGGTCCGGGCCGTGGAAGGCGCTCGCGAGCAGCGCGAGCGACGTGGCGAACATGAACGCCGCGCCGGTGCCCTGGACGGCGCGCGCGAGGTTGAGCATCAGCGGGCTCTCCGCGAGGCCGCAGGCGAGCGAGGCGAGCGTGAATACGCCGAGGCCGGCGACGAAGATCCGACGCCGCCCGAGCAGGTCGGCGAGCGAGCCGCCGGTGAGGAGCAGCGCGGCGAGCGAGAGCGCGTACGCGTCGATCACCCACTGGAGGTCGGTGAAGCTCGCGCCGAGCGATCGCTCGATGTACGGCAGCGCGGTGTTCACGATCGTGACGTCGAGCAGCAGCATGAACGTCGCGACGCAGACGGCGAGGAGGGTCCACCACTTCCGATCCATCCGCCGAGAGTACGCCCCGGCGGGTGTCGGCTCGCCTAGCGGAGCTCCTGGAGCGTGTTGCCGCCGTCGACCACGAGCGAGTGGCCGGTGACGTACGCGGCCTCCCGGCTCGCCAGGAAGGCGACGCAGGCGGCGACCTCCTCGGGCCTTCCCGGGCGGCCGACCGGCGTGTGCCCGCCCGCTGCGAGCTCCTCCTCGGTCGACGACGCGGTCGCGATCCAACCCGGCGCGACGGCGTTCACCGTGACCCCGTGCGGCGCGAGCTCGAGCGCGAGGCCGCGCATCAGCCCCTCCATCCCGCCCTTGGCCGCGCCGTACGGCCCGGCGCCCGGGATCGCGGTGCGCGGGCCGGTGATCGAGGAGATCATCACGATCCGCCCGTAGCCGCGGGCGACCATCCCGGGCGCGACGGACCGCGCGGTGTGGAAGGCGGTCGAGAGCGTGCGGGCGAGCTCCGCCTCCCACGCGGCCGGCGGCGTCTCGAGCAGCGGCGCGTCGTGCAGCTCGCCGCCCGTCTGGACCATCCCGGCGTTGCAGACGAGCACCTCGACGTCGCCCACCTCCGCCGCGAGCCGCTCGGCCTGCGCCGGATCGGTCAGGTCCGCGACATGGCCGGAGCCGCCGAGCGCCGCCGCCCGGTCGTGGATCCGGGCGGTCGTCGCCGCGACCGCCACCTCCATCCCCGCGGCCGCGAGCGCACGCGCGCAGGCGAAGCCGATGCCGTGCTCGGAGCCCGCACCGGTGACCAGCGCCCTCAAGAGTCCTCCGCCGGTCGTCCGGACGGCGATCTGACGGCGAAGCCGGACATCCATGTCCGGTCTTGACCGGGCTTCGCCCTCACTTTTCAGCTGCCGGGCAGGCGATGCGGTAGTCGCACATGGAGCACGCCGACCACGAGGGCGACGGCTCGAAGCCCTGGCCGAGGATGCCGTCGGCGACCTCGAGCACGGTGTCCGTGATCCAGCCGCGGTCCTCCTCGGAGCGCTCCACGGGCACCTTCTCGTCGTCGAGCACGTAGTAGTAGGCCTGCTGGGCGGCCTCGAGCTGCCACGCCTCGCGGGCGCCGACGGCGTAGAGCGAGAGCTGGACGTCCTCGCGCAGCTGGGCGGGCGACTTCGGGCGGCCGGTCTTGTAGTCGATCAGCTCGTAGCCGCCGTCCGGCAGGCGGTCCACGCGGTCGACGCGGCCGCGCAGGAGGTGCGGCCCCAGGTGGAAGGCGAAGGCGCGCTCGAACCAGACGGGCTCGCCCTCCTCGCCCTGCCAGCGCTCGTGGTAGCGGAGCAGCGCGTGCGTCGCCTTGGCGCGCAGCTGGCGCTCCTCCTCGGAGTCGCCGAAGCCGCCGCGCCGCCAGCCCGCCTCGAGCAGGCCGAGCAGCTCGGGCAGCGAGCGGTCGGCCGTGCCGCCCTGGTGGAACCGCTCGAGCACCTGGTGGACGAGGATCCCGAAGCGCTGGTTGAGCGTCGGCTCCGACGGGATCCGGAAGACGCGCGCGAACTTGTACTTCAGCGGGCAGGTCCGGTAGGTCTCGATGTCGGTCGCGCTGAGCACGAGCCCGTCGCCGCGCTTGGGCAGGAACTGCTCCAGCGACGGCTCGGAGCGCTGGGCGACCGCCCGCGCGCGCAGCTTCTCGTCGCGCTCCGCGTCGAGCAGGTACTCGTCCAGCGCCGAGGTGTCGAAGATCTCGCGCTGCTCGGAGGTCGCGGCCTGCAGCAGCCGCGCGTTGACCTCGGGCAGCGCCTCGGCGACGGAGAGCGACCCGTCGCGGGTGCGCTCCATCAGCGCGGAGAGCTTGAGCACCTCGAGGTAGCGGACGACCGCGTGGGAGACGTCGAGGTCCGTGTCGAAGCGCAGCTCGCCGAGCCGGCCGCCGACCTGCTGCACGGTGGTCAGCAGTTCGTCGCGCAGCAGGCGGAACGTGGACTGGAGCGTCTCCGCCGGCCCGAACAGCTCCTCCTCGCGGTCCTCCCACTCCGCGCCGAGCGCCGCCCGCGCCTCCTCGGCGAACGGCGAGGGCGGTTGCGCCTAGCCGCGCTCGGTGATCGCCGGGTAGGCGAGGACGAGCCGCGTGCGGGCGCGCGTCATCGCGACGTGGAGGAGCCGCCGCATCTGCGCGACGTGGCCCGCCTTGGAGTCGGGCGGCAGCGCCTCCTTCAGCAGCGCGTCCGGGATCGGCTCGAGCGCGCGGCGGCGCGGCCCGGGCATCCGCGCGGCCATCAGGCCGAGCACGAAGACGTGGTCGAACTCCCGCCCTCGCGCCGCGTGCATGGCCATCACCTGCACGCCGCTCGGCCGGTCGCCCGCGGCGGCCTCCTCCTCGCGCAGGCCCGCGTCGGCCACCGCGGCGATCGAGCGGGCGAACTCGCGCGCCGTGGCCTGCGGCGAGCGGCGCAGGTAGGCGGCGGCGAGCTCGGCGAACTTCGCGAGGTTGACGAGCCGCTCGGCGACCTCGGTCGAGGCGGCGAACAGGAGCTGGCGCCGCAGGCCGAGCCGCTCGATGAGCCGGTGCACGAACAGGTCCGGCCGCGTGGAGTCGAGCTGCCCCGCGGCGCTCCGGTACAGCTTCAGGAAGGCGGCGATCCGCTCGCGCGCCTCCGGCGGGATCTGCGGCGACTCGAGCGCGGCGCCGAGCGCGGCGACCATGTCGAGCTTGCGGCGGCGGGCGATCTGCGTGCAGCGGGCGAGGTCGATGGCGCGCAGCTCGACGGGCGGGCGGGCGAGCGCGCGGACCACCGCGCCGGCGTCCCCCGGGTCGACCAGCAGCCGCAGCCACGCCACGAGGTCGCGGACCTCGGCGCGCTGGAAGAAGGCGGCGGCGCCCGAGAGCCGGTAGGGCACGGCGCGCTCCTCGAGCGCGGCGGCGACCGCCTGGCCCTCGCCGCGCACGGTGCGCACGAGCACGCAGATCTGCTCGGGCGCGACGCCCTCACGGGTGATGAGCCGCTCCGCCTCGGCCGCGACCGCCTGCGCCTGCGCGCGCTCGTTGGCGCAGCGCCAGAACGCGACCTCGCCGCCGGGCTCGCCGCGCAGCGGCTTCTCGATCCGGTCCGGGTCGGGCGCGATCACGGCCCGCGCCGCGGCGAGCACCTGTTCGGGCGCGCGATGCGACGCCTCGAGCTCCACGACGGTCGCGTCGGGCCAGTCCGCGCGGAAGTCGGCGATCGCCTTGGTCGAGGCCCCGCGGAAGCGCGTGATCGACTGGTCGTCGTCGGCCGCGACCGTCACGGACGCCTGCTCGGAGGCGAGCAGCCGCAGCAGCAGCGTCTGGGCGAAGCTCGCGTCCTGGAAGTCGTCGACGAGGACGTGCGCGTAGCGCCCCGCGAGCCGCGCGCGGACGTGCGGCTTCTCACGCAGCAGCCGGAAGGCGTGGACCACGAGGTCGCCGTAGTCGAGCGTGCCCGCCTCGGCCAGCATCCGGTCGTGGGCGGCATAGATGGCGCCGAACTCGCGCTCGCGCGCCGCGCGCGCCCGGTCGGGCTCGGTCTCCTCCGGGAGCGTCGCGGCCCAGGCCGCGTAGTCCTCGGCGGTCACGAGCTCGTCCTTCAGGCGGTCGATCCGGCCGACGATCGAGCCGAGCAGCGCGCTCGGGTTGCCGCGCAGGTCGTGCGAGGCGAGCGGGAGCTCGTCGATGCGCTCCAGCAGCGTCGCGAGCCGGTCCCCGGGCGCGACGGGGGTCGCGAACGGATCGAGGCCGGCCTCCAGCGCCTCGTCGCGCAGCAGGCGCGCGCAGAGGTCGCGGAACGTGGTCACGCACAGCTCCTCGTAGGGCGCGGTGACGCGCGCCTCGATCCGCTCGCGAAGGTCGGTCGCGGTCGCGGGCGTGACGCCGAGGACGAGGATCCCCTCGGGCGCGGTGCCGTGCGCCGCGAGCCAGGCGAAGCGGTCCGCGAGCAGCTCGGTCTTGCCCGTCCCCGGCCCGCCGAGCACGAGCAGCGGCCCGCGCGGGTGCGCGTCCGCCTCGGGCTGCGCGGGCGAGAGGTCCGTCACGGGCACCTTCGTAGGATACGGCCGGTGAGCGCCGCGTCACCCGACTGGCTGGGCGTCGCGCGCGGCGCGGCCGCCGAGCTGCGGGGAGTGCTCGCCGCGCGGCCGTCGATCGAGCTCCGCGCGCGGGAGACCGGCACGCGCGGCGAGGGCGGCGACCGGACGCTCGAGATCGACGCGGCCGCGGAGGCCGCGGTCTTCCGCCGGCTCGAGGACCTCCACGCGCAGGGCCACGCCTTCACCGCGATCAGCGAGGAGCGCGGGCGCGTCGACTTCGGCGGCGGCGGGACGTACGTGGTCATCGACCCGCTCGACGGCTCCAAGAACGCCAAGCGGGGGCTGCCGCACCACGCGCTCTCGCTCGCCGTCGCCGACGGCCCGACGATGGCCGACGTCACGCTCGGCTTCGTCCACGACTTCGGGCCGGGCGAGGAGTGGGTGGCGCACCGCGGGGGCGGCGCGTTCCTCGACGGCGAGCGGCTCGACCCCGACGTGGGGGAGCGGCGGACGCGCGGGCGCCTGGAGCTGGTGGGCGTGGAGTCGGCCGACCCGCGGTGGATCCGGGACGTCGCCGACGAGCTCGCCGACCGGGCGCACCGGGTGCGGGCGCTCGGCGCGATGGCGGTCACGGTCTGCCAGGTCGCGGCGGCGCGGCTCGACGGGATGACGACGCTGCAGCGCTGCCGCGCGGTCGACGTCGCCGCGGCGCAGCTCATCGTCCGCGAGGGCGGCGGGCTCGTCGCCTTCCCGGGCGCCCCGTCGCCGCTGGCGGCGCCGTTGGACGTGATGGCGCCCGTCTACGGGCTGGTCGCCGCGCGCTCCCCGGAGGGGCTCGCCGAGCTGGCCGGCATCCCGCGCGTCTGAAGCCCCGGGCCGCGGGCCTGCCATCCTCTGTCGATGGTCGACTGGCAGCTCGCAGGGAAGATCGCCGAGGGCGTCGCCGCCCTCCAGCCGAGTGGGGAGTCCGAGCCGTTCAAGGCGCTCGTGCGGCCCGCGGACGAGAGCGAGCGCCTCGTCTCGGAGTACACGGGGCTCAAGCCGCTCGCGGGCGCGCTGCCCGTCGCGGAGGCCGTGACCCGCGACGAGTGGATCAAGGCGAACCTCGAGTCGATGCGCGACGTGATCGAGCCGGCCGCGGCGCGCGCCGCGGGCAAGCTCGGCGGCACGCTGGGCGGGATCGCGGGGACGGCCGCCGGCGGGCTGCTCGCCGTCGAGGCGGGCGCGATCTCCGGCTTCCTCGCCGGGCGCGTGCTCGGCCAGTACGAGTTCCCCGTGCTCGATCACGAGGCGCCCGCGCGGCTGCTGTTCGTGGCGCCGAACCTCGGCCATGCGGCGAACCAGCTCGGCGCCGAGCCGGAGCAGCTCCTCTACTGGGTGGCGCTGCACGAGATCACGCACGCGCTGCAGTTCGGCGGCGTGCCGTGGCTGCGGCCGCACCTGTCGGGGCTGGTCGAGGAGCTCACGGGCGCGCTGTCGCTCGACCCGGGGAAGCTCTTCAGCGGCCTGCCGGGGCTCGACGACCTCAAGGGGCTCGTCGACACCGTCCGCGAGGGCGGCATAACGGCGCTGATGCTGAACGCGGACCAGCGCGACCTCGTGGACCGCGTGCAGGCCTTCATGGCGGTGCTCGAGGGCTACGCGGAGCACGTGATGGACGCCGTCGGCGAGGGTGTGATCCCTGACCTGGCGGAGCTGCGGGGCGGCCTCGAGCGGCGCCGTGCGGACCGGACGGGGCTGCTGCGGCTGTTCGAGAAGATGATCGGGATGGACCTGAAGATGCGCCAGTACCAGCAGGGCAAGCAGTTCTGCGACCAGGTGGTCGAGCTGGCGGGCATCGAGGGGCTCAACCGCGTGTGGACCGGGCCCGAGCTGATGCCGACGGTGGCGGAGCTCGACGACCCGGCCGGCTGGCTCGAGCGCACCGCTCCCGCGGCCGCGTAGCCGCTCGACCACCGGTCGGAACGGGTTCCGCCCGCCGGTCGGAACCGGTTCCACGCTGCCGCCGTACACTGCTCGCAAGCGGTCGAACGGATGTTCCGTATGTCACAAGCTCGGAACGCCTTTACCGCGTGTTCACGACGAATCCGGATGATCCGGGCAATCTCGTGTAACAAGCTCCTTCGGACGGAGTACAAACATGTGTTCGGCCAGCATGGGCGAAGCAAGTTAGATCTAAGTTCGATAGAGTGCACAGCACCAAGGGGTTGATTCACCAGATGGCCACAGACACCACCACGACTTCCACCACGCCGAACTCGACGACGACGACCTCGTCGGCGACGACGACGCCGAAGCGCTCGACGACCGCTGCGAAGCGCTCGACGAC
>JBEVIG010000070.1:0-10450 GCA_040510855.1 Solirubrobacteraceae bacterium
GTGAAGCGCGCGGTGGATTGTGGCGCGCATGTGCCGCCACGCCGGCGCGGTGGGGGGGGCCGGGGGGGGGGGCCGGGCGGCGGCGCGCTTTCTCGGGGCCGCGGGCGCCGACGTCGTCGTGCTCGAGGCGCGCAACCGCGCCGGCGGCCGGGTCGAGCAGACCGAGCTGGCCGACGGCCGGCTCGTCCAGCTCGGCGGGGAGGTCGTCGGGCCGGGGCACACCGCGTACCGCGGCGTGGTGGACGAGCTCGGGCTCACGCTCGTCGACGCCTTCCCCTCGCTCCCGGGCGAGGACACGTGGGTGCTGGCCGGCGGCCGCGTGCTCGGCGACTGGCTGACGGAGGCCGAGCGCGAGGCCTTCGACCGCGCGGAGGACGCGTTCCGCGCCCTGGCCGGGACCATCGACCCGGACGACCCGTGGTCGCACCCGGACGCGGACCGGCTGGACCGGATCTCCGTCGGCGACTGGCTGCGGGAGGTCGGTGCGCCGCCCGCCGTCGTCCGCCAGCGCGACGCGGCGATGCTCTCGCTCGCGGCGGAGTCCGTCGAGCGCACGTCGCTGCTCTCCGACCTGCGCAAGGAGGCCGCCGTCGGCGCGCACGGCTTCTACTCCTACGAGGTCTGGGAGTGCTTCCGGGTGGCGGAGGGATCGGCGACGGTCGCGCTGCGGATGGCCGCGGAGCTCGGGCACCGGATCCGCTACGCGACGCCCGTCACCCGGGTCTCCGTCTCCCCCGGCGGCTGCCGCGTCGTCACCGCGACCGGCGAGCGCTTCGACTGCGAGGCGGTCGTCTGCGCGCTGCCCGTCGCGCCGCTGCGGCAGGTCGCGATCGACGGCGTCTCGGCCGAGCGCCTCGCCTCGATCGACCGCCAGCGCAACGCGCTCGCCGCCAAGGTCTCCTTCGCCTACGAGAGCTCGTGGTGGGAGGAGCAGGGCCAGAACGGCTCGATGTACTTCGAGACCGGGATGCTCGGCGGCACGTGGCCGCAGCGCGAGGGGATCCTCTCCGCGCTCGTCCCGCCGGAGCGCCTCGCCGCGTTCCTCACGACCTCGCCGGCGCTGATCGAGCAGGACGTGCTCGCGGAGATGGCGATCGCGATGGGCGACCGCGCGCTCGATCCGCTCGCCGTCTTCATCCGCCGCTGGGGCGTCGATCCGTGGACGCAGGGCTACATCACGGGCTGGCGGCCCGGCGACGTGATGGCGGTCGGCCCGCTGCACGGCAAGCACGAGCCGCCGTTCTACGTCTGCGGCTCCGACCAGTGGGTCTGCGGCTACATGGAGGGCGCGGTCCGGACCGGCCGCGGCGCCGCCCGCGCGCTGCTCGGCCGCTGACGCTGGTCGGTGTCGCCTCACGGCACCCGCCAGAGCCACGCCGTGCCGAGGAGCTCGCCCTCCATGCTGCCGGTCGGCCAGCGGGCGCCGCCGAAGGCGAGCAGGTCGCGGCCGGCCGCCGCGACGCTCCGGCCGCTGACGTCGTCGTCGCCCACGTCGAGCGGCGGCACCCGCGTCCACGCGCCGGAGACCGCGTCGAGGATCCAGCCCTGCTGCCCCCAGAAGTCCGCCCGGCCGCCGGCGACGACGCCGGCGGAGAACTCGTCGGCGCCCGCGGGTGGATCGGGCAGCCCGAGCCAGCGGCCGGACTCGGTCGCGAGCTCGCCGCCGTTCGGGTAGTGCCGCCCCCAGTTGTTCGTCTCGCCGCCGTCGGCGCTGCCGAGCGCGGCGAGGACGAGCCGGCCGTCGAGCGCGAACCAGCGCGCACCGCCGCCGAGGATCTCCGAGTCCGGCAGGCGCCGCCAGGTGGCCGCCCCGGCGTCGTACGCCGCGGCGATGACGACTGACGGCTCGCGCCCGTTCGGGTCGCGCACCAACTCGTGGGCGAACAGCACGAGCTCGCTCCCGCTCCAGGCCATCGCACGGTCGAACGCCGGCGGCAGCGGGTCGCCGGGGAGCTCGCGCCACTCCCCGTGCGCCGCGTCGAAGACCAGGTCCGGCACCGGCTCGGACTCGTCCGTGGTCGCGTACGCGACCACCTGATCGCCGGCCGCCGCGAGCGACCGGAGCGACGCGGCCCGCGGCACCGGGAGCCGGGACCAGGCGTCCTCGGCGGGCCGGTAGCGGAGGAACGCCGGTGAGGCGCCTCCGTCCCATGGCTCCCCGGGCGCGAGGAGGAAGACGTCGCCGCCCACCACCGCCGGTGAGGCGAAGCCCAGCCCGGCCGGCGCGTCGGCGATCCGCTTCCACGCCCCGGTGCGCGGGTCGTACAGCGCGCCGTCGCGCAACGGCGGCTCCGACGGTGGCGCGCAGTCCGCGTTCGGCGGGCACGGATCGGCGTCGCTGCCGCCCACGATGAGGGTCTGCCCGCCGACCGGCACCGCCACCGCGCCCTCGCGCGGACCCAGCGGCGGATCCGGCAGCCGCTCCCAGACTCCGCCGCCGTGCCCGGCGGGCGCGGCCTCCCGCTCGGCGCTCCCGCACGCCGCGAGCGAGACCGCGAGCACGACGAGCAGCAGCGGGCGCATGCCCGTACTACGGCCGTCCCGGCGGCTCGTCACAGATGGCACCGGTTCGGCTGCCCGCACCATGGGTTGACAGGCACGCCGTATCGAGCCGGCGGCCCCCGTCCCGGAGTATCCACCTCACTCCAACAACGCGCTTTCAAGGACAGGAACCGCGAAAAGCTTCGAGCCCCAGGCCCCGCTCCGACCCTCTCCTCCCCAGCAGCCCCGGGCTCAAGCATGAGACCGTCGCGATCCCCCCGCGGCGGTCTCTTCTCTTTAAGCCCCCATCCACCGATTCGGTGGATCCAGGCTCGGGGTCGCTAGGCGAGCAGCTCGCGCAGGAACGCGAGCCCGTCGACCGCGATCACGTCCTGCGACGCCGCCAGCGGCCGCCACACGGACGCCGCGGTGGCGATCGTCTCGTTCTCGGCGGTGAAGGACTCGATCACGACCGGGCCGTCGTAGCCCGCCGCGCGCAGCCCGTCGCGGAACCCGGGCCAGTCGACGTGGTCGGCGCCAGGGGCGCCGCGGTCGTTCGCCGAGGCGTGCACGTGCGCGATGCGCGCGCCGCCCAGCGCGAACGAGCCGGAGAAGTCCTTCTCCTCGACGTTCGCGTGGTAGGTGTCGAGCAGGAGCCCGCAGCCCTCGGCGGGCAGGTCCTCGATCACCTCGAGCGCCTGCTCCACCGTGTTGATCACGCTCGTCTCGTAGCGGATCAGCGGCTCGACCGCGATCTTGACGCCGCGCTCGGCGCCGTACTCGCAGACCGGGCGCAACCCCTCGCGGAGCTCCGCGTAGACGGAGCGGCGCTCATCGGCCGACATCCGCCAGGTCCGCCCGACCGACGCGTAGATCGGCCCGGCGATGCAGCCGCTGCCGACCACCGCCGCCGTGTCGACGCACTCCTTCAGGAAGGACTGCGTCGAGGCGACGGTGCCGGCATCGGTGGCGCACAGCTCCCGGCCCGGACCCATGGCCACACAGACCGTGGCCCGGAGCTCGTTCGCCTGGAGGACCTCCGCTGCACGTGCGGGGTCCCAGTCGCCATGCTGCTCGATCGGCAGCTCGACGATGTCGAAACCCCACCGGCGGACGCGTGGTGCCAGCTCGCTCAGCCGCTCGTCGGTGAGCGGCGAGTGCCAGATCCACGCGTTCGCGCCGATGGGGTTCACAGGGCTACTTTCCGCCCCAGTCCTGCGGGTAGCCCGGCATGTCCTCGCAGCCGCAGAGCGCGTAGTGCAGCGGGGGCATGTTCGGGTCGACGTAGTCGGCCAGCGTGTCCTGCGTGATGGCCGGCTGCGGCAGCACCCACTCCTTCGGGACCTCCTCGCCCTTCAGGATCTTCACGGCCGCCAGGACCGCGGTACGCCACTGGTAGTTGGAGTACGTCGGGGCGATGGCGTTCAGGCCGTCCTCCTGCCACTTCGTCAGGAAGTCGTTCTGGTCCTCGCCGACGAACGGCGGGATGTCGACGCCGTTGTCCTCGAACGCCTCCATGGCGGCGACGGCCGTCGCGCCGGCGTCCATCCAGACGCCGTCGATCTGGCCCTCGCGCTGGAGGTAGTCGGAGACGATCGACTTCGTCTTCGCCGCGTCACCGTCGGTGAACTCGACGCCGACGACGTTCAGGTCGGAGTCGTCGAACTGGACCTTCGCGCCCGACCAGCGTGTCTCGAGCACGTCCACGCCCGGCAGGATCCGGAGGGCGAGGATCTTGCCGCCCGAGTCCACGTTCTCCTTCAGGAACTCCGCGCCGTCCACGCCGAAGGCGTAGCCGCCGATCGGGTGCACGAACGTGACCGGGCAGTCGGTGTCGACGCCACGGTCGAACACGATGACCGGGACCTTCTCGCAGGCCGCCTCGACGGCCGGCGTCAGGGTCTTCGTCGTGTTCGGCGACACGATGAGCGCGTCGCAGTTGCCGTTCGCGAGCTCCTCGATGTCGGAGATCTGCTTGTCGTCGGACGCCTCGGCGTCGACGGCCTTGAAGTTGGCGATCTCCTTGTGGAGCTTCACCTCGTGCTGCATCGTGTTCCAGCCGACCTGGCGCCACGGGTTGTCCACTGCAGCGTTGGAGAAGCAGAGGTTCCAGCCCGAGGCGTTCTTCGCCTTGTACTCCGACGTGTCGGCCATCTCGGGCTCGATCATCTGCAGCCACGGTGTGGCCGGATCGCCCTCGGGCTCGATGTCACGCTGCGCGAGCTGCGTGTCGTAGTCCTCCTGGACGAAGAACTCGGAGACGGGCCCCGTATCGCCCTGCGGCTCCCCGCCGCCGTCCTCGGTCGCCGTGGCGGCCGGCTCCTGCGCACTCTGATCGTCCGAGTCGTCAGACCCGCATGCCCCTGCGAACAGGGCGCACGAAATCATGGCGGCGAGCGCCAGATTCCTCTTCATCCCTCGTAACCCTCCTCTGGGTGTTTGGTGCCTGCTTGGTGTTGCCGTCATCGCGCCCCCCGCAAGCGGTACGACGCGAAGGCGACGGCGGCGATGATGATGATGCCCTGGACCGTGTCCTCCAGCGCCCCGGAGACGCCGTAGAGGTTCAGGAGCGTGAAGAGCGCCTCGAGCGTGAGCGCGCCGGCCATGGCGGCGAGGACGGTCCCGCGGCCGCCGCCGAGCACGACGCCGCCGAGGACGACGGCCGTGATGGCCTGGAACTCGAGCCCCTGGCCGACCTGCGCCGAGACGCCCGCGAACCCGCCGAGCAGGATGCCCGCGACGGCCGCGGACAGGCCCGAGAGCACGAACGCGATCGTCCGCATGTTCTCGACCTTCACGCCGGACAGCCGCGCGGCGGACTCGTTGTCGCCGACGGCCATCAGCCGCCGGCCGAACGAGGCGCGCATCAGGAGGATGGCGCCGATCCCGATCACGAGCAGGATCACGACGGACCACGGGAGCTGCTCCAGCACCGGGAAGTCCTGGATGCCGAGGCGGCCGATCTCGCGGAAGTTGTCGGGCAGCGCGCCGCGCGGCGCACCGCCGGTCCACCAGAACACCGCGCCCGAGAGGATCAGGAGCATGCCGAGCGTGGTGATGAACGACGGCACCTTGAGGCGCGTCGTGATCAGCCCGTTCGTCACGCCGACCGTGGCGCCGATGGCGAGCAGCAGCGCGATGATCGGCCACGTCTTGGACGGGTCGTCGTCGATGAGCCGCGCCGCGACGACGACCACGACCGTGACGATCGAGCCGACCGAGAGGTCGAACTCCCCCGACACGATCACGAAGTACTGGCCCGCGGCCAGGATGGCCAGCGGCGCCGCGCGCTTGAGGAACGCCAGGAAGCCCGGCGGCTCGAGGAAGTTCGGGTTCTCGATCGCGATGAGCGCGAGGAGGATGAACAGGACGATGAAGATCGGCGCCGTGCCGACCAGCGCCTTGCGGACGCGCTCCGACCGGCTGGTGACCGGGGTCTCGAAGGCGTCGGGGGTCGTCGCGCTCATGCCCTGCGCTCCGATCGGCGGGCGTAGACGGCGACGGCCGCGATGATGATCACGCCGCGCACCACGTCCTTGAGGAAGGCATTGACCTCCAGCTGGTTGAACGTGTTGTCGAGGACCGCGAGGATGAAGACGCCGCCGATGGTCCCGAGCACGCCGCCGCGACCGCCCGCGAGCGCCGTGCCGCCGAGCACCACCGCCGCGATCGACTCGAGGTCGTAGCCGCCGTCGGTGCCGACGGTCGGCGTGCCGGCGCCGAGCCGGCTTGCTAGGAACAGGCCGGTGATCGCCGCGCACACGGAGCAGACGACGTGCGCCGCGATGATCACGCGGTGCGTCCGCACGCCGGAGAGGCGCGAGACCTCCTCGTCGCCGCCCACCGCGTAGAGGCGGAAGCCGAACCGGGTCCAGCGCAGCAGGAAGTACACGAGCGCGACGACCGCCACGAGCAGGAACACCGACGCCGGGATGATCCCGAAGCGCGTGTAGCCGAGCTGCTCGAAGCCCTCGCCGATCGAGCCCGCCGGCCCGTCGTAGCGGTTCTGGATCAGGCCCTGCAGGATCAGCGCCGTGCCGAGCGTCGCGATGAACGCGTTGACGCGCAGCTTCGTGATGATGAGGCCGTTGCCCAGGCCGACCACGACGCCGAGCGCGAGCACGGCGAGGACGGCCGGCACGATGTTCGCGTCCGAGCCGTCCATGACCTCCGCCGTCACCAGCGACGAGAGCGAGATGAGGAAGGCGACCGAGAGGTCGAGCGAGCCCGCGAGGATGGCCACCGTCTGGCCCGCGGAGACGATGCCGAGCGCGACGGAGCGCTGCAGCATGTTGACGATGTTGCTGACGGTCAGGAACGTCCCGCCGTCGATCGTGACGACGATCCAGGCGATGATGAAGACGCCCAGCAGCGCGGCGTAGACGGGCGTCGCGGGCGAGTTGGTGATCGCCTCCTTGCGGTCGTCCCACGCCGAGCGCCTGCGCGGCGTCGCGGGGGCGTCGCCGCCGCCGGTTCCGGCGGCCTTGGTGGGCTCGCTGACGCTCATGCCGCCTCCAGCTCGTGGTCCTCGGCGGCGGCGAGCTTCATGATCTCGGTCTCCGCCGCGCCGGCCGGCAGCTCGCCGGCGAGCTCGCCGTTGCGCATCACGAGGATGCGGTCGGCGAGGCCGATCAGCTCGGGCATCTCGGACGAGATCATCAGGATCGCCACGCCGTCGCGGGCGAGGCCGCGCATCAGGTCGTGGATGCCGGCCTTCGCGCCGACGTCGACGCCGCGGGTCGGCTCGTCGAAGATGAGCACCCCCGGCTGGGTCGCGAGCCACTTGGCGAGCACGACCTTCTGCTGGTTGCCGCCGGAGAGGAAGCGCGCCTCCTGCTCGAGCGAGCGCGCCTTGAGCTCCACCGAGCGGGCCAGCTCCTGGACGGAGACGGTGTTCGGCAGCCGCTTGCGCTGGCTGCGGCCGAGCGACCGCACGGCCAGCAGCACGTTGTCGCGGATCGGCTGGGCGAGGGTGAGCCCCTCGAGCTTGCGGTCCTCGGTGATGAAGCCCATCCCCGAGCCGATCCCGGCGCGCGGGCCGCGCCCGCGCTTCTTGCCGTCGACCTCGATCGTGCCCGCGCTGATCGGGTCGGCGCCGAACAGCGCGCGAGCGAGCTCCGTGCGCCCGGAGCCCTGGAGCCCCGCCAGGCCGACGATCTCGCCGGCGCGGACCTCGATGTCGACGCCCGTGAGCATGCTCGTCTCGATACCCGTGGCCCGAAGCCGCACGTCGCCGAGCTCCTCGGCGGTGCCGCGCGGGGGGAAGTACCCGTCGAGCTCGCGGCCCACCATCATCGAGATCAGCGTGTTCGTGTCCGTCCCCTCGGTGGGGACGGTGCCCACGAGCTCGCCGTCCTTGAGCACCGTGATCTTGTCGCAGATGGTGAAGATCTCGCGCAGGCGGTGCGAGATGTAGACCATGCCCAGCCCGCGCTCGCGCAGCCGGCGCAGCAGGGCGAACAGCACCTCGACCTCGTGCTCGGCGAGCGCGGCGGTCGGCTCGTCGAGGACGAGGAGCTTCGCGTCGAGCGAGAGCGCCTTGACGATCTCGACGATCTGCTGCTGGGCCGTCGAGAGGTGGCGGACGAGCGTCCGCGGGCCGAAGTGCGTGACGCCGACCTCCTCGAGGAGCTCGCGCGTGTGCTGCTCCATCGAGCGGATGTCCACCAGGCCGCGCTTCGTGGGCTCGCGGTTGACGAAGACGTTCTCCGCGACCGTGCGGTCGGGCAGGAGGTTGAACTCCTGGAAGATGATCGCCACGCCCGCGCCCTGGGCCTGGACGGGGTGCGAGAACGAGACCTGCTCGCCCTCCAGCTCGATCGTGCCGCCGTCCGGGGAGTAGACGCCGGCGAGGACCTTCATCAAGGTCGACTTGCCGGCTCCGTTCTCCCCCATCACGGCATGGATCTCGCCCGCCTCGCATTCGAGGCTGACACCGTGGAGCACCTCGACGCCGAGGAAGCTCTTCCGGATGTCCTTCATCGCCAACAGCGGTGCCATCGCCTATGGGACCTCCACCCATGCGCCGGCCGCCGCCGAGGCGAGCACGGCATCGATCAGGTGCGCGCTCCGCGCACCGTCCGCGAACGTCGGAAGCCCCTCCGGCGCCTCCCCGCCGCCCATCGCAGCGTATGTATCCGCGACGAAGAGGTCGAAACAATCGAGGTAGCCCTGCGGATGGCCCGCGGGCGCGATCGCGTACGGGGCGGCCTCCGGGCCGAGCTCGCCCGGGTCGCGCGTGATGATCTCCGAGACGCCGCGGCGGCCGAGCCAGAGGGTCTCGGGGCGCTCCTGCTCGAAGCGGACGCTGGCGTCGGCGCAGGCGATCTCGAGGTGCAGGTGGTTCTTGCGGCCGGGCGAGACCTGGGAGACCGCCAACGCGCCATGGGCGCCGGAACCCGTGCGGAACACGGCGGTCACGGCGTCCTCGGTGGTGACCGTGCGGGTCGCGCCGTCCGCGCCGCCGCCGTCGGCGTCGAAGGCGCGCGCGGAGCCGCCGTCGGCGCGCTCGCCGAAGATCGTCGACGTCTGGGCGCAGATCGCTGTGATGCGCTCACCGGTGATGAACTCCACGAGGTCGCACCAGTGCGAGCCGATGTCAGCGAACGCACGCGACGGCCCGCCCTGCGCGGCGTCGACGCGCCAGTTGTCGTCCTCGGCGGAGGCGAGCCAGTCCTGCAGGTAGCCCCCGGTGATGAGGCGGACGGGGCCGAGCGAGCCGGAGCGGACACGCGCGCGCGCCTCGCGCACGACGGGGTGGAAGCGGTACACGAAGGGCACGGTGCCGATCCGGCCGCCGGCGGCGTGCAGCGCCGCGACGAGCGCCTCCGCCTCCTCCGTGCTCACCGCGAGCGGCTTCTCGCAGACGACGTGCTTGCCGTGCTCGAGCGCGCGGGTGGCGAGCTCGGCGTGCGTGGCGTTGGGCGAGCAGATGTGGACGACGTCGACGTCGTCGGCGGCGACGAGGTCGTGCGGCGTCGCGTAGGCGCGCTCGGCGCCCAGGCGGGTCGCCGCCTCGCGCGAGCGCTCGGGCGTGGACGTGGCCACGCCCGCCAGCGTGCCGCCGGCGAGTCGGGCGGAGCGTGCGTGGACCGCGCCGATGAACCCGGCGCCGACGATGCCGACCCGCGGACGCGCGGCCGGTACCGTGAGCGTCGCGACAGACCCCTGTTCCTCGCCGCGCGCAGCGGCGAGAGCTTCCCTCTCCTCCATCGGGCGGGACGATATTCGGAGCTTTTGCCGTTTGTCAAGCAAAAGTTTCGCGACTTATGGGTTGAGTTCCGATTGAGGAAAGGGTTTGCCACCCGATTCTTCCGTCGTCGGGTGGCAAAACTTTTGCCTTCCATCGGGTTAAGCCGCTACGGTGCGCGTGAGAACCGTGTCCGTCGAACCCACTATTTCGACCTCTTCACCGGGCGCCGGCACCCTCTTGCGCCTGATCCGCGACGGTCAGGCCAGCACCCGTGCCGAACTGGTCGCGCTGACCGGCCTGGCGCGATCCACCGTCGCCCAGCGCATGGATGCACTGCTTTCGCAGCGCTTGGTCGTGCCGGCCGGCGGGAGCGTCTCCACGGGCGGCCGCCCGCCGCAGATGTTCGCCTTCAACCGCGACGCGGGCGTGGTCCTCGCCGCGGACCTCGGCGCGACGCACTCGCGCGTGGCGATGACCGATCTCGGCGGCGAGGTGCTGGCCGAGACGACGAAGGAGATCCCGATCGCCGACGGGCCCGACGCCGTCCTGACCTGGCTCGAGCAGGCGTTCGATGCGATGCTCTCCGAGTTCGGCCGCACGCACGACGACGTCCGCGGCGCGGGCGTCGGCGTTCCCGGCCCGGTCGAGTTCGCCACCGGCACGCCGGTCGCGCCGCCGATCATGCCCGGCTGGGACGGCTATCGCGTCGGGGGTCGCCTCGCTGACTACTTCGGCGCCCCGACGCTCGTCGACAACGACGTGAACATCATGGCGCTG
>JBEVIG010000071.1:0-21833 GCA_040510855.1 Solirubrobacteraceae bacterium
CGCAGCGCGCGACGGTCTACGACCGGCCCGACGAGCCCGTGCCGATCTACGTGGCGGCCTCCGGTCCGCTGGCCGCCAAGCTCGCCGGACGCGTCGGGGACGGCTTCATCTGCACGAGCGGCAAGGACCCGGCTCTGTACGAGGAGCTGCTCGCCAACGTCGTGGCGGGGGCCGAGGCGGCGGGCCGCGACCCGGGCGCGATCCGGCGGATGATCGAGATCAAGGTCTCCTACGACCGCGACCGCGAGCTGGCGTTCTCCAACACGCACTGGTGGGCGGCGCTGGCGCTGACGCCGGAGCAGAAGGAGGGCGTCGAGGACCCGGTCGAGATGGAGCGGCTCGCCGACGAGAACCTCGACAAGGCGCACACGCGGTTCATCTGCTCCGACGACCCGGACGAGGTCGCCGAGGCGATCGGGGGCTACGCCGCGCTCGGGTTCGAGGAGCTCGTGCTCCACGCCCCCGGGCCCGACCAGGAGCGGTTCCTGGAGCAGTTCTCGGCGGACGTGCTGCCGAAGCTCGCCTGAGTCAGCGGCGCGCGGCGGTCCAGATCGCCGTGTGGAGCGGGACGTCGACGTCGCCGACGTCGTGGCGCTCGAGCACCGCCGCGACGGCGTTCAGGGTCGCGTCGCGCTCGGCCGGCGGGAGGCCGCCCACCCAGCTGATCGAGGCGATGTGGGCGACGATGCGGCGCGGGTCCGTGGCGTAGGAGGAGCGGATCTCGGTCAGCGTCATCGGGCCGAACGCCGGGTCGGCGTCCACGGCGCCGCGGCCCTGGTCGCCCGTGTACGCGGGGTGGTCGGGGCGGCGGTCGCCGATGACGCGCTGCAGCTCGGCGCTCCAGGGGGCGGACGCGTCGCCCTCGATCCCGTCGTGCCACAGCAGGGCGAGGCCGCCGCCCGGCCGGATCACGCGGCCGAACTCGGCGACCGCGCGCGGCGCGTCGAACCAGTGGAACGCGTTCGCGCAGACGACGGCGTCGAGCGAGGCGTCCGCGAACGGGAGCGCCTCGGCGGCGGCCCCGGCCACCTCGACCTGCGGGAGCTCCTGACGCAGACGCGTGCGCAGGCCCTCGAGCGGCTCGACCGCGACGACGTCGAGGCCGGCCGCGAGCAGCGCGCGGGTCAGCTTCCCGGTGCCCGCGCCGACGTCGGCCACCCGGGCGCCGGGGGCGAGCCCGAGCCGCTCGTCGATCGCGGCCACCACCTCGGGCGGATAGCCCGGGCGGCCGAGCTCGTACTGCTCCGCGACGTCGGTGAAGCCGGCGACGAGCGGGTGGAGGGCCATCGCGGAAGCCTAGAGCGAGGCCCTTCCCGGGTAGACCGACGCCGATGCGGCGGATGTCGTCCAGCGTCGAGGTCCAGCGGGTGCTGATCCTGATGCTCTCGCTCTGGCTGCTGGCGGGCGCCTATCTCCGCGATCCGTTCTGGCTCGTCGTCGCCCGCGCCTTCGCGGCGACGTTCTGGACGCTCCTGCTCGGCTGGTCGTTCCTGCTCGACAGCCCGGTCGCCCGCACTGTGCGCGTGGCGGTCGGGACCGCTCTCGCGACGGGCTGCGCCGCGTCCTTCGAGGCCTCCCTGCCGGCGCTCCTCGCGGTCGCGCTCGGCGCCGGCGCGCTGCTCGCGGGCGCCGAGCACGTGGTCCACCGCCGCGTCGCGGCCTGAGGCCGCCGCTCACAGCCGCCGGCGCACCCACTCGCCGCCGACCTCGCCGCGCAGCGCCTCCTCGCCCGGCGGCAGGTCGAGCACGTCGAGCAGCGTCTGGTCCTCGTCGACCGCGTGGTGCAGGTGGTGGATCCGCCCGTCGCCCTCGGTGTCCGAGGCGCCGATCATCGCCCAGCGGTCCGGCTCGGCCTCGTGGACGACGTGCAGCACGGGCTCGTCCTGCGCGAACACGGGCGCGCTGATGTAGGTGAGCGTCTCGAGCACCCAGTGGAGCATCCACAGCGCGCGCCGGTCGAGCCGCATGATCCGGTCCGACGCAGCCCAGATCCACGGCAGGTCCTCGTGGGCGAGCGCGTCCTCGCGCGTCATGTCCGGCCCGCCCTCGGGCACGTCCTCGAACGGCTCGTCGACCAGCCGCAGTCCGTAGCGGCCGTCCTCCCCCACGCCGACCGCCATGTGGAACGTCCCGCCGCCGGGGTTGCCCGCGCCCATGCCGATCGTGAGCCGGCCGACGCGCTCGTCGCCGCCCGAGACCCAGCCGACCGCGTAGGAGGCGAGCTCGCCGCGGTGGCTGGCGAACTCGCCGAAGGCGCGGCGGTCCATGCCCGTCGCGTCCGGCGTCGGGACCTCGACCAGCCGCCCCTCCGTGACCCGGTCGCGCCCTGTCACGGGCGACCGTCAGCCCACGCCGACCAGGTCCACGACGAAGACGAGCGTCTCGTCGGGCCCGATCACGCCGCCGGCGCCGCGCTTGCCGTAGGCGAGCGAGGGCGGGATCTCCAGCCGCCGCCGGCCGCCGACGCGCATGCCCTCCACACCCTGGTCCCAGCCCGGGATCACCTGGCGCTTGCCGAGCGGGAAGCGGAAGGTGCTGCCGCGGTTCCACGACGCGTCGAACTCGCGCCCGTTCTTCCACGACACGCCGACGTAGTGCACCTCGACCATCGACCCTGCGCGGGCTTCCTCACCCTCGCCGACGGCGATGTCCTCGATCACGAGCTCGTACGGGGGCGGCTGGTCGCTGGCGACCTCGACGACTGGCTTCTCCATGGCCCCGACCCTACTGGCCCATCGGGTGCCAGACCGTCTTGAGCTCGAGGAAGCTCGAGATGTCGTAGAGGCTCTCGCCCGGCTTGGAGAAGACGACGCGCTTCACGTTGTCGGCCGCCGCCCGCTCGAGCTCGGCGTCGCTCCCCGGGAGGTCGAGCGCGTCGACGTCGAGGTGCGCCGCCAGGTGCGGCGCGAGCTCGTCGCGCCGGCCCGTCAGCAGGTTGACGACGCCGCCGGGCACGTCGGAGGTCGCGAGCACCTCGGCGAACTCGATCGCCGCGCGCGGGTGCGTCTCGCTGGCGATCACCACACATGCGTTGCCGCCGGCGAGCACGGGCGCGACGCGGGAGACGAGCCCGAGCAGCGCGGGCTCGCGCGGCGCGACGATGCCGACGAGCCCCGTCGGCTCGGGGACCGTGAAGTTGAAGTACGGCCCGGCCACGGGATTGGCTCCGCCGAGCACCTGCGGGAGCTTGTCCGTCCAGCCCGCGTACCAGACCATCCGGTCCACGGCCTGTCCGACCTCGTCCGCGCCCGAGCAGACCTCGGCGAGGTCGGTGGCCCGCGCCTCGAGCATCTCGGCGACCCGGTAGAGCACCTGGCCGCGGTTGTAGGCGGTCATCCCCGCCCACTTGCCGGCGGCGCCGCGCGCCGCGCGCACCGCGTCGCGCGCGTCCTTCCGCGAGGCCTGCGCCACGTTGTGCCCCTCCGCCTCGTAGGTGCGCCCGGACTCCGAGCGCGGGAACGCGCCCCCGATGTAGAGCTTGTAGGTCTTGCGCACGGGCACGCGGCTCATCCGCCCCACTCCTGGTCCTCGCCGTCGAACTTCAGGTACGGCTCGAGCCCGTGGCGGCCGCCCTCGCGGCCGAAGCCCGACTCCTTGTAGCCGCCGAACGGCGACGTCGGGTCGAAGCGGTTGAAGGTGTTCGCCCAGACGACGCCGGCGCGCATCCGGTTCGCCATCCAGAGGATCCGCGAGCCCTTCTCGGTCCAGATGCCCGCGCTGAGGCCGTAGGCCGTGTTGTTGGCCTTTTCGACCGCCTCCTCCGGCGTGCGGAAGGTGAGCACGGAGAGCACCGGCCCGAAGATCTCCTCCTGCGCGATCCGGTGGCTCTGCGCGACGCCGGTGAAGACCGTCGGCGCGAACCAGTAGCCCTGCTCCGGCAGCCGGCATGGCGGCTGGTAGATCTCCGCGCCCTCCTGCTCGCCGGCGGCGACGAGCTCCTCGATCTTCTGGAGCTGCGCGGCGGAGTTGATCGCGCCCACGTCCGTGTTCTTGTCGAGCGGCTCGCCGACGCGGAGCGTGCCGAGCCGGCGCTTGAGCTTCTCGACGAGCGGCTGCTGGATCGACTCCTGCACGAGCAGGCGCGAGCCGGCGCAGCAGACGTGGCCCTGGTTGAAGTAGATGCCGTTGACGATGCCCTCGACCGCCTGGTCCAGCGGGGCGTCGTCGAAGACGATGTTCGCCGCCTTGCCGCCGAGCTCGAGCGTGAGCCCCTTGCCCTTGCCGGCGAGCTCGCGCTGGATCGCCTTGCCGACGTCGGTGGAGCCGGTGAAGGCGACCTTGTCGATCCCGGGGTGCGAGACGAGCGCGGCGCCCGTGCGGCCGTCGCCCGTGACGATGTTGACCACGCCGGGCGGCAGCTCGGCCTGGCGCAGCACGTCGCAGAAGAGCAGCGCGCTGAGCGGCGTCGTCTCGGCCGGCTTGAGCACGACCGTGTTCCCCGCCGCGAGCGCCGGGGCGATCTTCCACGCCAGCATCAGCAGCGGGAAGTTCCACGGGATGATCTGGCCCGCGACGCCGACCGGCTTCGGCGTCCGGTGCGGGAACGCGTACTCGAGCTTGTCCGCCCAGCCCGCGTAGTAGAAGAAGTGCGCGGCTGCAAGCGGCAGGTCGACGTCGCGCGACTCCTTGATCGGCTTGCCGCCGTTGAGCGACTCCAGCACCGCGAACTCGCGCGCCCGCTCGGCGAGCAGCCGGGCGATGCGGAACAGGTACTTCGCGCGCTCGGCGGGCCGCAGCGCGGACCACTCCCCCTCGTAGGCGGAGCGCGCGGCGGCCACGGCGGCGTCGACGTCGGCCTCGCCGGCCTGGCCGACCTCGGCCAGCGGCTCCTCGGAGGCCGGCGAGATCGTCGTGTAGGAGGCCTCGGGCTCGCGCCACTCGCCGCCGACGAACAGGCCGTAGGCGTCGCGGATCGAGACGATGCCGCGCGACTCGGGCGCGGGCGCGTAGTCGAAGCCGCGCGGGACGATCTCTCCGGAACTAGTCACGGATCCTCCGATCATCCGTGGATGCCTCGGCGCCGTGGGCACGCGTGGGGTCGGCCGGCCGAGCGAAAGCAGGGTGGGTCCCTTCGGCGCTCGGCCGGTCGGCCCCACGGGTTGTCCACGGTGTCGAGGCGCCGCGGGAATCGGAGGATTCGTGACTAGTCACGGGTGAAGTGCTCCGGGTTCTGGTAGCGGCCGGTCTTGAGCGTCCGGATCTGCATCAGGACGTCGTTGAGCAGCGACGAGGCGCCGAGCCGGAAGCGGTCGGGCGTGAGCCAGTCCGGCCCGAGCGTCTCGGACACGATCACGAGGTTCTGCACGGCCTGCTTCGCGGTGCGGATGCCGCCCGCCGGCTTCATGCCCACGACGCGGCCCGTCTCGTCGTGCACGTCGCGGATCGCCTCGAGCATGCAGAGCAGCACGGGCAGCGTGGCGGCCTTCGGCAGCTTGCCCGTCGAGGTCTTGATGAAGTCCGCGCCCGCGGCCATCGCGAGCAGCGACGCGCGGCGGACGTTGTCGTAGGTGCCGAGCTCGCCCGTCTCGAGGATCACCTTCAGGTGTGCGCGCCCGCAGGCCGCCTTGACCTGCACGATCTCGTCGTAGACCTGCGCGTAGCGGCCTGACAGGAACGCGCCGCGGTCGATGACCATGTCGATCTCGTCGGCGCCGAACGCGACCGCCTCCTCGACGTCGCGGACCTTCACGTCGAGCGGCGACTGGCCGGACGGGAACGCGGTCGCCACCGAGGCGACCTTGACCCCGGTCCCGCGCACCCGCTCGACCGCGACCGGCACGAGGTTCGGGTACACGCAGACCGCGGCACAGCTCGGGATGGAGGGATCCGCGGGGTCCGGGTGGATGGCCTTGGACGCGAGCGCCGCGACCTTGCCGGGCGTGTCGGCGCCCTCCAGGGTCGTCAGGTCCATCATGCGGATCGCGAGGTCGAGCGCGTAGGCCTTGGACTCCTTCTTGATCGACCGCTTGGCGAGCGATGCGGCGCGCTCCTCCAGGGCGACCTGGTCGATCGCGCCGATGCGCGGCAGCCGGGGCTCCAGGGGTAGCTCGAACCCACCGGGAAGCGTGGTGACCGTCACGGCTCCGACCCTAGCGCGTCCCGGTTACGATCCGGGCCTTGCCGCAGGAGCCCGACAAGGTCGAGCTGCTCGCCGCGGCGGCGGGCATCACCGATGGCGCGGCCGACATGGACGGCGCGCTTCAGCGACTCGCGGATCTGCTCGTGCCGGCCTTCGCCGACGCGGCCTGGATCGACGTGCTCGACCCGGGCGGCCGGCTCCGGCGCGTGGCCGCGCGCTCGGACCACCCCGATCGCGCGCGCATGGAGGCGTGGCTGATGGAGCGCGGCGCGGTCGAGCGCGCCGAGCACTCGCCCACCACGCGCGCGCTGCGGGGCGAGGGCGCGCAGCTCGCCGAGCTCGTCCCCGAGCTGCGGGCGGCGATGAGCCACGACGCGGAGGATGGGGCGATGATCGAGCGCTCGGGGCTGCGCTCGACGATGGCGCTGCCGCTGGACATCGGGCACGAGACCCTGGGCGCCCTCGGCGTCGGCGTCGGGCCCTCCGGCCGCCGCTACGGTCCGGACGAGCTCGCGTTCGCGGAGCTGCTCGCGGGGCGCGCGGCGCTCGCGCTCGCCAACGCGCAACTCGTGGCGCGGCTCACCGCGACCGAGCGCCGGCTCGAGGGGATCCTCGGCACGCTCGCGGAGGCCGTCACGGTGCACGACTCCCGCGGCAAGGTCGTGTTCGCGAACCCCGCGGCCGCGCGGCTGCTCGGGCTGCCCGACGTGCAGGCCGTGCTCGACGCAGAACCGGGCGAGCTGCTCGACATCTTCGACATCCGCGACGCCGAGGGCCGAGTCGTCTACGCCGAGGACCTGCCGGGCGCGCGGGTGATCCGCGGCGAGCGGCCCGAGCCGATGCTGACGCTGAGCACGGTCCGCGAGACGGGCGACGCCCGCTGGTTCCTGACGAAGGCGACCGCGCTGCGCGACGAGACGGGCGCGACGCTCGCCGTCAACGTGATCGAGGACCTCACGGAGGAGCGCGCCGCGTACGACACGCTCGCGGAGGTCGCGCACACGCTCCAGTCCTCGCTGCTCCCGGACGCCCTGCCGGAGATCCCGGGCTGGGAGCTCGCCGCGCACTACCGGCCGGGCCAGAGCGGGACCCAGGTCGGCGGCGACTTCTACGACGTCTTCGCCGTCGACGGCGGCCACATGGTGCTGCTCGGCGACGTGACGGGGAAGGGCGTGGCCGCGGCGGCGCTCACCGCGCTCGTCCGCCACACGGCCCGGACCGCCGCGCGCTTCGACCCCCGCCCGGCGGCCGTGCTGGAGATCGTCGACCGCGCGCTCACGGAGCGGCCCCGGCTTTCACCGGTGACGATGCTCTGCGGCGTGCTGCGCGAGGACGACGTGGTGATGGCCGCGGGCGGGCACCCGCTGCCCCTGCGCGCGCGGGCCGGCGCGCGCGCCCACGAGGTGGGCGAGTGCGGGGTCCTGCTCGGCGCGCTGCGAGAACCGGGCGAGCACGACGACATCGTCATCCCCGTCGAGCCCGGGGACACGCTGCTGCTCTACACGGACGGCGTCACGGAGACGCCGGGCGAGGGCGAGCGGTTCGGCGAGGAGCGGCTGGCCGCCGCCGTCGACGCCGCGCCGGAGGGCGCGGAGGCGCTGCTGGAGGCCGTCGCGGCCGAGCTCGACGCCTTCGAGCGCGGCACGTCGCTCGACGACCGCGCCATGCTGGCGCTGCGCCGCCGCGCGTAGACGCGCGGCGCCGCGGGCCGCTAGCCCTCGACCATCTCCCGGACGTAGGCCTGGAAGCGGGCGATGAGCTGCTCGTCGTGCGCCAGCAGCCGGCCCTCGGCCACGAGCCCGCTCCCCGCGCCGGCCTGCACCGCCTCGACGAGCCCCGTGTCCTCCGCCCCGACCTGGTCGTCGAACGTCAGCATCTCCTCGATCCACGCCGGGTCCGCGTCCGGTGCGTACCAGTAGTCGAGGTAGCCGCGGCAGCGGTCCGGCGCCACGGGCCAGAGCGGCCCGATCGAGAGGTTGGGCGGCCCGGGGTACGAGTTGAACTTCAGGGAGGGGAAGAGGAGGTGGAACTGCCCCTCGGGCACGCCGCCCGCGATGTCGAGCGGCGCCCTGCCGGCCAGCGCCTGCGCCTCCGCCGGGTTGAACTGGCTCGCCCGCAGCCCCACGGACTCGATCCGCAGCTTGCGGTCGTCGATCACGGACACGAGCCCGGGGTGGTTGAGCTGGCAGTGGTAGCACTCGAGGTAGTTCTCGAGCGCGACCTTCCAGTTGGCCCGGATCTCGTACTCCGTGCGGTGGTGGAAGGCGAGCGTGTCGACGTCGAGGCCGTGCGCGCGCACGACCTCGGGCAGGTCGCCGAGCGCCTCGATGAGCGGCGGCGCCTCCGCGTCCGGGTTGACGAACACGAACGGGCCCCAGGTGCCGACGGCCATCGGCACGAGCCCGAGCTCGCCGAGGTCGATCCCCGGGTCGTCCTTGGCCCGCGGGGCGGCCCGCAGGCAGCCGTCGAGCCCGTAGGTCCACGCGTGGTACGGGCACTGGAGCGTCCCGCGCTCGGCCTGGCCGGAGGCGACGAGCGAGCCGCGGTGCCGGCAGACGTTGGCGAACGCGCGCAGCACGTCGTCGCGGTCGCGCGTGACCACGACGGGGAGGCCGCCGGCGTGGGTGGCGAAGTACGAGCCGGGCGCGGTGAGCTGGTCGCGGCGGCCCGCGTACTGCCACGCGCGGCGGAAGATCAGGTCGCGCTCGCGCCGTGCCTGCCCCGGGTCCTCGTACCAGCTCCAGGGCAGGGTGTGCTGCCCAGCGACCGTCGCCTCCATCAGCCACCGTCCCTCGGGATCTCGTGTGTCCAGCGGCGCGCGTGGCAGCGCCGGCCGCCATCGTACGCATCGAGGGTGGTGGTGACGAGGAACGCCTCGCGCGTGCACGTCATCCGCGCCGTGATCTCCGTGCGGACCGCCCAGTCGCCGCGCTCGAGCTCCACCGTCGTCGCGCACTCGACCTCGGGCGAGAGCGGATCGCCCTCCGTGATCCGGTAGCGCGCGGTGTTGCGCTCCCCGAGCACGGTGCCCGTCGCCTTATGGCGCGTGCGGTGGTCGATCCAGTCGAAGGCGAGCTCGGCCGCCCCCGTGGCGAGGTCGCGCGTGAGCGTCCGCCCCGTCGGGCCGGCGTGCAGCGACTCGGACTCCAGGGGCGCGGCGGCCTCCGCCGGGCCCCACTGCGGCAGCGGCGGCGCGCCCTCACCCGTCCGCACCGGCAGCTCGACGCGGCCGCCGTGGACGGTCAGCGTGACCGCCTCGGGCGAGGGCCACGCCCACGGCCAGTACGTCGGCGAGACCGCGAGCCGCAGCGTGTGCCCGGCGGGCAGCGCGTAGCCGATCGACATCAGCGGGATCCGCACGCGCATCGGCTCGCCCGGCACGACGGGGACGACCTGGTCGTGCCCCTCGCGATGGGTGAGGTTGAAGACCTCGCGCGTGATCAGCGTCGACGCGCCGTCCGGCGCCACGTCGCACAGCCGCACCGCGGCGAGCGCGACGGGGCGGTCGGCCTCGAGCTCCAGCTCGGCGACGACGTGGCCGAGCAGCTCCGCGGGCGCCTCGGCCGGCCAGTCCCAGCACAGCGACGCGCCGTCGTCCGGGCGCTGGTCCCCTGGCAGGTCGGCCGGGCCGCCGTCGCCGCACCACACGCCGGCGTCGAGCCCGCAGTGCTGCAGGCCGCGCACCGCCCGCGGCGGGCCGTCCGGCAGCTCCAGCACCGCGGTCCGCACCGCCGGCGACGGCCAGGCCGCCTCCGCCACCCAGTGCCCCTCGCGCGTCTTGCAGCTCGTCGCGGGCGGCGACGCCGCCTGGACGAAGGCGATCAGCTGCGGCTCGTCCCAGAAGCCGTTGTCGTCGCCGCGGAGCGAGGAGCCGAAGAAGCGCACCAGCTCCTGGAGGAAGCCGATCTCCGGGCCGGGCTTGCCCGACTCGGGCGACGTGTGGCCCCACGGCCCGATCAGCCCGCGCGACCGGCCGGGCGCGTGCTCGAGCATCCGCAGGACCGCGTCGCGGTAGCCGTCGACCCAGCCGCCGATCGCGAACACGTCGCAGGTGATCCGCTCGTGGTGCTCGCAGGCCGAGCCGACGCGCCAGTAGTCGTCGCGCCGCTGGTGGGAGAGCCACGGCAGGATGAACGGCTCGTGGCCGTCGAGCCGCTCGCGCCAGCGCGCCCGCCACTCGTCCCCCACGAGGTCCGGGTCGGGCGGCTGCGCCCGATAGGCCTCCATCGAGACCGCCCACTGGAGCATGTCGAGTCCGAGCACGCAGCCGCCGCGGTAGTGGACGTCGTCGGCGTAGCGGTCGTCCGTGAAGTGCAGCGGCGCGATCGCCTTCAACGCCGGCGGGGTGCGCGCGGCGGCCTGCACGCAGGCGAAGCCGCCCCACGAGACGCCGGTCATGCCGACCGACCCGTTGCACCACGGCCGGGCGGCGAGCCAGCCGATCACGAACTCGACGTCCTCCTGCTCCTGCTCCGTGTACTCGTCCGCGAGCAGCCCGTCCGAGTCGCCGCTCCCGCGCAGGTCGAGCCGCAGGCAGGCGAAGCCGTGGCCGGCGAGGTACGCGTTCTGGGACTCGTCGCCGGCCGCCGTGCCGTCGCCCTTGCGGTACGGCACCGCCTCGAGGATCACAGGCACCGGCTCGTCCGTCTCGGGCCGCCAGAGGCGGGCGGCGAGCCGGCAGCCGTCGGGCGCCTCGATCCACAGGTGGTCGGTGCGCGAGACGCGGTGTGGGAACTCGGACCGGGTGTTCACCGCGCGATCCTCACACAACTTCCGCTCCTCCGGCGTGTCAATGCCGTCGGAGCCCATATGAACGCACGAACCATTCAGAGGATCCGCGCGAAGCTGACCTACGCCAACGTCACGGCGACGCTGGCGCTGGTGCTCGCGCTCGGCGGCGGCACCGCGTGGGCCGCGTCGAAGATCCGCACCAGGCAGATCGCCTACCACGCGGTCACGGGGGCGAAGCTCGACACGAACTCGGTCACCGCCTCGAAGATCCGGAACGGCGCGGTCCGCACGGACGACGTGAAGGACGGCTCGCTGCAGGCGGCCGACCTCGCGCCCGGTGCGATCCCGCAGCCCGAGGCGACCATCTGGGGCGTCGTGACCTCGGCCGGGGCGCTCGCCTCCGGCGAGGGCGTGACGAGCGCGGTCCCGGGCAACACCGGCGTCACGACGGTCACGTTCCCGCACGACGTCTCGCGCTGCGCGGTCGTCGCCTCCGTCGGCGGCACCACGCCCGAGGACGAGCGCCAGAACGCCGCCGGCATCGTGCACGCCAAGCCGGGCCTCGCACCCGAGCAGGTGACGTTCACCACGCGGTCGCTCGCCGCGGACAACCCGGTGGCCGAGCTGCCGTTCCACTTCATCGTCGACTGCTGATGGGCGGCTCGCGTGCCGATCACATCCCCGTGACCCCGATCCGCGCCGTCCTCACGCTCGTCCTGCTCGCCCTCGCCGCCCCTGCCGCCGCGCAGGGCGAGGCCTTCGCACCGCCGAACGGGAAGGTGCTCAACGGGCTGACCGCCGGCTACGAGTTCGGCGACTTCACGCGCCGCGCGGGCAAGGCGCCCGCGGTCTGGCAGCACTTCGTCTCGTGGAACGGGTCGCTCGACTACACCGTCGACAACACGCGCCGGGCCGGCGCGCGGCTGATGTACCACCTGGGCACGGCGGGCGGCCAGAACATGCCGGAGCGCATCTCCCCGGGCGAGATCGCGCGCGGGAAGGGCGACGGGTACCTGATCCGGCTGACGCGCGCGATCGCGGATTACGGGCAGCCCGCGTACATCCGCCTGATGGGCGAGATGAACAACTGCGACAACGCCTACGCCTCGCACTCCTGCAGCGGCGCCCGGCGCGATGCCGACCACTCGCCCGCGACCTTCAAGAAGGCGTGGAAGCGCGTCCACGTGATCATGCACGGCGGCGACGTCGCGGCGGTGAACGCCAAGCTCGCCGCCCGCGGGCTCCCGGCCGTGCAGTCGGGCGCGCAGCGGATCCCCGAGCCGCAGATCGCGTTCGTCTGGGCGCCGATGGTCGGCGGCTCGCCGAACATCGCCGCGCTCGCCCCCGGCCGGTTCTGGCCCGGCCGCCGCTGGGTCGACTGGGTCGGCACGAGCTTCTACTCGCGCTTCCCGAACTGGACCGGGCTCGACACCTTCTACCGGACCTGGGCGGTCGGGAAGCGCAAGCCGTTCGCCTTCGCGGAGTGGGCGATGTGGGGCGCGGACACGCCGTCGTTCGCCGCGCGGCTGTTCGACTGGATCGCCTCGCACCGGCGCACGAAGATGGTCCAGTACAACCAGGGCCGCCCGTCGCCGGGCACGTTCCGCCTGGCGAACTACCCCGCGTCGGCGCGCGTGATCAAGCGCCGCCTGGCCGCGAAGCGGTACCTCGCCAAGGCGCCCTGAGCCGCGGCGGCGTGTGACGCGGATCTCATCCGCGATTCCTAGGATGGCGGCGTGACCTCGACCGCACCCGCCCCCGCTCACGACCCCGCGTCGCAGCGCAAGGCCCTCAACCGCGTCCTCGCGGTCGGCATCGCCGACGCGCTGCTGCTCGTGGTGCTCATGTACTTCGCCTTCGCCGACCGCAGCGACGCGGCCGTCTCCGTCCTGGGCCCGATCCACGGCATCGGCTTCCTGATCCTGCTCTTCCTCACCGCGCAGGGCGCGGGCGAGAAGCGCTGGGGCTGGTGGTTCCCGGCCCTCGTCTTCGTCACGGGCGGGCCGCTGGGCACGATCGTCGGCGACCTGATCCTGCGCAGGAAGCTGCCTTGAGCGTCGAGGTGCCGATCCGCGGCACGACGATCCGGCTCGGCCAGTTGCTGAAGCTGGCCGACGTGGTCGGCGGCGGCGGCGAGGTCAAGGCGTTCCTGGCGGAGACGGAGGTGCTCGTCAACGGCGAGCCCGACGCGCGCCGCGGGCGCCAGCTGCATCCGGGCGACGTGGTCCGGATCGGCGACGAGGAGTACCGGTTGGTCGCCCGTTAGGGCAGACCTTCAGGCGGTGCGTTGCGTGCGCCGCGCGGGTCGGATAGGACTGGCGGTACCCCCCACTCTCCCCCCACAGGAGGTCCGAGATGGAGTTCAGCTCCCTCGCCGGTGCCACCACAGGCCGCTCGCTCGTGCTCTTCGAGGAAGGCGCCGCGAAGCCCGGCATGGCGGCCGTACGAGAGGCCGTCGGCCCCTCGATCGCCGGCGGCGACGCCGCCGGCACCGAGGTCTTCGAGACGCTCGGCGTGGCCGTCGTCGACGCCCCGCCCGAGCAGGTCATGCAGGCCGCCGGCAGCGAGGCGATCATCGCCGTCGAGCCAGAGCGGATCGTCTACGCGCTCGAGCTGGCCGAGGCGCCGCACGCCGCCAACGGCCACGCGCTCCTCCCGGCCGGGCCGCCGCTCGGCGCGACCGAGGCCGTGCCAGTCCCGCCGTTCATGCCGGCCGCCGCCCCGGCTCCCGCCGGACGCAGCGCCGACTACCTGCGCGGCTACCGCGACGCGGTCATGCACCTCACCGACGACCTCGCCGGCGCGGCCGCCGCCGACGCCGGGACGCTGGCCGCGATCGCCGCGATCGACGAGACCCAGGCGACCTGGGGCCTCCAGGCGACCAAGGTCGTCAACTGCTGCCGGACCGGCGCGAAGATCCGCGTGGCCGTGCTCGACACGGGCTTCGACCTCCAGCACCCGGACTTCGCGGGCCGCACGATCAAGTCGAAGTCGTTCGTGCCCGGCGAGGCGGTCCAGGACGGCCACGGCCACGGGACGCACTGCATCGGCACGGCGCTCGGGCGCAAGTGCCCGCCGAAGGGCCGCCCGCGCTACGGCGTCGCCCACCAGGGCGAGGTCTACGCCGGCAAGGTGCTCTCCAACGCCGGCTCGGGCTCGGACACCGGCATCCTGGCCGGCATCGAGTGGGCGATCGCGAACAAGTGCGCCGTCGTCTCCATGTCGCTCGGCGCGCCGACCCAGCCGGGCCAGCCGTTCTCCCAGGTCTACGAGCGCGTCGCGCTGCGCGCGCAGGCCAAGGGGACGCTGATCGTGGCCGCCGCCGGGAACGACTCGAGCCGGCCGGGGACGACCCGCCCGGTCTCGCACCCGGCGAACTGCCCCTCGATCATGGCCGTCGCGGCGCTCGACTCCAACCTGGGGGTCGCGTTCTTCTCCAACCGCGGGATCAACCCGAACGGCGGGCAGATCGACATCGCGGCGCCCGGCGTGAACGTGTTCTCGAGCTGGCCGATGCCGACGCGCTACCGGCGGCTGCAGGGCACGAGCATGGCGACCCCGCACGTCGCGGGCATCGCCGCGCTCTACGCGGAGGCGGACCCCAACGCCCGCGGGGCGGCGCTGTGGCAGGCGCTGGTCGGCGGCGCGCAGCGGATGCCGATCGCGGCGGTGGACGTCGGCGCGGGGCTGGTGCAGGCGCCGTGATCGACGTCACGGTGCTCGTCGCCGACGACCACCTCGACGCCATGGACGACGTGGCCGCGGCCCTGCAACAGGCAGGGCTGCGGCTGCAGTCCACGCTCCCCGCCACCGGGGTCATCACCGGCGCGGCGGAGGATCCCGCCGCGCTGGAGGCGGTGCCGGGCGTCGCCGCGGTCGAGGCCGCGCGCGACGTCGGCGTGCCGCCGCCCGACTCACCCCTGCAGTAGCCGCCGGACCTTCTTCGCCGAGACCTGCCCGCGCACGCCGAGCGCCTGCGCGAAGTGGCTCACGCGCAGCTCCTCGAGCAGCCAGCGGGCCTCCTCCGGGCGGCCCCTGGCCTCCCACAGCGCCTCGAGCTCCCGCACGCCGCCCATCTTGTCGCGGTCGGGCGCGGGCGCGGCCGGGAGCCGCTCCAGCCGCCGCGACGCCGCGGCGAGATAGCGCTCGACGTCGGCGAGCCGCCGGGCGCCCGCCTCCGCGACGAAGCCGGGATGGACGAGGCGGGCGAGCTGCTCCCGGACGTCGTCGCGGGCCGGCACGAGCTGCGGGGCGGAGATCGCGTCGAGCTGCGCCTCGAGCGCCCGTGCCGCGTCGAGGATCGCGAGGACGCGCGCGACGACCTGCTCCGTCGTCGTCACGAGCGCGCCCGCGACGTGGTCGCGGAGCCGCCGGAAGCCGGCCTCGTCCCACGCCGGGCCGCCGCCCTGGGCGATCAGCGCGTCGAGCGCGGCCACGACGCAGTCGTCGAGCACCTCGCGCACGCCTGGGTGCGGCGCGCCGGCGAGCGTGAGCAGCTCGCGGTTCCCCAGCGTCCCCTGCACGCTGCGCAGGGGCGAGGGCACGTTGAGGGCGATCAGCTTGCGCGTGCCGGCGGCCATCGCGGCGGCCTGCGCCTCCGGGGAGTCGAGCACGCGCACGGCCACCGTCGCGCCCTCGTCGACGAGCGCCGGGTAGCCGCGGACGGCCTGGCCCGTCCCCGGCAGCGCGACGGTGCGCGGGAGCGCGCCGACGGTCCAGTCGGTCAGCCCGCTCGCCTCGAGCGGCGCGGCGGCGGCGCTCAGCGCGGCGCGGAGCTTCGGGCGCACGGCGTCGCGCAGCGCCGCGAGGTCGTTCCCCTCGGCGACGAGCCGGCCCTGGTCGTCCTCGACGCGGAACGTCATCCGCAGGTGCGGCGGAAGGGCGTCGAGCGACCACGCGCCGCGCGGGACGCGGACGCCGCGGATCTCCTCCAGCCCGCGGGCGAGGACGTCGAGCAGGGGCCCGCTGCGCGGCGTGACGTGGTCGTGCAGCGCCTGCGCGGTCTCGGGGACGGGCACGAGCGCGCGGCGCAGCTCCTTCGGGAGCGAGCGGATCAGCGCGGTGATCAGCTCGGGCCGGAGCGCGGGCACGAGCCAGTCGAAGCCGGCGGCCTTGAGCTGCGGCAGCACCTTGAGCGGGACGTGCACGGTCACGCCGTCGCGCGGCGAGCCGGGGTCGAACATGTACGAGAGCGGCAGCGTGAGGTCGCCCTGCTTCCACTGCTGGGGCCGGGCGCGCGGGTCGAGGAAGGCGGCCGCCTCCGCGTCGACGACGTCCTCGGGCGTGAAGGTCAGTAGGCCCGGGTCGGCGCGCTTCGCGTCGCGCCACCAGCGATCGAAGTGCGCGCCGGAGACGACCTCGGCCGGGACGCGGGCGGCGTAGAAGTCGTAGAGCGCGCGGTCGTCGGCGACGATGTCGCGCCGGCGCGCGCGGTGCTCGAGCTCCCCGACCTCCTCGAGCAGCTCGCGGTTGGCGTGGAAGAAGGCGTGGCGCGTGTCCCAGTCGCCCTCGACGAGCGCGCGGCGGATGAACAGCTCGCGCGAGAGCTCGGGGTCGATCCGCCCGTAGGCGACCGCGCGGCCGGCGACGATCGACAGGCCGTAGAGCGTCACGCGCTCCGTGGCCACGACCGAGGCGCGCTTGCGCTCCCAGCGTGGGGCGTCGTAGGTCCGCTTGATCAGGTGCGGGGCCAGCGGCTCGATCCAGCGCGGGTCGATCCGCGCGGCGGTCCGGCCCCACAGCCGCGAGGTCTCGACCAGCTCGGCGACCATCACCCAGGTCGGCGGCTTGCGCGCGATCACCGAGCCGGGGAAGAGCATGAAGCGCGCACCGCGGGCGCCCGCGTACTCGCGGCGGACCGGATCCTTCAGGCCGACGTGCGACAACAGGCCGGCGAGCAGCGCGGTGTGGATCTCGGGCGACTCGCCCGGCGTCTGGTTGAGCTCGAGCTTCACGCCCTTCGCCGCCTGCCGGATCTGGCCGACGAGGTCCTGCCACTCGCGGACGCGCAGGTGATGGAGGAACTCGGCGTGGCAGCGCTTGCGGAACTGGTTCGAGGAGAGCTGGAGCTGGCTCTCGCGGACGTAGCGCCAGAGGTTGAGCAGCGAGAGGAAGTCCGAGAACTCGTCGGCGAAGCGCGCGTGGAGCTGGTCGGCCTGCGCCTGCTTGTCGGCGGGGCGTTCGCGCGGGTCCTGGATCGAGAGCGCCGCGGCGATCACGATCACCTCCTCCGCGCAGTGCCGCCGCTCGGCCGCGAGGATCATCCGGCCGAGCCGCGGGTCGACGGGGAGCTGGGCGAGCCGGCGCCCGAGCTGCGTGAGCTTGTCCTTCTCGTCGAGCGCCGCGAGCTCCTGGAGCAGGAGGACGCCGTCGCGCACCTGGCGGCGGTCGGGCGGGTCGAGGAACGGGAAGTCCTCGACGTCGCCGAGGCCGGCCGCGGCCATCGCGAGGATCACGGACGCGAGGCTCGTGCGGAGGATCTCGGGGTCGGTGAACTCCGGCCGCTCGTCGAAGTCCTCCTCGGTGTAGAGGCGGATGCAGATGCCGTCGGCGACGCGGCCGCAGCGGCCCTTGCGCTGGTTCGCGGAGGCCTGGCTGATCTTCTCGATCGGCAGGCGCTGGACCTTCAGCCGCGCGCTGTAGCGGCTGATGCGGGCGAAGCCGGGGTCGACGACGTAGCGGATCCCGGGCACGGTGAGCGACGTCTCGGCGACGTTCGTGGCCAGCACCACGCGGCGCGCGCCCGAGGGCTTGAAGACGCGCTGCTGCTCGCGCGTGGAGAGGCGGGCGTAGAGCGGGAGCAGCTCGACGTCCTGCGGCAGGCGGCCGGCCAGCGCCTCGGCCGTGTCGCGGATCTCGCGCTCGCCCGAGAGGAAGACGAGGACGTCGCCGGGCGGCTCGCGCAGCAGCTCCTCGACCGCGTCGCCGATCGCGTCGGTCTGGTCGCGGTCGGAGTCCTCGGCGTCCTCGACCGGGCGGTGGCGGACCTCGACCGGGTAGGTGCGGCCGGAGACCTCGACCACCGGGACGTCCTCGCCGAAGTGCCGCGCGAAGCGGTGCGGGTCGATCGTCGCCGAGGTGATGATCAGCTTCAGGTCGGGCCGCTTCGGGAGGATCCGCGCGAGGTGGCCGAGCAGGAAGTCGATGTTCAGGCTGCGCTCGTGCGCCTCGTCGACGATCACCGTGTCGTAGCGGCGCAGCATCCGGTCGCGCTGGATCTCCGCGACGAGCAGGCCGTCCGTCATCAGCCGCAGGCGGGTCTCGGGCCGCGAGCGGTCCGTGAAGCGCACGGCGTAGCCGACGGCGCCGCCGAGCTCCGTCCCGAGCTCGCTCGCGATCCGCTCCGCGACCGTGCGCGCGGCGAGCCGGCGCGGCTGCGTGTGGGCGATCATCCCCTCCAGGCCGCGGCCGAGCTCGAGGCAGAGCTTCGGGAGCTGGGTCGTCTTGCCCGAGCCGGTCTCCCCCGCCACGACGACGACCTGGTGGTCGCGGATCGCCGCGCGCAGCTCGTCGCGGCGCCCCGAGACGGGCAGCTCGGCCGGGTAGGCGATGCGCAGCGCCGCCGCGCGACGGCGCTCGACCAGCTCGGGACGGGAACGCGTGCGCACCGTCCGAGGCTAGCCCGCTCCCTGCGGATCGATGGTGGGCGCCACGTCGCGGACGACCGCGCGCAGGGCGGTGAGCGCCGGGTTGGCCGCGCCAGGGCGCCAGGCGAGGACGACCTCGGCCTCCTCGCCCTCGAGCGGGACGAAGACGACGCCGGTGCGGCGCAGGCTCTGGGCGGAGACGGGGAGGCGGGTCACGCCGACGCCGGCGGCGACGAGGGCGAGGAGGCTCTGCGGCGTGGTCCCGCGCTGCGCGACGCGGGCGGTGAAGCCGGCGCGGGCGAAGTCCTCGTCGTACTTGCGGTGCCACGGCGGCCAGGAGTCGCGCGGCGTGAGCACCCAGGGCTCGTCCGCCAGCTCGGCGAGCCGCAGCCTGCGGCGGGCGGCGAGCGGATGCCCCTGCGGGAGCACGGCCGCGACGGGCTCGCGCAGGACGCACTCCGTCGCGACGCCGGCGACCTCGGGTGGGCGGGTCAAGCCCGCGTCGAGCGCGCCGTCGCGCAGGCCGTCGATCAGCTGCGCGATCGGGAGGTCCTGCGTCTCGAGCGCGATCCGCGGGTGGCGCTCCCGGAGGGCGCGGACGACCGGCGGCATCACGTAGTTCGCGACGCTCGGGAGGAAGCCGACGCGGAGGTGGCCCACCTCGCCGCGGGCGGCGTGGCGGACGGCCTCGGCGGCACGCTCGGCCTGGGCGATCACCGGCCGCGCCTCACGCAGCAGCACCTCGCCGGGCGCGGTGAGCGTCACGCCGCGGGTGCTGCGCTCGAGCAGCAGCACGCCGAGCAGGGCCTCGAGCTCGCGCATCTGCTGCGAGAGCGACTGCTGGGCGATGTGGAGGGTGCGGGCCGCGGCCGTGAGGCTGCCGGCCTCGGCGACGGCGACGAAGGCGCGGAGCTGGCGGAGCTCGGGCGTGGTCACGGACGAAGGAGTCTACGCCCGGTCACAGGCTGGGCCTGTGACGCGGCAGGCAACCGGAGGCTTCCGAGGGGCGGGAAGCGGGCCTAGCGTGATCGCATGGCTCCCCGTACCTGGCTCATCACCGGCTGCTCCTCCGGCTTCGGCCGCCGGCTCGCGGAGGTCGCGCTCGAGCGCGGCGACGCGGTGGTCGCGACCGCGCGCCGCCCCCGGGCGCTCGGCGACCTCGTCGCGCTCGCACCCGACCGTGTCCTGACGGTCGCGCTCGACGTCACCTCGCCCGCGGCCATCACGGGCGCCGTCGAGGCCGCC
The DNA here is from genome assembly GCA_040510855.1 of Solirubrobacteraceae bacterium. Classification (GTDB taxonomy): domain Bacteria; phylum Actinomycetota; class Thermoleophilia; order Solirubrobacterales; family Solirubrobacteraceae; genus DASQMT01. The sequence continues at coordinate 19,642 of JBEVIG010000071.1, forward strand.
GAGGAGCGCTTCGGCGGCGTCGACGTGCTCGTCAACAACGCGGGCTTCGGCTCCGTGGGCGCGATCGAGGAGGTCGAGCCCGAGCACCTCCGCGACATGATGGAGACCATGTTCTTCGGCCCCGTCGCGCTCACCCGGGCCGTCCTGCCCGGCATGCGGGCACGCGGGACCGGGGCGATCGTGCAGATGAGCTCGATGGGCGGCCAGCTCTCTCCGCCCGGCTTCGGCGCGTACTGTGCGGCGAAGTTCGCGCTGGAGGCCGCGTCGGAGTCGCTCGCCGCCGAGGTCGCCCCGCTCGGGCTGCGCGTGCTGATCGTCGAGCCGGGCTCGTTCCGCACGGAGTTCGCCGGCGACCGCCTGCACCGGTCGCCCTCCCTGCCGGCGTACGCGGAAACGGTCGGCCCGAACCGCGCCTTCCTCGACGGGCAGCACGGCAGCCAGGAGGGCGATCCGCGGCTGGCCGCCGAGGCGATCGCCGCCGCGCTCGACGCCGACGCGCCGCCGCTCCGGCTGGCGCTGGGCGACGACGCGGTGGCGGCGATCCGGGGCGCGCTCGAGGGCCGCCTGGCCGAGTTGTCGCGCTGGGAGGCGGCGAGCCGCGCGACCGCGTTCGCCTAGCCGGGCAGCACGTCGACCTGCGCGTCGATCGTGAGCGCGCCGCGGGCGCGGGCGACGGACACGCGGTGGTGGCCGTCGCGGATCGCGTAGCCGTCGCCGACGGGCACGACGGAGATCGGCGGGAGCACCTGGCCGCGCTGCTCGGCGAGCCAGACGCGCTCCCAGCGCGAGCGGGCCGCCGGGGCGGGGCGGAAGCTCGCGTCGAACACGTCCGCGCGGCTCGGCTCGAGCGTGCCGGCGATCGCGTCCAGCGGGATCTCGCGGGTGCCGCCGCGGCCGGGGCCGCGGCGGTTCAGCTCGCGATCGGCGACGACGCGCAGCCGCGCGCCGCAGCTGGAACGGCGGAGGGAGCGGGAGAGGGACGCCCGGCGCCGTGAGCGGACCATGCGGGTGAAGGCCCGCTCCGCGTCGACCTTCTCGGAACCGGTGGGGAGCATGGATCCAGCATGCTCCTGAGGCGCCCGTCGTACATCGGGCGTCCGCCCACACGTACCCCTTACGCGCGGAGGGCGCCGCCTCAGGCGACGCAGCGCATGGGCGCGCGGACCATCCCGGCGGCGAAGTCCGCGTACATCTCGGCGACCTGGTCGACGGTGAGGTCGCCGTCCGGGTCGTACCAGGTGTGCGAGCAACTGCACAGCGTCACGATCGCGAACGCGGTCACGCGCACGTCCTCGAAGTCGAACGTGCCGCTCTTCGCGCCGGACTTCAGCACGGCGCGCAGCTCGTCCACGTACATCCGCTTGATCGCGCGGATCCGGCGCCGGTGCTCCTCGGGCAGCTCGGCGATCCGCGTGCGCATGCCGAGCGCGACGTCGAAGACCTCGGCGATGTCCGGATGCTCGAGCCGCCAGCGCACGTGCGCCCGGGCGAGCTGCCGCAGCCGCTCGAGGGGCTCGGTGGCGGTCGCCTCGCGGCGGACGTCGTCGATGAAGGCCATCAGCATGGCCTCCATCTCGAGGTAGTCCTCGTCGGTGCGGTCGCGGACGAGCAGCGTCGCGTTCACGTCTCAAACGCCTCCGGGAAGAATCGCCTGGTGCCGGCCCGATCGGGGGTCTGGCCCATCTGGCGGCGGACTATTACACGGTTTCGTGACGGAACCAAACGCATGTTCCGCACGCTGACGCGCTGTGTGCTAGGTCGCACACTCGCCAGGGCGCCCTGCAACGGCGTGCCAACGCTCCGGCAACGGGCCGCGCGCACCATCTCGTCCGAGCCGCCGGTGACCGGCGGCACCGACCGACCACCTCCCCCACCACCCCAGGAGATCCCTTGCGCCTTCCTCGCGCCGCCCTGCTCCTCGGCGTCGCCGCCGCCCTCGCGGCGGCGGCGCCCGCCGCCGCCGGCCCCGCCGCCCCCGACGTCCCGGACCGCATCGCGGTCCCCGAGGGCCACAAGCCCTTCCTGATCGCCCACGCGTCCGGCGTCCAGCGGTATCCCTGCACGACCGTCCCCGGCGGCCACGCCTGGGGCGCGAGCACGCCGCAGGCCGTCCTCACCGGCGGCAACGGCCACGTCATCGGCGACCACTTCGGCGGGCCGTCGTGGCGCACGAAGGACGGCAGCACGGTCAC
>JBEVIG010000072.1:0-15545 GCA_040510855.1 Solirubrobacteraceae bacterium
GCGGGAGCATCTCGGCCTCGGCGGGGTCGAGCCCCGCGGGGCCCTCGGCCGCCGGCAGCACGACGGCGGCCTCGGGGACCGGCGCGGGCTGGAGCTCGCCCTCGAGCGGATCGCCCTTGCGACGGCGGAAGAGACCGCGCCGCTTGCGCGGGCCCTCGGCGAAGGTCTGCTCGGCCGCGGGCTGCTCCGCCTCGGCGGCCGCCTGCTCGGCGGTCTGCGGGCCGATCAGCGGGAGCACCGCGGTCTCGTCGGTCGGCGACACGCCGGCGGCCGGCTCGGCCTCCGTCGGCGCAGGGGCATCCGCGGCCGGCCGGGCGAACGGGTTCGCGCCGGGGTTCGGCTCGCCGATCTGGGCCTCGGGCTCCGGCGCGGCGGCCGTGGGCTGGCCGGCGTCGTCGGCGCTCGGGCGCATGATGCGTCGCATGAGTCCGCTCATAGTCGGTCAGGAGCGCTCTCGCCGACACGCTCGAACAATCGAGTATAGGTACCGCTCCTGCGGCCGCTGACCGCCTCCCAGGCCTCGACGACGCGCTCCGCCATCCGGTCCGCCGAGAACAGCGCCGCACGGGCGCGGCCGTCGACCCGCGGGTCGGCCGCCTCGAGCACGGGGCGGAGCGCCGCGCGCCAGCGCGCCAGGTCCCACGGCTCGCAGAACGCGCCGTCGATCCCGCCCAGCGCGACGGGGTGGATGCCCACCGGCGTGCCGAAGGCGGGGACGCCGCACGCGAGCGCCTCGATGACCGAGAGCCCGAAGCCCTCGTCCTGGCTCGGGACCAGGACGGCGTTCGCGGCGTTGATCCAGTAGGGCACCTCGCCGGGCGGGACGCGGCCCATCGTCAGGAGCTCCGCGTCGCCCGCGGCCGCCTCCTGCGCGCGGTCGAAGCGCTTCAGCGGGCGGGAGGGGTCGTGGGGGAAGAGCAGGTACCGGCCGCCGGGGTCGAGGCCGAGCCGGGCGCGGGCCTCCGCGCGCGGGATCGGGCGGAAGCGCTCCATGGAGATGCCCACCGGGAGGACGGCGACACGCCGCTTCGTACCCGCGCCGGGGAGGTTCTCGCCGAACGCGCGCGAGACGACCGCGGGGAGCGCGGTGAAGGGGAGGGCCGCGCGGGTGACGATGCGGGAGCGGCGCACGAACAGGTCGTTCCCGTGGAGGGTCACGACGACCGGGCCGCGGTGGGCGGCGAGCGCGGGGAGGGCGGAGAGGCCGAAGTGCGCGTGGACGACGTCGTAGTGCTTGCCGGCCGTGCGGCGGCGGATCGTCGCGGTGGCCTTTGCGAGCGCGCGCGGGCCGGACGGGAACGCGAGCACGTCGACCTCGACGTCGTCGCGCCGGCGCAGCGCGTCGACCTGGTCCGCGACGAAGATGCCGCGGTGCGGCGCGTCCGCGCTCGGCCACATGTTGGTCACCACGAGCCCCCGCATGGGGGCGAGCGTACTTCCGGCTCTGTTCCGACGCACTTGTGTCACAAACGCGCGTGGACCCGTTCCGTTGCGCCCTCGAGCATGACCATCACGCCCGCCACCGTGCGGGACAAGGCCGAGATCGAGGCGGGACCGACGTGGACAGGGTGTACGAGTGGCAGGCGCGGGCGCACGCGGCGCTCGCCGGGGCGGCGCGCGACGTGCGCGGCCAGGGGACGGTCGAGTACGTCGGCCTGATCCTCCTGGTCGCGGTCATCCTCGCGGGGGTGGTGAAGGCGAGCGGCGGGCTCAAGGACTCCACGATCGCCGAGGCGGTCATCAAGAAGCTCAAGGGCGCGATCGACTCGGTCGGGGAGGGGAAGTAGGCGGTGCTTCAAACGTCAACACCGGCTGGGTGGGGGAGCAGGTCGGACGGGCCGGCGGACGCGAGGTGCACGTTCGCCCCAACTATCGGGGTCAACGTGCACATCGCTCGCGAGTTGCACGTTGGGGGTTGCAGAGACCACAAACGTGCACACCACGGCGATCGGCCCACCTCCCTACCCAGCCGGTGTTGACGTTCGTCCTGTCGAGCGCGGCCGAGGCCGGGGCGGCTGCCAGACTCACCGCCATGCCCGACGACGTCCGCCGCCGTCCCGTCGGGGTCTTCGACTCCGGCGTGGGCGGGCTCACGGTGCTCCACGAGCTCCTGGTCCGCCTCCCGCACGAGGACTACCTGTACCTCGCGGATTCCGCGCGCCTGCCGTACGGCTCCCGCGACCCGCGCGAGCTCGAGGCGTTCGCGCTCGAGGTCGCCGAGGCGATGCTCGCGCGGCGGATCAAGCTGCTCGTCGTCGCCTGCAACTCCGCCACCGCCGCGGCGCTCCCCGCGCTGCGTGAGCGGATGATGCAGACGACGCTCGGCGTGGACGTCCTCGGCGTCGTCCAGCCCGCCGCCGTCCAGGCCGTCGCGGCGACCCGGCGCGGCAAGGTCGGCGTGCTCGGCACGCCCGCGACCGTCGCGACGGGCGCCTACGGCCGCGCGATCGCCGGCGTCGACCCCTTCGTCGAGGTCCACGAGATCCCGTGCGGCGACCTCGCCATGCGGATCGAGTCCGGCACGATCGACCAGCCGCTCCTCGAGGAGGTCCGGGGCTACTGCGCGCCGCTGCGCGAGGCCGGCGTGGACACGGTGATCCTGGGCTGCACGCACTATCCGCTCGTGCGCCCCATCATCCAGCGCATGCTCGGACCAGAGACCACGATCGTCACCTCCGGAGCGCCGCTGGCCCGCCAGGTCGAGCACGTGCTCGGCAGCCGCGGGCTGGACAGCCCCGCCACCGGCGAGGGGCGCTACGACTTCCTGTGCACGGGCCCGACGGCCGCCTTCGAGGCCCAGGGCACGCGCTTCCTGCAGCTCCCCCTCGGCGAGGTCGAGCCCGTGCGGCTCGGCGCGGCGGTGGCGGCATGAGCGCGCCCGAGCGCAGCGGCGGCCGCGCCGCGGACGACCTGCGGCCCGTCACCATCGAGCCCGGCTTCGTCAAGACCGCGACCGGCTCCGCCCTGATCTCCTGCGGCGAGACCCGCGTGATCTGCACCGCCTCCGTCCAGGAGTCCGTCCCGCGCTGGATGATGGGCAAGGGCCGCGGCTGGGTCACGGCCGAGTACGGGATGCTCCCCGCCTCGACCGGCGAGCGGAAGCCGCGCGACGTCAGCAAGGGCCGCGCGGACGGCCGCACGGTCGAGATCCAGCGCCTGATCGGCCGCTCCCTGCGCGGCGTCGTCGACTTCGAGGCGCTCGGCGAGCGCACGATCTACGTCGACTGCGACGTCCTCACGGCCGACGGCGGCACCCGCTGCGCGTCGATCACCGGCGGCTTCGTCGCCCTCGAGCTCGCGCTCAAGCGCCTGGTGGAGCAGGGCTCGCTGAAGGCCGTCCCGCTCACGGGCACCGTGGCCGCCGTGTCGTGCGGCGTCGTCGGCGGCACGCCCCTGCTCGACCTGGACTACTCCGAGGACTCGACGGCGGAGGTCGACGCGAACGTCGTCATGACCGGCGACGGCGGCCTCGTCGAGGTCCAGGCCACGGCCGAGCGCACGCCGCTCAGCCGCGCGCACCTCGACGATCTGCTCGCGCTCGCCCAGCACGGCATCGACGGGCTGCGGGCCGCCCAGACCGCCGCGGTCGCCTGACTCCGGAGGGAGCGCCGATGCGGCTCGTGCTCGCCACGCGCAACGACCACAAGGTCCGCGAGCTCTCGCGCCTCCTGCCCGGGGCCGAGCTCGAGCCGCTGCCGTCCGGGATCACGCTCCCGCCCGAGGACGGCGGCACGTTCGCCGCGAACGCCCTCGGCAAGGCCCGCGCGGCGGCGAAGGAGCTCGGACGCCCCGCGATCGGCGACGACTCGGGCGTCGAGTCCGAGGCGCTCGGCGGCGCCCCCGGGATCTACTCCGCGCGCTTCGCCGGCCCCGGCGCGACGGATGGAGAGAACCTCGCCAAGCTCCGCGCCGAGGCGCCGGCCGGCTCCGGCCTCCGCTACGTCTGCGTGATGGCCTACGCCGAGCCGGGCGGCCTCGAGGCGACGTTCACCGGCACCTGCGAGGGGACGCTCGCCGCCGAGGCGCGCGGCGACGGCGGCTTCGGCTACGACCCCGCGTTCCTCCCCGCCGACGCGCCCGGCGACCGCACCATGGCCGAGCTGAGCGACACGGAGAAGGACGCCATCTCGCACCGCGGCCGCGCGACCCGCGCGCTCGCCGCGTGGCTGGCGGAGCGCGAGGCCGGCCCGTGAGCACGACCGGGCTCTCGGCGGAGGATCTCGCCGGCGCGCGCGATCGCAAGCGCTCCGCGCAGTTCAGCGTCATCGCGGCCTGCTTCCTGGTCGCGCTCAAGCTCGGCACCGGCCTCGCCACCGGCTCGCTCGCCTTCCTCGCCGAGGCCGCGCACTCCGCGACCGACCTCGTGGCCGCGCTGCTGACGCTCTTCGCCGTCCGCGTCGCCCTCCGCCCACCCGACCAGGAGCACAACTACGGCCACGGTAAGGCCGAGCACCTCGCCGCCCTCGGCGAGAGCGCCGTGCTGATGCTGTTCGCGCTGGCGATCGGCGCCGAGTCCGTCTCGCGCCTCGTCGACGGCAACGGCCACGGCGTCGAGGCGACCTGGTGGTCGTTCCTCGTGCTGGCCGTCGTCATCGGCATCGACCTCAGCCGGCTGATCGCGTCCCGCCGCGTCGCGCGGCGCCACGGCTCGCCGGCGCTGGCCTCCAACGCCATCCACTTCGGCTCGGACCTCGCGGGCTCGCTGGCCGTCCTCGCGGGCACGATCTTCGTCGCCGCCGGTGAGCCTGGCGCCGACGCGGTCGCGGCGCTGCTCGTCGCGCTGCTCGTCATCGGGCTCGCGTTCCGGCTCGCCTGGCAGTCCGTGGAGGTGCTGATGGACCGCACGTCGGGCGAGGCCGAGCAGCGGATCCGCGCCGCGCTCGCCGGCATGCGCGAGCCCGTCGAGCTGCGCCGCGTCCGCGTCCGGCACGCCGCGGGCCGCCACTTCGCCGACCTCGTCGTGGGCGTGGCGCCCGACAAGGCGGTCGGCCAGGCGCACGCCACGGCCGACGAGGTCGAGAAGCTCGTCGCCGACGCGCTGGGCGACGCCGACGTCGTCGTCCACGTCGAGCCCGCCGCCCTCGCGACGACGGACGGCGGCCTGCGCGAGCGCGCCACCGCCGCCGCGCTGACCGTCCCCGAGGTCCGCGAGGTCCACAACGTGCGCGTGATGCGCGTCGCCGACGCCCACGAGCTCTCGCTCCACGTCAAGCTCCCGCGCGAGCTGAGCCTCGCCGAGGCGCACGACGTGATCGAGCGCCTCGAGGCCGAGATCCACGCCGACGTGCCGGAGCTCGGCCACGTCCACACGCACATCGAGCCGCTCTCGCGCACGGACTGGGCGTGGACGCCGCCGTCGGACGACACGGTGGAGGAGCGCGCGGCGGTCGAGGACGCCGTCCGCGGCATCACCGGCGCCCCGCCCGCCGAGATCCTCTTCCGCGACGCCGAGCGCGGCCGCGTGGCGCTCGTGACGATCACGCTCCCCGGCGAGCAGCCGCTGCCGTCCGCGCACTACCACGCGGGCCGCATCGAGGAGGCCGTGCGGGAGCGCTGCCCGGCGATCGCGGACGTGATCGTCCACACCGAGCCGGGCCCGGGCTGAGTTCAGGTCAGGTCAGGTTGATCGCGGCCGAGAGCGCGATCGCGAGCAGGACCCCGAAGTACCCGAGGTAGCCCGAGAAGAGCAGGATCACCGCGATCACGACGCAGATCGCGACCGTGGTGAGCCACGCGATGCGGGAGGCATCCACCGGCGCGACAGCCTAGTGCCGCCGTCGGCGGGCGGGGCGGGACGTATGCTCCGGCGCAGCCATGCCGCCCGCCCTGACGCCCGCGCTCGCCGTCGCCTACGTGCGCGAGCTCTCGGCCGACGTCCGGGCCGTCGCCGTGCTCGACGCGGGCGGTGCGCTGCTCGCCGGGAACGAGGCCGTGGCCGAGGCCGCCGCGCCGCTCGTCGCCGCGGCGACCGAGCTCGAGCACGTCTCGGACCGCGGCGTGGTCTGCCTCGCGCGCGACGACCGCCACGCGCTCGTCGCCGCCTGCGGCCGCTTCGCGATCCCGGGCGTGGTCCGCGCGGACCTCCGCGCGGCGCTGGGAGGCCTCCGCGGCGGCCCGTCGGAACCGCCCGCGGAGCCCGCCGGGGAACCCCCCGGGGGAACCCTCCGACAGGCCGCCGAGGCCGTGATTTCCGCGGCCCAGCGCGCAATTTCGCCTACGTGAAGGGCCCCGAAAACCTCGCAAATAGCGGGCTTTTCCGGGAAAACCACGCTCTAGAGCCAAAACTGCGTCCGAAGGCCTTGTTAGCTTCGCGCCACCACGACCCAACGAGGGACGAAGGAGGACGTAGATGACGAAGTCGGATTTCGTCGACAAGGTCGCCGCAGAGAGCGGTCTGTCGAAGAAGGACGCCGGTTCCGCGGTCGACGCGGTTATCTCGACGATCGAGAGCGCGCTCAAGGGCGGTGACGAGGTCTCGTTCACGGGCTTCGGCAAGTTCCATGTCGCCCAGCGCGGCGCCCGCGAGGGTCGCAACCCCCGCACGGGCGAGACGATGCAGATCGCCGCGAGCAAGGTCCCGCGCTTCACGGCCGGCTCCGGCCTCAAGAAGGCCGTCAAGTAGCGGGCGCGGGCGACGCTTTGTCGGGCACCGGCGAAGCGTCGCCCGCCGCCATCCCCTTCGGGGACCGGCTCGCCGCCGCCGTCGCGGCGCGCGAGTCCCAGATCGTGCTCGGGATCGACCCGGACACGACGAAGCTCTGGCCCGACGCCGTCGAGGCGATGGCCGAGTCGCGCGAGCGGCTCGTGCACGCGCTGGCCGACGCGGAGCGCTCCACCGGGCTCGTCCACGGCGGGCCGAACCGCGACATCCGGCTGCAGGCCGCCGCCGCCGTGCTCGCGCACTGCCTCGCGCTGCTCGACGCCGCCGGCCCCGCCTGCGTCGCCGTCAAGCCCCAGCTCGCGCACTTCGAGCGCCTCGGCTTCGCCGGCCTCCTCGCGCTCGAGGCGACCGTCGCCCACGCGCGCGCCCAGGACCTGCTGGTGATCGCCGACGCCAAGCGCGGCGACATCGCGAGCACCGCCACCGCCTACGCCCAGGCCTGGCTCGGCGACGTGCCGACGCCGTTCGGCCGCAGCGTCGGCCTCCACGCCGACGCGATGACGCTCAACCCGCTGCTCGGCGCCGACGCGCTCGAGCCGTTCGCGGAGGCCGCCCGGGAGCAGGGCGCCGGCCTGTTCGTGCTCGTCCGCACGTCGAACCCCGGCGCCGCCGACTTCTTCGACCTCGAGCTCGCCGACGGCGGCCCGCTGTGGGAGCGGCTCGCGCGGCTCGTCGCCGGGGCCGGCACGCCCGGGCCCGAGAGCGGCCTCGCGGAGATCTGCGCCGTCACGGGCGCCACCCGGCCCGAGCATCTCGCGCGCATGCGCGAGCTGATGCCGCACACGGTCTTCCTCCTCCCGGGGATCGGCGCCCAGGGCGGCAGCGTCGAGGCGCTCGCCCCGGCCTTCGCGCCCGGCCGCGCCGGCGGCCTCGTGAGCGCGTCGCGCTCGATCGCCGACGCCCACGCCGCGTCCGGCGGCCCGCCCGGCGAGGCGGCGCGCGCCGAGGCCGAGCGCCTGCGCGCGCAGGCCTGGGCGCTCTGAGAAGTCAGGGATCACGCCGCACCCGCGGATAGAATCCCTGCCGATGGCCGGTCGCAGCCCTGCGCGTTTCATCGCGCCGCTCGCCCTGGTGGCCTTCGCGCTGGCGCTGTTCATCGTGCTCGACCGCACCACGGGCGGGAACGACGAGAAGGAAGCCAACGGGAACAACGCCGCCCAGGATGCGGGGAAGCAGTCCTCCAAGAAGAAGGAGGGCAACAAGAAGAAGCAGGCCAAGCCGAAGACCTACACGGTCAAGGCGGGGGACACCCCTTCCGGCATCGCGGAGAAGACGGGCGTGCCGCTCGACACGATCCTCGAGCTGAATCCGGACATCGATCCGCAGACCCTGGCGCCCGGCCAGGTGCTCAAGCTCGGCCCATGATCCGCGCCCTCCTCGCAGCGCTGCTGGCCGTGCTCGTCGTCGCCGCGCCCGCACGCGCGCAGGACGACGATCCGCCGCCGGACGTCAGCGCGCCGTCCGCCATCGTCATGGAGGCCTCGACGGGCGACGTGCTCTACCAGCGCGACGCGACCGAGCGCCGCCCGATCGCGTCGACCACGAAGCTGATGACGGCACTGCTGACGATGGAGCACTCGGAGCTCTCGGACATCGTCCCCGCCTCGGACTACATCGCCTCGCCGATCGAGAGCCGGCTCGACCTGCGGCCGGGGGAGAAGATGTCGGTCGCCGACCTGCTGCGCGGCCTGATGCTCGAGTCCGCCAACGACGCCGCCGTCACCCTCGGCGAGCACGTCTCGGGCTCGACGAGCAGGTTCGTGAAGCTGATGAACCGCCGCGCGCGCGAGCTCAAGCTGCGCGACACGCACTACACGAACCCGATCGGGCTCGACGCGCCGGGCAACTACTCCTCGGCCTACGACCTCGCGCGGCTCGCCGTGAAGCTGCGCACGCACTCCTTCATCCGCAAGATCGCCGACCGCCGCTCCGCGACGCTCTCCACGGGCCGGCCGCGCCCGCCGGTCGAGAACCGCAACACGCTGCTCGGCAAGGATCCGGCGGTGAACGGCCTCAAGACGGGCCACACCACCCAGGCGGGCTACGTCCTCGTCGGGACGCGCAAGCGGCGCGGGATCACGCTCGTCTCCGTCGTGCTCGGCACGCCCTCGCTGGCGGCGCGCGACCGCGACTCGCTCGCGCTGCTGCGCTGGGGCGCGGACAAGTACCGCAAGTTCCGGCCGGTCTTCGAGGGCACGGTGGTCGACGAGGCGCCGGCCATCCGCTACCGGCGCGGCGCCGAGCTCCCGCTCATCACGGAGCAGAGCCGGTCGATGGTCATCCGCGCCGACGCGCGGATCACGCACCGCGACGTCGGCATCCCCGCGGTCGTCGAGGGGCCGATCCCGCGCGGGCGGGAGCTCGGGGTGCGCAAGGTGTACGCGGACGGCGAGCTGGTCGCCGAGGTGCCGATCGTGGCCTCGGCGAGCGTCCCGGCCGCCGACCTCACGCAGCGCACCAAGGACTGGTTCACCCGGCCGCTCGCGCTGATCCTCGCCGGACTCGTGCTGGGCGGTACGGTGCTGATGGCGCGGCGCATCCGCCGCGGTCCGCCGCGGCGCCGCACCCCCCGCTCCGAGCCGGAGGCCGCATGATCCTGACCGTCACGCTCAACACCGCGATCGACAAGACGCTCGCGGTGCCCAACTTCCGGCTCGGCCGGCGCCACCGCACCGTCGACCAGACGACGATGCCGGGCGGCAAGGGCGTGAACGTCGCACGCGTGCTCAAGACGCTCGGGGCGCCCGTGATCGCGACCGGCCTCGCCGGCGGCGCGACCGGCACGCGGCTCGTCGACCAGCTCACCCAGTTCTCCGTGCTCTCGGACTTCGTGCGGATCCGCGAGGAGTCGCGGACCAACACCGCGGTGATCGACCCGACGACGGGCGAGCAGACGGAGATCAACGAACGCGGCCCGGCCGTCTCCGAGCAGGAGATCGAGCTGTTCGTCGACAAGCTCCTCTACCTCGCGCGCGGCGCCTCCGTGTGCGTGTTCGCGGGCTCGCTGCCGCGCAACGTCGAGGTCGACGTCTACGCCGGGCTCATCCGCGAGCTCAAGCGGATGGGCGTCTCCTGCGTGGTGGACACGGACGGCGACCCGCTGCGCCGCGCGGTCCGCGCCGAGCCCGACGTCATCTCCCCGAACGTGCTCGAGGCCGAGGAGCTCGTCGGCCACGAGTTCAACGACGAGGAGGACCACTGCATCGCCGTGCGCGAGATGGTCGAGCTGGGCGCGCGCGAGGCGATCATGACCGCGCCGGACGGCTGCTACGCGCAGATGCACTCCGCCGAGCCGGGCGCCGCGCCCACCCTGTACCGCGTCCGGGTGCGCCCCGGCGTGATCGAGCCGCGGGCCACCGTCGGCTCCGGCGACGCCTTCCTCGCCGGGTTCGTCTCGGCCCGGTACAACGGGCTGGGGACCGAGCAGTGCCTCGTCAACGCGGTCGCCTGCGGCGCGCAGTCCACGCAGCACCTGGGGGCGGGTCTGATCGACCGCGGCCAGGTCGAGCGCCTGCTGGGCGAGATCGAGGTCGATCGCCCGGCCATCTCCGCCGAGGTCACATAATCTCGCTGGTAGCGTGATGCGACCGCTTCCCGTCCGCTACGAGACCTAGGATCCCGCCATGGAAGTTGAGATCGGCCGAGGCAAGAAGGCGCGCCGCGCCTATGGATTCGACGACGTCGCGATCGTACCCTCGCGGCGCACCCGCGACCCCGACGACGTCGACATCTCCTGGACGCTCGGCCCGTATCGCTTCGAGCTCCCGCTGCTTGCGTCGGCGATGGACGGCGTGGTCTCCCCGGAGGCCGCCGGCATCATCGGCAAGCTGGGCGGCCTGGCGGTCCTGAACCTCGAGGGCATCTGGACCCGCTACGAGGACGCGGAGGCCCAGCTGGAGCGCATCGCGGGCCTCGACCGCGAAGAGGCCACCCGGGAGATGCAGGAGATCTACCAGGAGCCCGTCAAGGAGGAGCTGATCGGGCGCCGGATCGAGGAGATCAAGGCGCACGGCGTCGTCGCCGCGGCCTCGCTCACCCCGCAGAAGGTCGAGCGCTACCACGAGATCGCGCTCGAGGCCGGCCTCGACATCCTCGTCATCCAGGGCACCGTGATCTCCGCGGAGCACGTCTCGACCCAGGGTCACGTGCTCAACCTCAAGGAGTTCGTCGGGGAGCTGCCGATCCCGGTCGTCCTCGGCGGCTGTGCCAGCTACCACACCGGCCTCCACCTCATGCGCACCGGCGCGGCGGCCGTGCTCGTCGGCGTCGGCCCCGGCGCGGCGTGCACCACGCGCGGCGTGCTCGGCATCGGCGTCCCGCAGGCGACGGCGATCGCCGACGTCGCGGCGGCCCGCTCCCAGCACATGCTGGAGACGGGCGAGTACTGCAAGGTCATCGCCGACGGCGGCATGCGCAACGGCGGCGACGTCGCGAAGGCGATCGCCTGCGGCGCCGACGCCGTGATGATCGGCTCGCCGCTCGCCCGCGCCTACGAGGCGCCGGGCCACGGCTACCACTGGGGCATGGCGACGTTCCACCCGACGCTCCCGCGCGGCGCGCGCGTGGCGACGACGCAGAACGGCTCGCTCCAGGAGATCATCACCGGCCCCGCGCGCGAGAACGACGGCACGTTCAACCTGATGGGCGCGCTGCGGACGTCGATGGCGACCTGCGGCTACCGCGACATCGCGGAGTTCAACCGGGCGGAGCTGATGATCGCGCCGTCGCTGCAGAGCGAGGGCAAGCAGCTGCAGCGCGACCAGGCCGTGGGCATGGGCGCGCGCGGGGGTGCGATGGCCCTGGCGGCCACCGAGTAAGCAGTGGAGGTCCGCGACACCACCGTCGCCGATCAGGGCGTCGACGAGCTGGCGCTCGAGCGCGAGGTGGCCGCGGACGAGGTCGTCGTCCTCGACTACGGCGGCCAGTACTCCCAGCTGATCGCGCGGCGGGTACGCGAGCTCGGGGTCTTCTCCGAGCTCCTGCCGCACCACGTCGGCGTGGACGAGGTGCGCAAGCGCCGCCCGAAGGGGCTGATCCTGTCGGGCGGCCCGGCCTCCGTGTACGCGGAGGGTGCGCCGCGGCTGGATCCGGCGCTGCTCGAGCTCGGGATCCCCGTGCTGGGCATCTGCTACGGCATGCAGGCGCTCGTCCTCGTCGAGGGCGGGCGGGTCGAGGGGGCGGAGATCGGCGAGTTCGGCCGCTCCGCGCTCACCGTGGCCGACCACGGCCGGCTGCTGGCGGGCACGCCGGACGAGCAGTCCTGCTGGATGTCGCACCGCGACACGGTCTTCGAGCCGCCGCCGGGCTTCACCGCGCTGGCCTCCTCCACGGCCTCGCCGGTCGCGGCCGTGGAGAACACGGAGCGCGGGCTGTACGGGATCCAGTTCCACCCCGAGGTCGTGCACACGCCCTACGGCCAGCACATCCTCACCACGTTCCTCACCGACATCTGCGGCTGCGAGCGGACGTGGAGCCCGGCCTCCATCATCGAGGAGCAGATCGCGGCGATCCGCAAGCAGGTCGGCGACGGCAAGGTCATCTGCGGCCTTTCGGGCGGGGTCGACTCGTCCGTGGCCGCGCTGCTCGTGCACCGCGCGATCGGCGACCAGCTCACGTGCGTGTTCGTCGACCACGGGCTGATGCGCAAGAACGAGGGCGAGCAGGTCATCTCCGCCTTCCGCGACCACTTCAAGGTCCCGCTCGTCGCCGTCGACGCCGAGGACCGCTTCCTGCAGCGCCTCGAGGGGCTCAGCGACCCGGAGGCCAAGCGCAAGGCGATCGGCGCCGAGTTCATCCGCGTCTTCGAGGAGGAGGCGGCGAGGCTCGGCGACGCGTCGTTCCTCGTCCAGGGCACGCTCTACTCGGACGTGATCGAGTCGGGCGGCGGGACCGGCGCGGCGACGATCAAGTCGCACCACAACGTCGGCGGGCTCCCGGACGACCTCGAGTTCGCCCTCGTGGAGCCGCTGCGCGCGCTCTTCAAGGACGAGGTCCGCGCCGTGGGCGCCGAGCTCGGCCTGCCCGAGCGGCTCGTCTGGCGCCAGCCCTTCCCGGGCCCCGGCCTGGCGATCCGCGTGGTCGGCGGCGAGGCGACGAAGGAGCGGCTGGACACGCTGCGCAACGCGGACGCGATCCTCCAGGACGAGATCCGCAAGGCCGGCCTGTACCGGGAGCTGTGGCAGTCGTTCTGCGTGCTGCCCGACGTCCGCACGGTCGGCGTGCAGGGCGACGAGCGCACGTACGGCTACGTCGTCGCGATCCGCGCGGTCACGTCCGACGACGCGATGACGGCCGACTGGGCGCGGCTGCCCTACGACCTGCTCGAGCAGATCGCCTCGCGCATGATCGGCGAGATCCGCGAGGTCAACCGGGTCGTCCTGGACATCACGTCCAAACCCCCGGGCACGATCGAATGGGAATGAAGCCGCTGCACCTGATCGTCCTCGCCGTCCTGGTGGGGCTGGGCTTCTTCGCGGTCTACGCCGCGCGCGGCGACGTCCTGCCCGGGCTGGTCGGGGGCATCCTCGCGGCGGTCCTCGTGTTCGTCGTGATCACGCGCTTCGAGCAGCAGACCGAGGCGCGCCGGCGCAACCGCGAGCGATGAATTCGCGCGCCTCCTCCGGTCTGGGGTAGTAGGTACAGACCGACCAAGGAGGCAGACACATGAGCGTCAACCTGGCGGACTTCCCCGTGGGACCCGCGATCGCCGTGAGCGACATGGACCGCGCCCGGGGCTTCTACGAGGGCAAGCTCGGGCTCAGCGGCGCCGACTCCGGCGACGGCGGCGTCGACTACCAGTGCGGCGAGGGGACCGGCATCCACGTGTTCCCGTCGCCCGCGTTCACGGGCGCGACGGGCGCGACGACGCTCGGCTGGGCCGTCGACGACCTCGCCGGGGCCGTGGACGACCTGACGGCGCGCGGCGTCGAGTTCGAGCGCTACGACGAGGGCGACTTCAAGACGGACGAGAAGGGCATCCTCGGCGGCGCGGTCGCGTGGATGAAGGACCCGGACGGGAACCTCATCTCGCTCAACCAGCGCTGAGCGCGCGCGGCGATCGGCGGTCGCGGCCTGCACAGGGTCGTTAGCGGCCGTTGAGCGGGCGGGCGGAGGGTTGGCGGCGTGCGCGCCGCCGCCCTCGTCCTCCTCGCCGCCGGCGTGCTCGGGGCGGTCGCGCAGCTGGGCGGCGCGCTCCCGCTCGTCCCCGGCCAGGCGACCGCGCTCGGCGCCCCGTGGCTCGTCGCCGCCTTCGCGGCCGGCGCGCTCCTGCGCCGGCCTTGGCGCGCAGGGGCCGGCGGAGCCATCCTGCTCGCCGCCGGCACCATCGCCTACTACGTGGTCCGCGTCGGGACCACCGGCGGCGAGCCGTCGCGCCAGCTCGCCGAGATCGCCGTGGCCTGGGCGGCCGCCGCGCTCGCCGTCGGCACGCTCATGGGCGTGCTCGGCGCGTGGTGGCGCGCCGGCCGCGCCGGTCCGCTGACCGCCGCGGTCCCGGCCGCCGCGCTCGCCGGTGAGGCGTTCGCGCTCGCCGCCGTCTGGCGCGGGCCGGTCTCCGCCGCCCTCCTGCTCGCGGAGCTGGCGCTCGCCGGCCTCGCCCTCGCCGCATGCGCGCATCGCCGCGCCCCGCTCCTGCCCGCCATGGCCTTCGCCGCCGTGCTCGCCCTCGCCTTTGCGCTAGGGGAGACGGAGGTGCGCGAGGCCATGCGCGTCGTAGGCTGGCGCGGAGCGTGAGCGCCCCTCGCAACCTGGTCAACCTCGCCGCCGTCGGCAAGGGCTTCGCGGCCCGGACGGTGCTGCGCGACGTCACGCTGGGCGTCGCCGCCGGGGACCGCATCGGCGTGGTCGGCCGCAACGGGGCGGGGAAGTCGACGCTGCTGCGGCTGATCGCGGCGCTCGAGGAGCCGGACTCGGGGGCGGTGACGCGCTCGGGCGGCGTCGGCGTCGCCCTGCTCGGCCAGGGCGACGACCTCGATCCGTCGCGGACGGTGGGGGAGGAGCTCGTCGGCGACCGCGCCGAGCACGAGTGGGCCGGCGACCCGGCCTTCCGCGCCGTGCTCGACGGGCTGCTCGGGGGCGTCGGCCTGCGCCGCTTCCCACAGGGGATGGCGACGCCGATCGAGCCGCTCTCGGGCGGGGAGCGGCGGCGGATCGCGCTCGCCCGGCTGCTCCTCGACGGGCCCGAGCTGCTGCTGCTGGACGAGCCCACGAACCACCTCGACGTCGAGGGCGTCGACTGGCTCGCGCCGCACCTCGCCGCCCGCCGTGGCTCGCTCATGGTCGTGACCCTCGACCGCTGGTTCCTCGACGCGGTGTGCACGACGACGTGGGAGGTGGCGGACGGCGACGTCCACCGCTACGACGGCGGCTACGCCGCGTACGTGCTCGCCCGCGCCGAGCGCGAGCGCGTGGCCGCGGTGCGCGAGGAGCGCCGCCAGCAGCTCCTGCGCAAGGAGCTCGCCTGGCTGCGGCGCGGCCCGCCGGCGCGCACGAGCAAGCCGAAGTTCCGGATCGAGGCGGCCAACGCGCTGATCGCCGACGAGCCCGCGCCGCGCGACCGCGCCGAGCTGCTGCGGTTCGCCGCCGCGCGGCTGGGCGACAAGGTGCTCGAGGCCGAGGACGTCTCCCTCGCCTACGGGACGCAGCTCGTGCTGCGCGACGTCACCTGGCGCCTCGGCCCCGGCGACCGCGTCGCGCTCGTCGGCGTCAACGGCTCGGGCAAGTCGTCGCTGATCCAGCTGCTGGCCGGCGAGCAGGACCCCGCGGAGGGCCGGATCGACCGCGGCGCCACGGTCCGGCTCGCCCACCTCTCGCAGGACACGGCCGAGATCCCCGGCGACCAGCCCGTGCTCGAGTCGCTCGAGAGCGTGCGCGCGGTCGCGACGCT
>JBEVIG010000073.1:0-8115 GCA_040510855.1 Solirubrobacteraceae bacterium
GCTCGAGCTCGCCGTCCGCCGCATCTTGGTGCTGCACGCCGTCGCTTTCGCGCACGGCGGGCTGCCGTTGATCTACTTGGGCGACGAGCTCGGCCTCCTCAACGACCGCGCGTGGCACGACGACGCGCACCACGCCGACGACAACCGCTGGATGCACCGGCCGCCGATGGACTGGGCGGCGGCGGAGCGGCGGCGCGTGGCGGGGACGCCCGAGGCGGCGCTGTGGGACGGGCTGCGCCGGCTGATCGCGGCGCGGCGCGGGACGCGGGCGACCCACGCCCAGGGGAGCGGCGGGCCGCTCGGGACGGGCAACGACCACGTCTACGGCGTGCTCCGCGCCCTCGCCGGCGAGCGGCTGCTCCTGCTCGCGAGCTTCAGCGCCGCCGAGCAGCGCGTTCCCGCCGCGAGCGTGGCGCAGCACGGCCTCGACCTCGACCCCGCGGCGGCCGCCGCGCCGGACGGCCGCCCGCTGCGGGTCGAGGAGGACGCGCTCGTGCTCGCGCCCTACCAGTTCCTGTGGATCACGGGCTGAGCCGTCAGAAGTCGCGGCGGTCGGAGATCCCCAGCTTCTGCATCGCCCGGTAGAGGTGGGTCTCGACCGTCCGCACGGAGAGCACCAGCCGCTCGGCGATCTCCGCGTTCGTGAGTCCGCGCGAGGCCAGCGCGACGAGCTGCGCCTCGCGCGGCGTGAGCCCGGCCGCCGCCACCCCCGGCTCGGCCATCGCGGGCAGCCGACCGCCGTCGCCTGCGGCGTGGAGCTCTCGACAGCGCGCCGCCGCGCGGCGCGCGGAGTCCTGGCGCCCGTCGCCGGCGAACGCGTCGGCGGCGTGGGCGGCGGCCTCGCAGGCGAATCGCGTGGCGCCGATCTCGGCGAGCCGCTCGGCGACCTCGAGGAGCCCCGCGCCGTCGCGCGCCGCGAGCGCGGCGGCGTGCGCCACGTAGGCCTCGACCAGGGGCGCGTCGCAGCGCTCGGCGAGCACCGCGAGGCGGTCGGCCACCGGCGCGGCGCGGGCGCCGCGGCGCAGCGCCTCGTACGTCAGCCGCGCGGCGAAGATCGGCAGGCCGTCGATCCGCTCGGCCGTCTCGAGGAGGGCGCGCTGCGCGGCGGGCGGATCCCCCGCCGCGGCCTGCGCGGCGGCCTCGGCGTGCCCGAACCAGAACCACTCGGTCTCGTGCGGCTTGCGGCCCTCCTGGGCGGCGCGGCACAGCGCGATCGCCGACGCGGCCCGCTCCGTGTCGCCCAGCTCGTTGGCGACCACCGTGACCGTCGCGTGCGCGAGCGCCAGGAAGTTGAACGTGTCGCGGCGCTCGAGGTGGCCCACCGCCTCGTCGGCCCAGCGGGCGGCCTCGACGAAGCGCCCCGCCATCGTCCGCAGCACCGCGAGGTTCATCGCCGTGAGCGCCGCGGCGGTGTGGTCGTTCGCCCGCACGCCCTCGCGCACGGTGCGCGAGAGCCACTCGTCGAGCTCCGCGAGGTCCTCGCCCGTGTCGAGCCCCACGAGCCCGCACACGTCGAGCGTGACCTCCTCCTGCACGTCGCGCAGCGGGATCTCCGGCCGGAGGCGCAGGCACATCTCGTGCGCCTCGCGCCCGCGGCCGCTGAAGAAGAGGTTGGCGGCGTGGATCGTCTCCATCCGCCGCCGCAGCCGCGGGTCCGGATGCGGATCCCCGACGAGGCTCTCCGTGTGCGCGAGCGACGCCTGCGGCCCCTCGGCGAGGAAGACGAGGTAGAGGCGGAGCGGCTCCACCTGCCGCTCCCACTCGGGCTCGGGCCACCAGCGGCGGCCGCGCTCGACCACGGCGAGCGCGTCGTCCACGCGCCGCAGCCCCCAGAAGAGGACCGTCGCCCGCAGCTCGAGGTACTCCAGCGCGAGCCGGCGGTCGGCGATCCCGCCCTCCAGCTCGGCGAGCACGCGCTCGGCGGCCGCGAAGTCGTTGCGCAGGCTCTCCGCCCGGCCGAGCAGGAGCCCCGCCGGCGCTCCCGCGCCGCCGTCGCGCGCGACACCCGCGAGGCGGGCGCCGAGGTCGCCGTCGCCGGCGAGCACGGCCGCGCCCGCGGCCTGGACGGCGAGGTCGGCGGGCACCGGGCGGCCGGCGTCGAGCAGCCAGCACGCGACGCGGAGCGCGTCGCGCGGCGAGAGGTCGGCGCGCCGCTCGACGATCTCGGCCAGCCGGAGCCGCGTCTCGTGCGCGCGCATGATCGTCATCGAGTCGCGCACCACCTCGCCGTAGAGCGGGTGGGCCACGCGCACGGCGCTGCGCGCGGTGGCGCCGTCGACGCTGATCAGCCCGCGCTCGTCGACCGCGCTCAGCGCGTCGGTCCCGACGAGCGCCTCCATCTCCTCCAGCCGCATCGGCTCGCCGAGCGCGAGCAGCTCGAGCGCCCGGCGCTCCTCCTTGCTGAGCTCGGCGAGCCGCTCGCCGATGATGTCGACGAGCGACGCGCTCGGCCGCGGGTGGCGGGCGAGCCGCCAGAAGCCGTGGCGGTCCTCCAGCGCGCCCTCCGCCAGCGCGCCCAGCAGCAGCTCGCGGACGTAGAGGACGTTGCCGCGGCTGCGATCGTGCATCCAGCGGCGCGCCGCCTCCTCGACCGGCGCCCCGAGGACGGTCTCGACCAGGCGGCCGGTGCGCGGCTCGTCGAGCGGGCCGAGCTCCAGCCGGACCCCGCCCGCGTCCTTCCACAGTTCCTCGACGGCGTCGGGGAGCGGCTGGCCGCTGCGGACGGTGGCGACGACGAACGCCGTGCGGCTCATCACGAGGTGCAGGACCATCGCCGCCGAGGCGGGATCGAGCAGCTGCGCGTCGTCGATCCCGAGCACGACGGGCCGGCCCGCGGCGCGTTCGCGCAGCGCGCCCGCCGCGCTGCGCATGAGCTCGAGCGGCCCGCCGTAGGACGCGTCGTCGGGGAGCAGCGCGGCGAGTGCGCCGAGCGGGATCGTCGCCGCGCTCCGGGTCGCCTGGACCCAGCCGGTGAACGCGCCGTCGCGCTGCGCGGCGGCGACGGCGTGGCGGGCGAGGCTCGACTTGCCGACACCGGCCGCCGCGACGAGCACCACGGCGGGCGAGATCGAGCCGCGCCGCAGCTCCTCGATCCGTGCGAGCTCCTCGTCGCGTCCGACGAGCGGCCATTCCATGGCCTCCGCCGGGATCGTGCCCCGCTCCATCTTCGGGAAGCCTAACTGCCGCGGCGGGACCGCTGCCGTCGGCTGCCGGTACGGTCAGGACATGCGGCGCCGCCGTGCGACCCGCGACGCGGACGCGGAGGGGCTCCTGGCCGAGCTCGCGGCGCACGTGCGCGACGCGCGCGTGCTCGAGGCGATCGGGGCCGTCCCGCGCGACCTCTTCGTGCCGCCGGAGCTGCACCACGTGGCCTGGGCGAACACGTCGCTCCCCATCGACGCCGGGCAGACGATCTCGCAGCCGGTCGTCGTCGCGCGGATGTGCGAGCTCCTGGAGCTCGACGGGACCGAGACCGTGCTCGACGTCGGCACCGGCTCGGGCTACCACGCCGCGGTGCTCGCGGAGCTGGCGGAGCGGGTCATCGGCATCGAGCGCCACGCCGAGCTCGCCGCGTCCGCGCGGGCGAACCTCGCCGCCGCCGGCGTGACGTCGGTCGAGGTCCACGTGGGCGACGGCACGCTCGGCCGGCCGGAGTCCGCGCCCTACGACGCCATCAACGTCGCCGCCGCGAGCCGCCACGGGGTCCCGTCCGCGCTGGCCGAGCAGCTCACGCCCCGCGGCCGCCTCGTGATCCCGTTGAGCGGGCGGGGCGGCCAGCGGCTCGTGCTCGCGCGGCGCAGCGGCGACGGGCTCGAGCTCGAGCACCACGACCGCGTCCGCTTCGTGCCGCTCGTGGGCGGCTGAGCCGGGCGCCCCAAGGATCTTCAGTCGCGTGCCGTCATGTCGATGACAAGGGCGTGGCGGCGCGCGCGGAGGCGGAGGACGGCCTCCCGCTCACCCACACGTTCTGCGGGCACACCGTGGCCGCGCGCCGCCCGCTGCTCGTCGGGGACGCGCGGTCCCACCCGCTGCTCGAGGACAGCCCGGCGATCGACGAGCTCGGCCTGATCGCCTACGCGGGCTTCCCGCTCGCGGACGTGGACGGCCACGTCGTCGGCGCCGTCTGCGCGATCGACTCCGCGCCCCACGCCTGGTCCGCAGACGACACCGCGATCCTCGCCCGCCTCGCGGCGCTCGCCGCGCAGCAGCTCGCTGCGCCGGCGCGCGACGGCCGGCCCGCCCGGTAGCCCACCGGGCGAGCGGCCGCGGCGTCGACGTCAGGCCGCCGGGACGAGCACCCGGTCGATCGTGTGGATCACGCCGTTCGTCGCCCGGATGTCGATCGCCCGGAGGACGAGCCTGGGGTCGCGCAGCGCCGGCGTCTCGTCGACGAGCCGGAAGAGCCGCGGCTTGACGATGCCGCCGTTGGCCATCGTCAGCTTGCCCGCGAACAGGACCTGCAGCGGCCCGAGCACCCGGCCGGCGACGACGTGGTAGAGCAGGATGTCGGTGATCTGCTCCGCGCTGAACGTCGCGAGCACCGCGTCGAGCGCCTCCTGCTCGCTCGGCAGCGAGCCGCTGCCGGTCAGGTCGCGCACGAGCCGCTGGAACGCGCGGTCGTTCGGCGCGAACACCGTGAAGCGCTGCGACTCGTCGTCGAGCGTGGGCGCGAGGCCCGTCGCGGTCACGGCGGCGATCAGCAGGTCGTAGTCGTAGGGATTCGCGTCGGGCCCGTTCGCGCTCGAGGCCTTGACGGCGACGTCGACGATCGAGCCGGCGGGCTTCCCGCCCCAGCCGCGGTGCTTCGCGGTGGCCGTGGCGGCTCCGAGGCCGAGGATCACCGCGGTTGCGGCGATGGTGACGAGGAGACGACGCATGCTGCTCCTTCCGGGGGTGAGGACGGGTCTGCACCTGCCGGTACGACCCGACCGCGCCCCCCAGTTGGAACCTGGCGCGCGCCCGCTGCCCCGCGCCTCAGTGGCGGTGGTGGCCGCCGCGGTCGGCCGCGGCGTCGAACCAGTTCAGCGTCCGCCGCCAGGCCTCCGCCGACGCGTGCGGCTCGAACCGCGCGCCCGTGTCGTTGAAGAACGCGTGGTCGGCGTCCTCGAAGGTGAGCAGCTCGTGCTTGAGCCGCGCGGCCTGGAGCGCGGCCTTGGCGGTCGGCAGCGTCGCGTTCACGCGGGTGTCGAGCCCGCCGTACACCCCGAGCACGGCCGCCCGGGCGCGGCGCAGGTCGCCGTCCGACGGGAACGGGCCATAGAACGGTGCCGCCGCGTCGAGTCGCCGCTCACCCGCGGCGAGCAGGCGCCAGATCATGCCGCCGCCGAAGCAGAAGCCGATCGCCGCGAGGGTGTGGCTGCGCACGCGGAGGTCGAGCTCGGTCACCGCCGCCTTCATGTCGGCGTCGAAGCGGCCCGGGTTCGTCGCCGAGATCTGCGAGAGCGCCGCGGCCACCGCCGCCTCGTCCGGGAACGAGGGTGTGCCGCCCTCCTCGGAGAGCAGGTCGAGCGCGAGCGCGGACCAGCCGCTCGCGGCGAACCGGCCCGCGACCGTCTCGATGTGGTCGGTGAGCCCGCGGTTCTCGTGGATCACGAGCACGCCGCCGCGGGCCTTGCGGGCCTCGGCCCAGGCGCCCTTCAGCGGTCCGCGCGGGCCCGCGAAGGTGATCTCCGCCGTCTCGACGGCGGCCCAGCCCGTCTCCGTCCCGCGGCGGCCGCCGCGCTTGCGCCCGCCCGGCGCGGCCGCGGGCGCGACCCCGGCCGCGAACGATGCCAGCAGCGCCGACGCCGCCGCGCCGGTCACCCCCATCAGGCCCAGCCTGCGCACCGCCTCCCGTCGCGTGATGATCCCGTCCGCGAGGTCCTCGGCGACCTCCTCGGCCAGGTACTTCTGCAGCTCCGTCATCCCACGCCTCCCCAGGGTTGGACTTTGGCCGTCGGAACCTTCTACGCGCGACCTGAAGCGTGGTTCAAGCGACCAGCTCGAGCTCGCGCCGCCGCGCGGCGACGTGCCGCGCCGTGTCGCGCAGCGCGGCGCGGACGGCGACGACCGCCGGCGACTCGGTCGTGGTGCCGCGCGCGGCGGTGAAGATCGTCCGCTGCAGGCGCTCCTCGCGCAGGCGGCGCGCGGTGAGCTGCGGCATCGTCGAGGTGAGCAGCGCGGGCAGGAGCGCGACCGCGCGGCCCGAGGCGACGAGCGCGCCGAGCAGCAGGCCGTCGTCGCTGCGATGGCGGACGTCCGGCTCGAAGCCGCCGATCCGGTTGCAGACGTTGCGGAGCACCGCGTCGAGGCCGGTGGCGCCGTGCGGGGTCGCGCGCTGCCCGGTCGCCCAGGCGGCGTGCTCGAGCGCCGCGAGACGGACCGGTCCGCGCCGCGGCGCCGCGGGATGCTCCGGGTGCAGCGCGAGCAGCACGTCCTCGCGGAGCAGGTCGCGACGGTCGACGTCGCGCCGGCGCGGGACGGGCACCGGGTCGTACTCGATGCCGACGACGAGGTCGACGGCGCGCGAGCGCAGGTCCTCGAGCGCGGGCGCGGTCTCGCGCTGGACGACCTCGACCTCCAGGTCGGGCGCCGTCTCGGCGAGCCGCTCGAGCACGCCGGGCAGCATCGCGAGCGCCGGCGTCTGCACGAACGTCATCCGCAGCCGGCCACGCGGCCCCTCCCCTGCCGCCGCCAGCTCCGTCCGGATCGCCTCGTCGGCCGCGAGCGCCTCCGCCGCGTACGCGGCGAGCCGGATCCCGGCGTCGGTGAGCTCGACGTTGCGGCCGGCGCGGCGCAGGAGCCTGACGCCCGCCTCGCGCTCGAGCTGCGCGAGCTGGACGGAGACCGAGGACGGGCTGTAGGCGAGCGAGTCGGCGACCGCCGCGACCGTCCCGAGGCGGGAGAGCTCGTGGAGCAGGCGCAGCCGGCGCAGTTCCATCGTTCGGATTATCGCATGGATTCCGGTCGCGAATCGGCGCTTGTATCGAACGGTTTGCCGACCCATGCTGGACCCGTGACCTGCCTCCCCCTCCTTCTCGCTCCCCTCGTCGTCGCCGGCGCCGCCGCCGTCGAGCGGCGGCTCGGCCCGTCCGCCGCCGGGTGGACCGCCGCGCTGCCGTTCAGCTTCGCCGTCGCCGTCGTCGCGGTCACGGTCGACGCCGGGCCGGGCACCGCCGCGGCGATGGCGCTGAGCGCCGCCGCGCACGTCCCCGCGCAGGTGCTGTTCGGCGTGGTCTTCGCGGGCGTGCTGCTGCGCCGCGGGCTCGCCGCCGGCCTCGCAGCGGGCACCGCGACCTACGTCGGCGGGTCGGCGCTCCTCGCCGGCGTGCCCGTCGCGCTCGCGGTCGGCGCCGCGGTGCCCGCCCTGCTGATCGCCCCGCGCGCGATCTCGAGCGCCAGCCCCGGCCGGCCCGCCCGGCCCGGCGCGCCGCGGCCCTGGAGCGGCGTCGCGCTGACCTGCGCGGCGGCGTCCGTCATCGTCGGCGCGGCGCTCCTCACGAGCCGCGCCGCCGGGCCTGCCGCGGCCGGCGCGGTCGCCGCGTTCCCGACGATCTGCACGCTGGTCGCGGCCCTCGCCGCGCACCACGACGGTCGGCGGGCCGGCGCCCACGCGCTCGCGGGGCTGGTGCGCAGCCTGCCCTGCTATCTCGCCTTCTGCCTCGCCGCCGCGCTCGCGCTCCCGGCCGCCGGTCTCGCCGCGCTCGCGCCCGCCGTCCTCGCCTGCGTCGCCGCCGCCGGCGTCACCTGGCGCGGCGTGCCGACCGCGCCGCGCGCCGCGGTCGCGGGCTGAGCGGGACGTCAGCGGACGGCGCCGGCGAGCGTCGCGCGCTCGAGCAGCGGGGCCAGCTCCGCGATCTCGGCCTCGCCGAGCGGGAGCAGCGGCGCCCGCACCGGGCCGGTCGCGTCGCCCGCGAGCGTGCAGGCCGCCTTCACCGCGGCGGGGTAGCTGCGCCCCTCGAGGAACCGGCACAGCGGCCAGAGGCGCGCCCACAGCTCGCGCGCGGCCGGGAGGTCGATGTCGTCGATCAGCAGGCGATGCAACTCCACGCACTGCTCCGGCAGGATCGAGGCGACGCCCCAGACGACCGCGCGCACGCCCGCGGCGAGCGCGGCGAAGGTGAGCGTGTCGTAGCC
>JBEVIG010000074.1:0-6810 GCA_040510855.1 Solirubrobacteraceae bacterium
GACGAGCCCGGCGCGGTCCATGCAGAACGTCACGGGCAGTCGCTGCAGGCAGACGTCGTGGACGATCTGGTCGAACGCGCGCTGCAGGAAGGTCGAGTAGATCGCCGCCACCGGGCGCGCGCCCTGGAGCGCAAGGCCGGCCGCGAACAGCAGCGCCTCCTGCTCGGCGATGCCGACGTCGAAGTAGCGCTCCGGCATCGCCTTCTGGAGGATGTTCAGGCCGGTGCCGGAGTTCATCGCGGCGGTGATGCCGACCACGCGATGGTCGCGCTCGGCCTCGCGCACCAGCGCGTCGCCGAAGACCTTCGTGTACTGCGGCGCGGCGGGCTTGCCGGCGGGCTTGGCGGCCGCGGGCATCCGCTTGGCGATCGACTTCGGCTTCGCCGCGTGCCACTTCTCCATGCCCTCGAGGCCGCCCTCCTCGGCGGCCGCGAAGCCCTTGCCCTTGACGGTCGCGCAGTGCACGACGACGGGCCGGTCCGCCTCGAAGGCGGACTTCAGCGCCCGGCGCAGCGCGCGGACGTCGTGGCCGTCGATCACGCCGAGGTAGGCCCAGTCGAGCTCCTCCCAGAGGAGGCCGGGCGAGGTGAAGGCCTTGATCGACTCCTTGAACTGCGGGCCGAGGCGCTCGAACGCCGCGCCGATGCCGGCCGGCAGCTTGGTGAGCTTCTCCTCGACGCCCTCGCGCGCCTTCCACAGGCCGGGCTCGAGGCGGACGCGGTTGAAGTAGTGGGACAGCGCGCCGACGTTGGGCGAGATCGACATGCCGTTGTCGTTGAGCAGCACGACGAGCGGCGTGCCGAGGCCGCCCGCCTGGTGGATCGCCTCGAAGGCCACGCCGCCGGTCATCGCGCCGTCGCCGATCACGGCGACCACGCGGCCGTCCTTCCCGTCGCCGCGGCGCATGGCCTCCTTGATGCCGACCCCGTAGCCGATCGACGTGGAGGCGTGGCCGGCGCCCATGATGTCGTGCTCGGACTCCTGGATGGAGCAGAACGGGGCCAGGCCGCCGTACTTGCGGATCGTGCCGAGCTCGTCGCGGCGGCCCGTGAGGACCTTGTGCGGGTACGCCTGGTGGCCGACGTCCCAGAGGATCTTGTCCGTCGGGGAGTCGAGCAGGGAGTGGAGCGCGACCGCGATCTCGCACGTACCGAGGTTGGCGCCGAAATGGCCGCCGATCTCCCCGACGGTGTCGATCATCAGCTCGCGGACCTCCTGGGCGACCTGCACCAGCTCGTCCTCGCTGAGCGCGTGGAGGTCCTGCGGGCGGTCGATCTTGTCGAGGAGGCGGGTCACGAGGTGCGGTGGGCGATGAAGTCGGTGATCTGCTCGAGCTCGGTTCCCCCGGTGCCCCCGGTGGCCCGGTGCAGCGCCGCGAGGGCGTTCCGGTGCGACTCGGCGGCGAGCTCGCGGGCCCCTTCGAGCCCGTGGCTGCTGACGTATGTGCGCTTTCCGTGGCGCTCGTCCGAGCCGCGCGGCTTTCCCAGGGCTGCGTCGGTCCCCGTCACGTCGAGGATGTCGTCGACGATCTGGAAGAGCACGCCCAGTTCAGCTGCGAAGGCACGGAAGTCGTTGAGTGTAGGCGATGGGTCCGGGGTGCCCGCCAACAGGAGTACGCACTCCACGGAAGCCGCGATCAGGCGCCCCGTCTTGAGCTCGTGCATGCGCCGGATGTCCTCGACGTCGCCGCGCACGTCGATGTACTGGCCCCCGACCATGCCGTTCGCGCCGGTCGCGTCGGCGAGCTCCGCGACCGCGCGCAGGACCGCGGCCGGGTCGCCGGCCTGCTCCTGGAGCAGCATCCGGAACGCCTCCGCGTAGAGCGCGTCGCCGGCCAGGATCGCGACGTCCTCGCCGTACTGGACATGACACGTCGGGCGGCCGCGGCGCAGGTCGTCGTCGTCCATCGACGGCAGGTCGTCGTGGATCAGCGAGTAGGTGTGGATGAGCTCCAGCGCGGCGGCGAGCGGCAGCACGTCGCGCGGGTCGCGGCCGATCGCCGCGGCGGTCGCGAGCGCCAGCACGGGCCGGATCCGCTTCCCGCCCGCGAGGAGGGAGTAGCGCATCGCCTCCTCCAGGCCCGCCGCGGCGGGCTCACGGACGAAGCGGAGCCCGCCGAGGTGCTCCTCGACGAGATCGCGCAGGTGGTCGGGGTAGCTCACGAACCGAGGGCGAGCTGGCCGGGCGCGGGTGCGCCGACCGCGGCGTCGCCGGCACGTACGCGGCGGTCCAGCTCCGCGCCCGCCTCGGCGGCGATCCGGGCGCACTCGTCGACGAGCGCGGCGGCGCGCTCGGGCGGCAGCTCGCCCGCGCGCAGCTGCTGGGCGGCGTGCTCGAGCCGCGCGACGAGCTCGTCCAGCCTCGTATCTGTCTCAGGCATGGGGAGCGCCATTCTGCCGCGTCGCCCGGAGGGCTGCGGCGAGGACCCCGTTCACGAAGCCCGCCGCCTGCGCGGCGCAGAACTCCTTCGCGGTCTGCACGGCCTCGGAGATCGCGCCCTCGGCCGGGATCGGCTGGTCGGCCTCGACGAGGTCCGGATGGAGCATCTCCAGCAGCGCGACGCGCATGATCGCCTTCTCCAGCGGCGCGATCCGCGCGAGCGTCCAGCCCTCCGCGTGGCGGGCGATGTGGACGTCGAGCTCGTCGGCGTGGTCGGCCGTCGCGTGCGCGAGCGCCCGCGTGAACGGCTGGGTGTCGCGCTCGAAGACGTCGTCGAGCGGGCGCCCCGTGAGCTCGTGCTGGTAGAGGGCGAACACCGCGGCGCGGCGCTGGTCCGACCTGCGGCTCACGCGCGTGACATGTACGAGCCCGAGCGCGTGTCCACCTTCACCCGGTCGCCGATGTTGACGAACAGCGGGACCTGGACGATCGCGCCGGTCTCGAGCGTGGCGGGCTTGTTGCCGCCGCCCGAGGCGGTGTCGCCGCGGACGCCCGGCTCGGTGTGGGTGACCTCGAGCTCGACCGAGGCCGAGAGCTGGACGTCGGAGGGCTGGTCGTCGATGAACAGCAGGTCCACGGACTCGTTCGGCTTGACCCACTTCAGCGTGTCGGCGATCGACGTCTCGGGGATGGCGAGCTGCTCGTAGGACTGCTCGTCCATGAAGTGCGCGTCGCTGCCGTCGGCGTAGAGGAACTGCATCTTGCGGGCCTCGGTGCGGACCGCGCGGAACTTCTCGCCGGCGCGGAAGGTGCGGTCGATCACCGCGCCGTCGGCGGAGCGGCGCAGCTTGGTGCGGACGAAGGCGCCGCCCTTGCCGGGCTTGACGTGCTGGAACTCGAGGATCTTGAAGATCGTGCCCTCGACCTCGATGTGGTTGCCGTTCTTGAACTGGTTCGTGGAGATCATGTGCGGTGGGACAGTCTAGGCGCGCCCGCGCGGGCGGCTCCCGCCGGGATCAGAGGAACGCGCCGAGGATCGCCGCGGCGACGACGGCGAGGCCGAGGTAGCCGAGCACGAGCCCGGTGATGGCGAGGCCGCGGCCGCGCTGGGCGCCGTCGCCCGCCTTGATCTGGCGCAGGGCGACGTGGCCGAAGATGACGGCGAGGATGGATCCGATCCACATGAACCAGGCGACGGCGCACACGACCGAGGCGATCGCGAAGCCGTTCGTGGACGGCGTGGGCGCCACGAACGTCGGGCGCGCCGGGGCCGGGAGGTAGGGCGGCGGAGCCACGGCGGGCGGCGGCGTGACGTCCTCCGTGAGCTGCGTCAGCTCGTTGCAGAACCTGGAGGCGTACGCGGTCTGGATGCGCTGCTCGAGCTCCTCCGAGTCGAGCCGGCCCTCCATCGCGGCCGTGCGCAGCCGCTCGACGGTCTGCTCGCGGTCGGCGTCGGACGCCCTCAGCTCCATGCCCCAAGCGTAGTCCCAGCGGGATACATTGACGCGAGCTCGTGCGTGCGCCGCTGCCGCTGGTCATCCTCCTCCTCGTGCCGGTGCTCGCGCCGGCCGCCGCCGCCGAGCCGGTCAGCACGCTCACGGTCGCGCCCGAGCGCGCGCTCTCGGTCACGCTGACCCTGCCGAAGAAGAAGGGCAAGGTCCGCCTGGTGAACGGGCCGCGGAAGCTGACGATCAAGGTCGACGAGGACGGCGACGACCTGCTCGTCCGCGGCGTCGACGTCGGCCGCAACCGGCTGCCGCGCACCGCGCGCCTGATCGTGAGCAACCACGAGGGCATCACGTCGGTGACGCTCGGCCCGGGCGTGGTGTCGCAGACGGCCTCGCCGACCGTCCGGCTGCGCGGCGCCGCGCGCATCGCCGACCGCTACGAGTCCTCCGTCGCGGACCCCGTCGACCGCCTCGCCCAGCGCGCGGGGATGCTCCACCTCGCGCGCCCGCGTACGCAGGCCTACCTCGGCCAGGGGCTCGACGGCGCGCTGCACTACCGCGAGCTCCGCAACTGGACCGCCGCGTTCCTCCCCGGCCTCCTGTGGCAGGTCGCCGCCGCGCGCGGCTCCGGGCTCCATGCCCGCTGGGCGATGGAGGAGGTCCGCGACCTGCGCGCGGTCACGGCGTTCGACGACCCCGACATCGGCTTCGTCTTCTGGCGTGCCGCGCAGCTGGGGTCCGATCTCGCCTGCACCCCCGTCCCCCGCCTCGGCCTCTCCGCGAGGTCGTGCGCCGAGCTCGGGAGCCTCGCCCGCCGGGCCGCCGACCGCCTGGCGGCGCGCACGCTCAGCAACGTCGCCGGGCTGATCCCGACGCAGACCGACGAGTCGCTCTGCTCCCAGTGCCTCCCGAACGAGGCGCGGATCATCGTCGACCAGCTGCACAACCTGCCCGTGCTGAGCGAGAGCGGGGACCGCGCGCACCGCGAGCTCGCGCGCAAGCAGGCCCGCTGGATCGCCGCGAACCTCATCCGGCCCGACGGCGCCGCGTTCCAGCAGGGCTTCATCTCGCGGATCGCGGGCGTGCGCACCCGCACGGGCAACTACCAGGGCCTCGACGACGGCTCCGTCTGGAGCCGCGGCCAGGCCTGGGCGATCTCCGGCCTCGCCCGCGCCGCGACCGACCTCGACGACCCCGTGCTGCTCGCCGCCGCCGTCCGCGCGGCCGACTGGTGGCTGGCCAACGAACCCGTCGACGCACCGCCGCTCTACGACTTCCACGCCCCGCCCGACGCGCCGCGCGACTCCTCCGCGCTGGCGATCGCGGGCGCCGGGTTCGCCATCCTCGCCGACCGCTGCGAGGCCACGGGCGCGTGCGACGGCGCCCGCTACCGCGCCGCGGCGGGCACCGCGCAGCTCGCGCTGCTCGCTCGGCTCGAGACCGGCGCGCAGCTCGGCCGCCTCGGCGAGGGCGCGTACACCGTGGGCGGCCTCCCCTGGGACGAGAGCGCCGAGCTTCCCTGGGGCACCGACTTCCTCGCCGAGCTCCTGACCCGATGAGCCGGCTGCGCCGCCGGGCGCTGCTCGCCCTGGCCACCGCCGCGCCGTTCGAGCGCGCCGTCCGCGCCGTGCCCGGCGGCGAGGCGCGCGCGTGGCGCTCAGCCCGCCGCTACGTCGCCGCGGACCCGATCGCCACCGCACGGTCCCTCGAGGCGGCGGGGCTGCGCGCCAGCCTGGACCTGTTCGGGGAGCGCGGGGACGCCGCGGCCGCGCCCGCCGTCGTCGCGCGCTACGCCGAGCTCTGCACCCGTGTCTCCGAGGTGCCTGGCGCCTGGGTCTCGCTCGACCTCTCGCACGTCGCGTTCGACCCGTTCGCGCTGCGCGAGATCGCCGCCGCCGTGCCGGCGGGCCGGCGGCTCCAGGTCGGCGCGGAGGAGGCGGACGCGACCGACCGCGTGCTCGACGCGGTGCTCGCCGTCCACGCCACCGGCCTCCCGGTCGAGGCGACGCTCCAGGCCAACCTGCGGCGCTCGCCGGGCGACGCGGAGCGCCTGGCGGACGCCGGCGTCCCCGTCCGGCTGGTGAAGGGCGCCTACGCAGAGCGCGACGCCCTGCCGTGGGGCGGCCGGACCGACGCGGCCTACGTCGCGCTCGCCCACCGGCTCCACGCGGGCGGCGCCGGCCTCGCGCTCGCCACCCACGACGCCCCGCTCCGCGACCGGCTCCTCGCCGACCTCCCGGACGCCCGCTGCGAGCTCCTGCTCGGCATCCGCCCGGCGGACGCCCTCGGGCTCGCCGCCGCCGGCCGCGACGTCCGCGTCTACGTCCCCTTCGGCCCGCAGTGGTTCCGCTACTTCATGCGCCGCCGCGCGGAGGCGCAGGGGGCCTGAGAACGACGAACGCCCGGCCGGGGCCGGGCGTTCGCAGGATGGAGTCTCGGGACCCGGGGTGCCTAGTTGAGCACCTGGTAGAAGCCGGGCTCCTTGGTGAACGGGAAGTACGGCGCAGCCAGCGACGGGTGCCGGTCGCAGGTCCGCGACGCGGGGACCGTGTACGCCGTGTACGGGAGGCACGGGTTGTACGGGTTGACGGCGCCCTTCCGCGGGTCGGGATCGACGACCGCGCCCTCGTTGTCGCAGGTGCGGGGCTCGAGGGGCCAGCCAGGCACTGCCCGACCGCTCGCCGAGTTGCGGCTGAGCTCCATGAGGTTCGGGATGTCGTCGTGGTCCTGGTCGTCCGCGCCGTCGAGCACCTTGTCACCGTCGACGTCGGGGTCGACCAGGTCGGTGCCGCGGTAGGCCACCGGGTACGGCTTCTCCTCGGAGTAGCAGCCCATCCAGTAGCCCGGCGTCATTCGGCCCGTGGCCTCGTCGTAGTTCGTGAGGCCGTCGCCGTCCTCGTCGCGCTCGTCGTCGGACAGCTTGAAGTCGTAGTCGAAGTCGTAGTAGCGCGACTCCGAGTAAATGTAGTTGGAGCCTGCCGGG
>JBEVIG010000075.1:0-41297 GCA_040510855.1 Solirubrobacteraceae bacterium
GCCGCGCGCGAGCGCGAGCTCGAGCGTGAGCAGCTGGAGCGCGAGCGCGCCCGCAAGCAGCGCCCCCGTAGGGCCCGCCACCGGCGCGGCCGGGCGCAGCGTCGCCACCGGCATCCCCAGGACCTCCGCCGCGGCCGCGAGGTTCTGCGCCCGCGCGTCGCGCCGCTCGCCGTGGGTCGGGTCGATCCGCAGGATCACCGCGCCGGTCTCGGCCCCCGCCGCGGGCAGGTGGCCGTGCAGGACCTTCTCCGCTCCGAGCGGCGTCACGGGCACGTGCACCGCCTCCTCGATCTTGAGCGCGAGCTCGGCGCCGGTGATCTCGTCGAGCCCCGAGCCGACGGCGAGCAGCCGCGCCGCCCCGGCCAGGCGCTCCGCGTCCGCGCGCCGCGCCGGCCGCGCGGCCAGCTCCGCCGCGATCAGCAGCTCGGCCTCCTCCGCGGTCGTCGCCTCGAGGGCGAGCGCGACCGCGAGCACCGGCGAGATGTAGGCCAGCGTGTGGCACCACGACTTGTCGTGCCGCGGGGTCGCGACCGCGAGCACGCCCTCGCCCTCGCCGCCCGGCTGGGCCGTGATGAGCACGGCGCGCGGCGCGGCCGTCGTGGTCGCGAGCGTCGACGTCGTCCCGCCCTCGTGCGAGATCGCCACGACGAGCCCGTGGTCGGGCGGCTCGAGCTGGACCTCGAAGGCGTCGCGCGCGGCGACGTCCGCACCCGGCGAGGCCGTGGCGGTGATCGCGGCGCAGGCGCGCGCGGCGTGCTCGCTCGTCCCGCAGCCGGTGAACAGGATGGGGTCGCCCTCGCGCAGCGCGTCCCCGAGGACGTCGCCCAGCGCGGCGGTGCCGGGCGCGGCCGCGATCTCGCGGGGCAGCGTCGCCTCGGCGGCGATCATCTCCTCCATGATCCACGGCGGGCCGGGGCGCTGCTCGGGCTCGTAGTCCATCCGCGGGTCATACCGGATCCACGTACCGTGTGCGCGGTGATCGAAGCCGCCGTGGATCGCCGCGTGTTCGAGCGCCACCCGGACTACGTCGCGGTGGTGGTGGCCGCCGACGGGCTGGCCAACGGCCCGAGCGATCCGGAGAGCGACGGGTGGTTGTCGGACGCCGAGCGGCACCTCCGCGCCCGCGGGCTGGCGCGCGCGGCCGACGCGCCCGAGATCGCCGCGTGGCGCGCCGCCTTCTCCGCCTTCGGAGCGAAGCCGAAGCAGTACCCGTGCTCGGCGGAGGCGCTCGCGCAGCGCGTGCTCAAGGGCGGCGAGCTCCCCCGCGTCAACCGCCTGGTCGACCTCTACAACGCGATCTCCGTCCGCCGGCTGATCCCCGTCGGCGGTGAGGACCTCGACCGGCTCAGCGGCCCGCTCCGGCTCACGCTCGCCGCCGGCGACGAGCGCTTCGACGCGCCGGGCGGCGATGAGCCGCCGAAGCCCGGCGAGGTCGTCTGGCGCGACGACCTCGGCGTCACCTGCCGGCGCTGGAACTGGCGCCAGGGCACGCGCACCCGCCTCACGGAGGCGACCACCCGCGCCTTCTTCGTCTTCGACCGCCTGGGCGGGCTCGCGCGCGACGAGCTCGAGGCGGCGGTCACCGACCTCGAGGCCGCGCTCGGCGCCCGCGAGCTGCACCGCGTCACGCTCGCGGCGCCGGACGGAGCGATGGCGGCGTGAGCACGACGCGCGTCACCACCGTCATCGCGGCGCCCCGCGACCGGGTCTACGCCGCGCTCCTCGATCCCGAGGCCGTCGGCCGCTGGAAGGTCCCGGAGGGCATGACCTGCGTCGTGCACGAGTTCGACCCGCGCGAGGGCGGCGCGCTGCGCGTCTCGCTGACGTACGAGGACGAGGACCGCGCCGGCAAGACGACCGGGCGGACGGACACCTACCGCGGCCGCTTCGTGAAGCTGGTGCCCGGCGAGCTCGTCGTCGAGGCGGACGAGTTCGAGAGCCCGGACGCCGCCCTCGGCGGCGAGATGGTCAGCACCATCCGGCTCCGCGACGTCCCGGGCGGCACGGAGCTGGAGGCCGTGCACGAGGGCGTGCCGGACGCCGTCGACCCGGCGCTGAACGAGCTCGGCTGGCGCGAGGCGCTGGCCCGGCTCGCGCGCCTGGTCGAGGCCGGCGCCTGAACGGCCGGCCGGTCAGGTTCCAACCGCTACCGTACGAAAGCGGCCAGGGACGACCGCACGGACGCCGAAACGGGTTCGGAGCCGCTGGCTCTCGCCGCACCCCGAAGCAAGGACGGAATGGCCGACACCGCCACCAGCGCCGGAGCCCCCGTGCGCACCGAGCGTGCGTTGCCGTTCGCCCCTGCGCTCGACGGCCTGCGCGCGATCGCGGTCATCGCGGTGCTGCTCTACCACGGTGGTGTCGCGTGGATGCCGGGCGGGTTCCTCGGCGTCGACCTCTTCTTCTGCCTGAGCGGGTACCTGATCACGTCGCTGCTGCTGGCGGAGCTGCGCGGCAAGGGCCGGATCGACCTCAAGGCGTTCTGGCTGCGCCGCGCGCGCCGCCTCCTGCCCGCCGCCTTCGTCGTGATCGCCGTCGCCACGGCCGCCGCGGCGATCCTGGTCCCCGGCGACCTGGCGCAGACGCGCGGCGACGCGGTCGCGTCGTTCTTCTACGTCGACAACTGGCACCAGTTGTTCGTCGGGCAGTCCTACTTCGCCGCCTTCGAGCGGCCCTCGCTGCTGCGCCACATGTGGTCCCT
Organism: Solirubrobacteraceae bacterium; assembly: GCA_040510855.1. Taxonomy (GTDB): domain Bacteria; phylum Actinomycetota; class Thermoleophilia; order Solirubrobacterales; family Solirubrobacteraceae; genus DASQMT01. The sequence continues at coordinate 2,702 of JBEVIG010000075.1, forward strand.
GTCGATCGAGGAGCAGTTCTACGTCCTCTGGCCGCTGGCCCTGGGCTTCGGCATCGCGCGCTTCGGCCGGCGGCAGACCGCGCTCGCCGCGTTCGGCGCCGCGCTGCTGTCCGCCGCGCTGATGGCGCTGCTCTTCACGAGCGGGAGCGACCCGTCGCGCGTCTACTACGGGACCGACACCCACGCCGTCGGCCTCCTGCTCGGCGCCACGCTCGCCTTCCTGTGGCCCCTGGGCCACTTCGCCTCGCCGCGCCGGCCCTCGGCGCTGGCGGTGCTCGACGTCACGGCCGGCGTCGCCCTCGCCGCCGTGCTCCTCGCGATGGTCACCTGGCACGACTACGACGCGCTCGTCTATCGCGGCGGCATCGCGCTCTTCTCGCTCACCGCGGTGGTGCTGATCGCCGCCGTCGTCCACCCGGCGGGCCGCGCCGCGCACCTGCTCGGGATCGCGCCGCTGCGCTGGATCGGCGCCCGCAGCTATGGCATCTACCTCTGGCACTGGCCGGTCATGGCGCTGACACGGCCGGGGATCGACGTCCAGTGGCCGCTGCCCCTGCTGCTCGCCTTCCAGATCGGGCTGACGGTCGCGCTCGCCGCCGTCTCCTACCGCTGGCTCGAGCAGCCGTTCCGCACGGGCGTGGCGCAGCGGCAGATCCGCGCGGTGCTCGACGCGCGCGCGCCGCGTCAGCGGCTCGCGATCGTCAGCGCGCTCACCGCAGGCGGGGTGGCGGCCGTGGTCGCGGTGGCGGCCGCGAACGTCGGCCCCGGAACCTCGCCCCCGCTCCCCGAGCGCTCGACCGCCGCCGCCGCGCTCCCGTCGGCGGGCGAGCAGGCGCCCGCCGCGGGCGCGGAGCAGCCGACGACCGCCGCTCCGCCGCCGAAGGGCCCGACGCTGGCGGTCGGCGCCTCCGTGATGCTCGGCGCCGCGCCGGAGCTCGGCAAGCAGGCCGTCGTCGACGCCGAGATCGGGCGCCAGGCCACCGACATCATCGGCCGCCTCCAGGCCTATCGCGACGCGGGCCAGCTCCCGAACCGCGTGGTCGTGCAGATCGGGGAGAACGGACCGGTGACGAAGAGCGAGATGGCTGAGCTCAAGCGCGTCCTCAAGGGCGTCGACCGCGTCGTCCTCGTCAACGTCCGCGTCCCCCGCAGCTGGGGCGACTCCGTCAACGAGGACCTCGAGCAGGCCGTCGCGCGCTGGCCGGAGGCGCGGCTCGCGGACTGGTACGACGCGAGCGACAAGCGCGACCTGCTCTACGACGACGCGACCCATCCGCGGCCCGAGGGCCAGAAGGTCTACGCGCGGATCGTCCGCCAGGCGCTGCGGGAGAGGTGACAGGGACCGCCCCGACCGGGTTTGATCCCCGGGGATGGCCCCGCACATCGACCGCCTGCGCCTCCGCCAGAGCCTGATCGCCGTTCCGTCGCTCTACGTCGCGGGGGCGATCCTCCTCGGCATCGTCACGCCGCACGTCGACGGCCTCCGCGACGGCGGGACGGCGAACGTCGACACCGCACGCGACCTGCTCACCGCGACCGCGACGGGCATGATCGCCTTCACGGGGTTCGTCCTCTCGGGCGTGCTCGTCGTCGTGCAGTTCGCGGCCGGCTCGTACTCCCCGCGGCTCGTGCTGTGGTTCCGCCGCGACAAGCTGATCAAGCACGCGATCGGCATCTTCCTCGCCGCGTTCGTGTTCGCGCTCGTCGCGCTGCGCCGGATCGACGAGCCGGGCTCGAACGTCTCGCCCGACGTGACGGTGGGCGTCGCGCTCCTGCTGCTGGTCGGCTCCTGCCTGCTGTTCCTCGCGCTCCTGCAGCGCGTCACGGACCGGCTGCGGCCGCGGGCGCTCTACGCCGCGGTCATGCGCGAGGGGATCCGCGCCTCGCGCCAGACCTACCCGGCGCAGCTCGGCGACGCGCCGGCGCCCGACCGCGCCGAGTGGGCGAGCGCCGAGCCCCGGTCCGTGGCCTTCCACGGCCGCCCGGGCGTGGTCACCTCGTTCGACCGCGACGCGCTGCTCGCGGTCGCGGAGCGGCACGGGGCGGTGATCGAGGTCGCCCTCGCGATGGGCGAGTACGCGCGCCCCCACAGGGAGCTGCTGCGCGTCCACGGCGGCCCGGTGCCCGAGCCGCAGGCGCTCGCCCGCCACGTCCACATCGCCGCCGAGCGCACGATCGAGCAGGACCCGGCCTTCGCGATGCGGATCGTGGTCGACACCGCGATCCGCGCGCTGTCGCCCGCCGTCAACGACCCGACGACGGGCACGCAGGCGCTCGACGTGCTCGAGGTGCTCGTGGGCGAGCTCGCCGGGCGCGACCTCCAGGCCTCGCTCACGCGCGACGCCGCCGGGGTGGTCCGGGTCGTGTGGCACTCGCCGACGTGGGACGACGTGCTCGACCTCGCGTTCGACGAGATCCGCGGCTACGGGGCGGGCTCGCTCCAGGTCGCGCGGCGGATGCGGGCGGTGCTGGAGGACCTCCTCGCCGCGACGCCGCCCCAGCGCCACGCCGGCCTCCGCGAGCACCTGGCGCGGCTCGACGCCGCCGTGCTCACGGCGTACCCGGCTGGGTCGCGGGAGCTTGACCTCGCGCGGGTTCCGGATCGGATGGGCCTCGGTCTCGGACGAACGTGAGCGCGAGCGACGGGTAGATCAGCACGGACAGCGCGCCCGCGCCGACCAGCGCGGCCGCCGTGGAGGGCCGCATGTGCCCGGAGTCGACGCCGATCGTCGTGATGGCGACCACGAGCGGCAGCTGCGTCGCGGAGAGCAGCGCGAGCGCCTTGCGCTCCGCGATCGGGAGCACGCTGCGGTAGAGCAGCATCGCCGGCAGCCCGCGGACGAGCAGGAACAGCGCCAGGAAGACGGGCAGCTCGATCAACGCCCGGGCGCTCGACACGAGCGCCTCGAGGTCGAGCTTGATCCCGCTGGTCACGAAGAAGATGGGGATCAGCAGCCCGAAGCCGACCGCGTCGAGCTTGGACTCGAACTGCTCCGCCTCGCGGCCCTGCAGCAGCAGCCGCAGGATGCCGCCGGCCGCGAACGCGCCGAGGATCACGTCGAGCCCGAGGTCGGCGGCGATGACGACCAGCCCGAAGAGCAGCAGCACGGTGAGCCGGACGGGGACCTGGCCGCTCGTCTCCATGTTGCTCTCGATGAACTCCCAGCCGCGGCCGACCGCGCGCATCGACACGAGCGCGGCCAGGACGGCGAGCACGACGAAGATCCCGAGCAGCAGGACCTGCGTCGACGGGTCGGACTGCGAGCCGAGCAGGACGGTCACGATGAGGACCGGGCCGAACTCGCCGACCGCGCCCGTGCCGAGCACGAAGCGGCCCAGCCGCGTGTCGATCTGCCCCGCGTCACGCAGGACGGGGAGGATCGTCCCGAGCGCGGTCGTCGACATCGCGGAGCCGACGAGCAGCCCCGAGAGCACGATGCCGGCGGCCATCAGCGCACCGGCGATCGCGTAGGCCATGGCGCAGCTGATCACCCACCCGATCGCGGCGAGCCGCAGCGGGACCCCGCGGATCCGGCTGATGTCGATCTCGTAGCCCGCGAAGAAGAAGAGAAAGCCGAGGCCGAGCTCGCCCAGGAAGGACAGCACCTCGTTCATCTCCGCGGCCCCGAGGATGTCCGGGCCGATGATCGCGCCGAGCATCAGCTCGACGACGACGATCGGGACGATCAGCTGCGAGTGCAGCCGATTCGCCCCCGCGGCGACGAACGGCGCGACGGCCGCCGCCAGGAGGACGAGCAGGAACGAGGTGGTGTCGGTCATCTCAGGATCCCGCCGCCACGGCCGGCGGCTCCTGCGCAGCCTCCCACGTCTTCATGCGCCTGCGCAGGTCGATGTAGCTCAACAGCCCCGGGAGGGCCGGAAGGTACGTGGAGATGAGCTGGTACGCGACCACGGCGACGAGGGCCAGGCCGGCGTCCACGCCCGAGGCGGCGAACGCGCCGACCATCCCGCCCTCGGTGCCGCCCACCCCGCCGGGGATGGGCAGCAGGTTGCCCATCGCGCCGAGGAAGTAGCAGAGGATCAGCGTGCCGGCCGCCGGGGCGTCGCCGAACGCCTCGAAGCACGCCCAGAGCGTGGCCACGTCGAAGGCCCACCACACGACGGGCCACAGCATCGTCCCCGGCCGCTCGCGCACGATCGCGAGCGCCAGCCGCGTCGCGTTCCCCGCCACCTGCGGGACGGTCGAGAGCCGCTTGGCGAGTCGCCCGAGCCGGCCGGCGTGGCGTGCCGCGAACGCGTCCGCGCGCCGCTCGATGTCGCCCGGGATGCGGACCATCAGCACCGCGGCGGCGATCGCCGCGAGGGCGACCGCGAACGCGATCGCCCCCAGCACCGTCGGCACGTCGCCCAGCGCGCCGAGCAGCACGAGCAGCCCGCCGAGCAGCAGCGCCGCGACGTAGACCGAGTAGAGCAGGAGCATGAACGCCGAGAGCCGCCGGGCGGCCGTGCGCGCGTCCATCCCGGCGCGGTGCAGGACCCAGCCCGTGAAGGCGATCCCGCCCGCCCCACCGGCCGAGAACAGCCGCGTCGCGACGACGCCCGCGAGCGTCAGCTCGAGCGACGCGATCCACCCCAGCCGCGGCGCCCGCGGGCGGAAGACGAGCCTGGTGAGCACGACGTAGCCGCCGAAGGAGGCCACCTCGAGCCCGACCGCGAGCGCCAGCCACCCGGGGTCGCCGGACTCCACCCGCCGCACGAGCTCCTCGAGGTCGTCGAGGTGGGCGGCGGCGAGGAAGGCGACCACGACGACGAGGCCCGCGATCGCCATCCGGCGCACGAGCGTCCCGTGCTCGCGCAGCCCGTCGATCCACACGTCGCGCTTGACCACGAGCGCGCTCGCCACGAGCACGAGGGCGATCACCGCGCCGGCGAGCACGATGGTGTGCTCCGACGGCAGCCAGAGGGCGGGCGGGCTCATCCCAGCTCGAAGCTCGTCACGCCGTAGACGCGGTCGACGGGGATCGCGGGCGGCGCGCCGGTGTACATGCGGGCCGTCTCGAACACGGGCTCGAGGCCGGCCTCGCGCGCGAGCGCGGCCGCGTCCGCGTTCGGGCCGGGGACGTCGAGGAAGAGCGGGCGGGCGGGCGCGCGGTCCGCGAGCGCGGCGAAGAGGGCGCGGGCGGTCGCACCGTCCGCGGCGAACAGCGGCCCGATCTTCGCGCCGTCGCGGCAGGGCCGCGCGACGCCGAGCCCCGCGAGCCCGCCGTCGCGCACCGCGGCCAGCGCGACGTGGCCGGGGAGCGTGAGCCACGCGCGGAGGAAGGCGGGACGGGGCGCGCCGGCGTGCGCCGCGTCGAGGGCCGCGAGCGCGTCGAAGCCGACCTCCGCCGCCGCGACCACCTCGGGCGCGCCGGGCGGGGCCGCGACCGGGCGCGGGTCGGCGGCGCCGTGGCGGAGGTTGCGCCACGCGAGCGCGAAGCCCGAGCGCCGGTACGCGTGCTGCTGGGCGACGACGCCGTCGAGCCCGACCACGCGGCCGGCGAGCCGCGCGAGCCCGGCGCGCCAGATCGCGATCCCGTGGCCCTGCCCGCGCCGCTCCGGCGCGACGATGTAGAAGCCGACGAAGCCGAGTCCGTCACCGTGTCGGACTGCGGACATCGAGGCGACCGGCGTCCCGTCCGCGTCCTCGGAGATCAGGAAGCCCTCCGGGTCGGCGGCGTGGAAGGCCGCGGCATCCTCGAGCCCGGGGTTCCAGCCCTCGCGGGCCGCCCACTCGATCGCGAGATCGACCTCCGCGCGGTCCATCACGCGGATCCGGGGCGCGTCCGTGCTCACGCCCCGGATCCTGCCACGGCGGCGGTGCGCGGCGCACGACCCCGCTCCACCGGCCCGCACCCTTGCCCGCCCGGCGCCGCCCCGGTGGCATTCGCCGCGATGCCGCGCCCGATCCCGCATCCGTCCGTGGACGAGCGCGCCGCGCTCGGCCGGGAGGCGCGCGCCGCCGCGCGCCGCCGCGACCACGCCGCCTGGGAGCCGGCCGCGGACCGCCGCCCTGCGGTCGAGCAGCTGCTCGAGGAGGGGGCGGACCGCATCCAGGAGCTCCTGCCGCTGCGCCACGGCCGCATGCTCGCGTCGCCGTTCGCGTTCTTCCGCGGCGCCGCCGCGCTGATGGCGGCCGACCTCGCCGGCACGCCGCGGTCCGGCCTCGACGCGCAGCTCTGCGGGGACGCGCACCTCTCGAACTTCGGCGGCTTCGCGGCCCCGGACCGCGAGATCGTCTTCGACATCAACGACTTCGACGAGACCGCGCGCGGGCCGTGGGAGTGGGACGTGAAGCGGCTGGCGGCGAGCATCGCGATCGCCGGGCGGGAGCTCGGCCTCGCGCCCGGCGCGCGGCGGTCCACCGTCGAGGCCGCCGTCCGCTCGTACCGCGACGCGATGCGCGGGTTCGCGGGGATGCGCAACCTCGAGCTCTGGTACGCGCGGCTCGACGTCGACGCGGTCCGCGCGCACGCGGGCGAGCACGTCAGCCGGAAGGAGCGCGACGCGTTCGAGCGCCGGCTCGCCAAGGCGTACGGCAAGGACCACCTGCGCGCGCTCTCCAAGCTCACGCACCTGGTCGACGGCGCGCCGCGGATCGTCGCCCGGCCGCCGCTGATCGTGCCGATCGAGGACCTCGAGCCCGCGGAGACCACCGAGTCGGTGGAGGCGTGGATGCGCGAGCTGCTGCGCCGCTATCGCCGCAGCCTGCCCCCGGAGCGGCGGCGGCTGCTCGAGGGCTACCGCTACCGGCACATGGCCCGGCGGGTCGGCGGCGTCGGCAGCGTCGGGACGCGCTGCTGGATCGTGCTCCTGACGGGGCGCGACCCGCGCGACCCGCTCTTCCTCCAGGTCAAGGAGGCGGGCACGTCGTCGCTCGCGCCGTACGTCAAGGCGCGCGCGGGCCACGACGGGCGCCGGGTCGTCGAGGGGCAGCGGCTCATGCAGGTCGACGGCGACATCTTCCTCGGCTGGCTCACGGCGGGCCGCGAGGGCGAGCCGCGCGACTTCTACGTCCGCCAGCTCTGGGACTGGAAGCTCGGCGCCGAGGTCGAGACGATGTCGCCCGCGCGGCTGACGTTCTACGTCCGCCTGTGCGCCTGGACGCTCGCCCGCGCGCATGCGCGCTCGGGCGACCGCGTGGCGATCGCCGCCTACCTCGGCTCCGGGCGCGTCTTCGACCGCGCGCTCGCGGAGTTCGCCGAGCGCTACGCCGACCAGAACGAGCGCGACCACGCCGCGCTGGCCGCCGCGGTGCGCGACGGCACGGTCGCCGCCGAGCCGGGGGTCTGACGGCGGTGCGGACGCTGCGCCGCCTTGTCCCCGCGGTCGCCTGGCTGCCGCGCTACGACCGGCGCTGGCTGCGCGGCGACGTCATCGCCGGCATCGCGGTGACGGCGCTGATCGTGCCGAAGAACCTCGGTTACGCCGGCATCGCCGGGATCCCGCTGCAGAACGGCCTCTACGCCGCGGCCGCCGGCGCGATCATCTACGCGCTCTTCTGCACGTCGCGGCACATCTCGACGGGCCCGAGCTCGTCGCTCGCCGCGGTCGCGGGCGGCGCCGTGATCGTCACCGGGGTCGCGGGAGAGGACGCGGCGCAGCTCGTCGCCGCCATCGCGATCGCGACCGGCGTGCTCTTCCTGCTGCTCGCGATCTTCCGGCTCGGCTGGATCGCGCGCTTCCTCTCCAAGGCGGTCGTCACCGGGTTCCTGGCGGGCGCCGCGGTCGACGTCGTGGTGGGCGAGCTGCCCAAGCTCACCGGCACCGACGCCGATGGCGACAGCGCGTGGAGCGAGCTTGCGAGCTGGATCGGCTCGCTCGGCGACACGAGCGGCACGACGCTGCTCGTCGGCGCCGGCGCGCTGGCGGTCATCCTCGCGCTGCGCTTCCTCGCGCCGGCCGTCCCGGGTGCGCTCGTGCTCGTCGTCGGCGGCCTGGTCGCGTCGTCGCTGCTCGACCTCGGCGCGCACGGCGTCGCGCTGGTCGGCGACGTGCCGAGCGGGCTCCCGACGCCGGAGCTGCCGGACGCGGAGCTGATCCGCGACCACCTCGGGCCGATCCTCATCGCGTCGCTCGCGCTGCTGCTCATCGGCTTCTCGCAGACCGCGGGCGACGCGCGGGCGTTCGCGACGCGCCACCGCTACCGGATCGACGTCGACCAGGAGTCGGTCGCGCAGGGCATGGCGAACGTCGGCGCGGGCGTGTTCCAGGGCATGCCGGTCTCGACGAGCCTCTCGGCGAGCTCGCTGAACGAGTCCTCGGGCGCACGCTCGCCGATGGCGTCGCTCGTCGCGGGCGGCCTGGTCGTCGCGACGCTGCTCGTGCTCGCGCCGCTGTTCTCCGACCTCCCCAAGGCGGTGCTCGGCGCGGTGATCATCGACGCGGTGGTGTTCGGCATGATCGACGTGCCGGAGCTGAAGCGGCTGCGGCGGGTGGCGCGGTTCGACTTCTGGATCGCGGTGGCGGCGATCGTCGGCGTGCTGTCGGTGGGCGTGCTCGCGGGCGTGGTGGTCGGCGTCGTGCTCTCGCTCGCCTGGCTCATCCGCGTCTCGACGAGCCCGCCGATGCCGCTGATGTCGAACGAGGAGGGCGTGGCGGTCGTGCGGGTCGACGGCGGGCTGTTCTTCGCGACCGCCGAGGCGCTCGACGAGCGGATCCGCGAGCTCGCGCGGCGGGACGGGGTGGACGCCGTCGTGCTCAACCTCGACGGCGTGAACTTCATCGACTCGCAGGGCGCGGCGAAGCTCGCCGAGCTGCGCGAGCTGCTGGCCCGCGACGACGTGGAGCTGCGGCTCGACCACGTCAAGCCGCAGGTCCGCGCAGTGCTCGAGGCGGACGGGTTCGCGCTCGGCGCCGCGTGATCCCGACCGTGCATCATGGAGGGCATGAGCGCGTGGACGAGCGAGGAGCTGGCGGTGATCGCCGGCGCGCAGGAGCTGGAGGTGGCGGCGCGGCGGCGCGACGGGTCGCTGCGCAAGGCCGTGCCGATCTGGGTCGTGCGCACGGGCGACGACCTCTTCGTGCGTGCCGCCTACGGGCCCGGGACCGGCTGGCACCGGGCCGCCCGCGCCGCGGGTGAGGGCCGGATCCGCGCGGGCGGCGTGGAGAAGGACGTGACGTTCGAGCCCGCCGGCGACGACGTGAACGGCGGGGTCGACGCGGCGTACCACGCGAAGTACGGCCACTCGCGCATCGTCGACACGGTCGTCGACGACGCGGCGCGCGCGTCGACCCTCCGGCTCGTCCCGCGGGGCTGACCCCGCGACTCAGTCCTCGTTCGCGTCCCCGAACGAGCCCTTGTGCTCGTCGCGCGGGAGCGTCTCCTCGCCCTCGGCGAACGAGCCCTCGTGCTCGTCGTGCGGCTGCGTCTCCTCGCCCTCGGCGAACGACCCCTTGTGCGGATCGTGGGGCAGGGTCTCCTCGCCCTTGGCGAAGTCGCCACCCTCGGGTGCGGTCTCGTCGCGATGCTCCATGGCTCCTCCTTGACGGTGGTGATGTGAGGTTACGTGAAGGCGTTCACCGCGCGCGCGACGATGAGGCCGAAGAGGCGGCCGGCGCGACTCGCCCATCGGCCGCGCGGGCGCGGACGCGGGATCGCCCTGAGCGGCCACGGCGCGATCGTCCCACAGCCCCGGCGCGCATCCGTCACGATGCCGACATGAGCACCTTCAGCGAGGGGCAGCCGGTCTGGGTCGAGCAGGGCGATGGGTCGCAGCGCGCGGCGATCTTCGTGGGCGAGGCCGAGGCCTCCTGGTTCGGCGGCGGCCCGGGCGCCTACGTCGTGTATCCCGACACGCGCTCGGGCGAGGAGGTCGCGATCATGCGGATCCTCGCGCGCGAGGACGAGTAGCTCAGGGGGCCGGCTCGCGCGCCTCGGCGGCCGCCGGCGCCGCACGCGACCGCCCGCGTCCGATCGTCCGCCGCAACAGCGGCTGCTCGATCACGTACCAGCTGAACGCCGCGCAGGCGAGCGTCAGCGCGCACGCCACCACGGCGAACAGCCAGGCGTCGCCGGGGATCTCGCCCGAGGCCCACCAGGCGAGCGGGTAGTGCCAGAGGAAGATCCCGTAGGAGATCGTCCCGAGCCACACGACCGGCGCGAGGGCGAGCAGGGCCGCGGGGGTGCGCGGGGCGGAGGCGTCGCCCAGCACGACGGGCGCGACCAGGCACAGCCCGACGAGGGCGAAGAGGAGCAGCTCGAGCTGCGACTGCGCCGGGGTGAGCGCGAAGGCGTTGCGCGGGAGCACCCCGCCGTAGGCGGCGAACAGCAGCAGCGCGGCGGCCGCCGCCCAGCAGGCCCAGGCGCCACCGGGCCCGAAGCGCACGACCCGCGGCCGCTCCTCGAACGGCCGCGTCCCCCAGGCGGCGCTCGCCACCGCGAGGCCGAGCCCGACGGCGAACCACGGCCACTTGCCGCCGATCGTGTTCGCGTACGTCGTCACCCAGCCCTGCTCGGCGACGACGTGGCGGAGGAGGAAGGCGACGGCGACCGACGCCGCGAGGGCGGCGAGCTCGATCCGCACCTGGAGCGCCCGCGGCCGCCCGCCGAGCAGCTGCGCCGCCGCCCAGCCGATCAGCGGCAGCGCCAGGTAGAACGCGAGCTCGGTGCTGAGCGACCAGGTCACGCCGAGGCCGCCGACGACCGTGTCCTGCGAGTAGACCTGCAGCAGGCCGAAGTACGCCCACCAGTCGCTGCCGAACACGCCGGGGGCCTGGTCGGGGATCAGCAGGCCGAGCACGATCAGCGCCAGCAGGTAGGCGGGGAAGATCCGCACGAGCCGGCGCGTCGCATAGCGCCCGGCGTCGACCTCGCGCCCGCCGTTGAGCCGCGCGTCGACCCACGGCCTGTAGAGCAGGTACGCCGACAGCACGAAGAAGAGCGCGACGCCGACGTTGAGCCGCGCGGTCAGCGGCCCGAGCGCGTTCTCCGCCGTGAAGCCGCTCAGCAGCGCGAGGTGCGTGCCGACGACGGCGAGCACGGCGACCGCACGGAGCCCTTCGATGTGGGCCAGCCGCGGGCGCCCGCGCGACGTGGGGGCGAGCATCGGGCGAACCCTAGCTCCGCCGGCCGTCGCCGGCGCCCCGTCGCAGGGCGCCGGCGCGATCTGGCTCAGCGTGTCAGGCGCACGCGGACGCGCTCGGTGCGGCCGTCGGCGTAGGCGATCGTCAGCGTGACCCTGGCGCGCCTGCTCGCCTTGAGCAGCGCCCGCGCCCGGCGGTTGAGCTTCACGCGGATCGTGCGCTTCGCGCCGGCCGCGATCTCGAAGCGGCCCGTGCCGAGCGTCTTCCCGCCGGCCCGCAGCCGGATCGCGCCCGCGCAGGTGCCCGCGTCGCCCTCGCACCGCACGCGGACGGCGGCCCTGCGGCGCCGCCGGTCCGCGTCGGCCTTGCCGCCGATCGCGAGCGCGGCGGCCGTGCCGCCGGCGGGCGGGTTCCCGGTCCCCTGGCTCCCGCCGCCGGGGTTGCCGCCGCCGGGGTTCCCGCCGCCGGGCTTCGGCCGCGGGTCGACCCGGATCTGCACCGTCGCGGAGCTGGGCCGCGTCGTCGCGTCGCCGAGGTACTCGGCGGTCAGGGTCTTCGTCCCCGGCGTGGCGAACACCCCGGTATCGAGCTTGACCGCGCCGCCGGCGAGCGTCCCGGTGCGCAGCACCGTGTCGCCGGACTTCAGGCGCACCTCGCCCGTCGGCACCGCCCCGTCCGCGGCGACCGTCACGGTCACCTTGCTCCCGCGGCCGGCCTTCAGCTGCGGCGGATCGGCCACCGCCGTCGTCGTCGAGTCGCGCAGCGCGGGGGCCGAGAGGTCCTTGATCTGCACGTTGCGGAACCAGACGTCGTCGCCGTTGCCGTGGTTCTGCAGGCCGATGAACGACGGCGTCGCCATCCGCTCCGGATCCGTGCTGGTGAAGTCGTTGATCAGCGTTCCGTTCAGGTAGACGCGGACCCGCTTCCCCTCCACCACGAGCTCGTACGCGTTCCACTCCCCCGGCGGGTTGAGCACGGCGTCGCGTGCCGCCGTGTCGGCCGCCTGGAAGTTGTAGACCGCGCCCGTCGTGCTGTCCGGGTCGTCCGTGGCGTCGATCTGGATCTCGTAGCCGTGGTCGACCGCGACCCACGGGTCCGTGCCCGGAGCGGGGAAGCCGACGAAGACGCCGGAGTTGTCGTCGCCGCCGAGCTTCCAGTCGAGCTTCAGCGAGTACGGGTGGTCGATCGGCGTGGTGTGCCAGAGCAGCCCGAGCCCGCCCTCCGTGAAGAGCGTGCAGTCGCTCGCGCGCGAGATCGAGCCCGGCCCGGCCATCTGCCAGTCCTCGGTGCTCGCCCGCGTGCCGTCGAACAGCATCGTGTAGCCCGGCTCGGGCGTCGCCGGCGTGCACGTCTCCGGATCGAGCGGCGGCTCACCGACGTGGAAGTAGTCGAACGAGCCGACCTCCGCGCCGGTGCCGTTGTACGCCGCCACGCCGATGCCCGGGGCCGAGAGCCCGCTCAGCGCGAAGCCCGTGCCGACCTCCGTCCAGGTCGCGCCGTCGTCGAGCGAGTAGCGGCCGCGGAGCCGGCTCTCCGACGCGAACAGCTCGAGCGTGATGCCGTTCTGCGCGCCGGCGGGCAGCGTCGAGCTGTTCTGGTAGCCCGATGCGCGCGCCAGCTCGAGCACCCACTCGCCGGTCGGCCGCCGCATCACCACGAGCTTGCCCCATTCGGAGGCGCTCGCGTGGGCGACGAGACCCGCCTGGACGTAGTCGTCCGTGCCGTCGATCGCCACCTTCGTCCGCGCCGCCCAGCTCCCGCCGGCGGGCGCCCGCTGGAGCAGGACGTTGCGGGCGGTGATCGAGGTGCCGACGATGTCGCCCTCCTGCGCGTCGACCTCCAGCTTGCCGCCGCTCAGCGCGTAGCCCGCCGGGTCCTCGTCGAGGATCGTGGACCACCGGCAGCGGTCGAGCGCATCGCCGTCGAACTCGTCGTCGGGCTCGAAGGCCGGCGGGCACTGGACCGGCTCGTTCTGCGTGACGTCGAGGTAGTCGAGGTTCACGTTGCCGTCGTCGCCCTCGTCGTAGCGGAGCGCGACGTCGTTGCTCCCGGCGCGCAGCGCGAGCCGGGCGGTGAGCTTCCCGTAGGTCGTCCACGCGCCCGTCGACGGCAGCGCGAGCTTCCTCACGAAGCGGTCGTTGACGTAGAGGCTCACCTCGCGCGCCTCGCCGCCGCCGTTGGCGTAGCCGAGCTCGACGTCGGCCGCGGCGTCGGCGAGCGCGTTGACCTCGAAGGTCGTGCTCGCGCCCTGGTTCTGGTAGCCGCCGACATAGCCGTCGCCGCTGTAGCCGGCGTGCTCGGTCTCGGCGGTCGCGCCGCCGGCGAGCGTGGCCGCCTCGGCCTCGTAGCGGGTGACGCCCGCGGGCGCGAGCCGCAGCGAGTCGAGGTTGACGTGGCCGTCGTCGCCCTCGGTGTGCGCGATCTCGATCGTGTTGGCGCCGGCATCGAGCGTCACCGTGTCGGCGTACAGGCGGTAGTTCGTCCACGTGCCGCCGGGCGGCAGCGTGATCTGGCGGCGCTCGCCGTTGACGATCAGGCTCACCGTCTTCGGGCCGTCGAAGGGGTTCGGGCCGTTCGTGTAGCGCAGCGCCATCCGGTAGTCCCCGGCCTTCGCCGCGTTCACGTCGATCTTGGTCGACGCCCCGACGGTGCCGAAGCCGGACACGAAGCCGGTGCCGGTGTAGCCGGCGTGCTCCGTGTCGAACTTCGCGCCGCCCGTGAGCAGGCCGTCCTCGAGCTCGTAGAGCCCGTCGCCGACCGGCGCGACGTAGCCCGGGAGCTTGTTGAGCGTGTACCAGGCCTCCGTGCTGAGCAGCGCCTCGCCGCCCTCGGCCTCGAAGGGGCGCGGCGAGCGCACGTACACGACGCGGTTCGGCTTGAGGCCGTCGAGCTTCAGCGACACCGTCCTGCGGTCCTCCGACACCGTCGCCGCGGTGACCGTCAGCCCCTCCTCGCCGACCTTCGGGCCGCCGTAGCTCGACGTCGGCACGTAGCCCCACTGGCGGACGGCGTACTTGCTCGCCAGGTCGGTCAGCGTCTCGTCGGACAGGGGCTTGGTGTACGTCAGGTCGAAGCCGCCGTCGGCGAGCTCCATCTTCTCGATGTCGAACGTCTCCGTGCCGTTCGGGACGAGCTTCTGGAGCCCGAAGTCCAGCTTGCCGGTCTGGCCCCAGTTGCCGCCGGCCCCGAGGCCGCCGACGATGATCGAGCCGTCGTCCTCGAGCAGCATGTGGGTGATCCCGGACTCGAGGCCCTGGGTCATCCGGAAGTACGCGCCCTGGTACTCGCCCTCGACCTTCTCGAGGAAGGCGCGCTGGATGCCGCCGTAGGTGACGTCGGCGATCCACATCTGGCCGGCGAACGGGCCGCTCGGGATCAGCATGGGCTGGCTCGGGGAGTTCGCGATCTCGTTGTGCGGCAGCCAGAGCGCGGGCGGCGTCGGCCGCTCGTCGTCCCAGCGGCCGGGCTGGCCGGTCGGGCCGGTCGTGTAGTGGTTGTAGAACTTGCCCGGCTGCAGGTGGATCAGCTTGTTCGCCGGCAGCCAGCCGCCCTGGTTGTCCGTGACGAAGATCGAGTCCTCCGGGCCCCAGCCGATGCCGTGCGGCGTGCGGAGGCCGCCCGCGACGTACTCGACCTCGCCCGTGTCCTTGCTGATCTTGAGGTGGGTGCCGCGGTCGTCGGAGCCCTGCGGCACGGTCGAGGCGCCGCCGAGGTCGATCGACACGGAGAGGTTCAGGTGGAAGAACCCGTCCTTGTAGAGGAGGCCGAAGGCGAACTCGTGGAAGTTGCCGTCGAACGGCCACGTCGCGATCTGGTCCTTCGCCTCGTACGTGCCGTCGTCGTCGGCGTCGATCAGCTTGCTGAGCTGATGCTTCTCGGAGACGTAGATGTCGCCGTCGACGACCTTGATGCCCATGGGCTCGCGGAGTTCCGCGGCGATCTTCGTCGGCGTGACGTCGGCCGGGTCGTCGGCGTCCTTGACGCCGCTCAGCTTCCACACCTCGCCGGCGGCGGTGACGCTGCTCGGGTCGCCGTCGTCGTCGCCCCAGGTGAGGACGAGCAGGTCGTCACCCAGCCACTCCAGGCCCGTGACCTTCGGCTCGAAGCCGGCCGGGCGGAGGTTCACGAGGTCGTAGGCGGGGTTGACGCCGTCGAGCGGGAGCCCGTCGCCGGGCGTGTCGACGTCGCCCTCGCACTCCTTCGAGCCCGGCGCGGTGACGCGCACGACGCCCGCGTCGGTGCTGAGCGCGGAGGCCGGGACGACGCTGAACGCCGTGTCGCCCGGCTTCTTCCAGCTCAGGGTCAGCTCCTGGCCGCCGCCCGCCTCGAAGTAGTTCACGCGCAGCGCATGCATGCCGGCGGTCAGCTCGACGTCGCCGTCCTTGTCCGTCTCGCCGTGGAGGCCGTCGTGGTCGATGATCAGCGCGTCGTCGACGAACAGCTCGGAGCCGTCGTCGCTCGTGAGGCGGAACGTGTACGTGCCCGCCGCCGGCACCGTCAGGTTCGCGATCGCGTGCACGATGAAGTTGTCGGTGAGGCCCCCGAACGCGGCGTCGCCGGACCAGTCGACGGTCGGCTTGAGCACGTCGACGTTCGGCGTCTGGCCCGCCTTGATCGTGCAGATCTCGCTCAGCGCGCGGGGCAGCTGGAACGCCCGCTGCGTCACGCCCGGCTCCTGCGGCGGCGGGTTCTGCGCCGCGGCGGAGAGCGCCGCCGGGCCGAGCAGCGCCGCCATGGCGCACAGCAGGACGAACAGGCCGACGCGGATGCGCGTCTGACGCGTGCAGGCTTGCAGCATTCGAGCTCTCCCACCTCGAGGTTCCGGCGCGCGGCTCCCGTACCGCGCCGGGCGCGCACGCTACCGCGACTTCCGCCGGATTGCAACAAGCTTTTGCGTGCGCCGAGGGAAAAGTCGGCGTCAGGAGATCTTGCGGGTGCGCTCGGGCATCTGACGCGGAGCCAACCGCTGGTACCGTCTGGGCAGCGGGCCCGGGGAGTCGCGGAAGGACGCCGTGCTGATCGGACGAGGAACGAGCGCCATGGAGTCTTTTGAAACGCAGACACCGGAGCAGCGACTCGAGGAGCGCGTGCGGCAACTCGAGACCGTCGTCGAGGGCCTCCAGGACGCGGTCCACCGGGAGTCCGAGCGCTTCGATGCGCTCATCGAGGCGCTGGAGCGCAAGACGGAGCCCGCGCAGATCGCGAAGGCCCTCCGCGAGGACGCTCGCAGGCGGGGACTATGAGCCCGGGCCCGACGGTCACGGCCATCCTGAGCGACGGCCCCCTCTCCGGGCGGAGCGTCGATGCGGAGGTCACGCAGGGGCGCCCGCCCAGCACGATCGAGGTCCTCGCCGACGACGGGACCACGTGCCGGTACTGCCTGGCCGAGTGGACGCAGAGCGGGCCGGAGGCGGTCTACACGTTCCTCTATCGCGTCTGAGCCCTGCGGGAAGCGGCCGGCCCGCGGGTGTCGATCAGGAACCTCGAGTTCCACTCCTCGGCGCCTGCGGCGCGTCGGCGGGCTTCGAGCTCGGGACTGAAGTCAAACCCGCGGGTTCGGCTCCGTGAGAACTCTACTCCTCTTGGCCGCGTCGCACGAGGGGTGGACCCAACATCCCGCCCGGACGGCAAGACCCGGGTACAGTGGTCCACAGAGCTGCGCTCCCGCGGCTCCGCCCCGCCGGGTCTCCCTCTCTGCCCGGCTCGACGGCCTCTCCGAAGAGCTGGACGGAGGTCGACCGATGAGCGGTCGCCGTATCCCGCAGGTGCCCGCATGACCCGGAGCCGCCTGTTCGGAGCCGTGCGCGATCGCATGCGCAGCCGGGCCGCGCGCGACGCCGAGATCCGTCCTCCCGTGTCGCCGCCCGACCGCCCGCGCCGAACGCCCGAGCCTGCGCACGACGACGAGCTCGAGCGGCTCGTGGCGGAGGCGCGGTATCACCACGATCGCTTCGAGCTCTATCAGGCGCGCGTCAGGAGCGGCAGCAGCGCGGCGACGAGCCTCACCCGCCTGCGCGAGCTGGAGCGGACGGCGACGGCGGCAGCGGACCGCCTCGCGGATGCGCGGCGCCTTCGCCGCGCCGCCCGGACGTAGCCGCGCGCTACGGTGGAGCGAGCCGGTCCGCCGTCGAAGGCCGCTCCGGATGGCTCGCGCCGACGCCGACGTCGCCGCCCGCTGAATCGTCGATGCAGGGGAGAGGCGCGAATGACCAGGACGGAACGCTTGAAGCGGCTACGAGACTCCATCGCCGAGATCGAGCTGCTCCCCGCGTCACCGGAGCGCGACCGGCTGCTCAGCGAGTTCCGCTCCCGCGCCGTCGACATCGACACGGGTGTCGCGCCCCGCGGCATGCTTCCCATGGCGGAGCCGGCGCCGGTCGCGGACCGCGCGCCGCGGCGTGCGCGGCAGGCGTCGCTCCCGCCGGAGCCTGCGGTCGAGCTCCCGAGCCCCGAAGCTCAGCCCGGCCGCGCCGAGCAGCGTGACGATCCCTTCTGGGTGGCCGAGTGGCTGTCCCTGGAAGAGGCGCAGTCGCCGCCTCGCCGGACCCGCGACGGCCGTACCGTCCCGCCCTGGACGTTCGGCCTCCGGGGCTAGCCGGACGACGCGGTCCGCACCGCGGGGCTCCCGGCGCGGACCTCGGTCAGCGGACCTGCCGGAGCTTCGGGAACACGTACGTCGCGCCCAGCGCTCCGCCCGGCGGCGGCAGGATCGAGGGCGGCTGGTCACCGGGCTGGGGGATGTAGATACGGAACAGCGGCCGGATCTCGGTGAGGAACCCGTCGGGGGCCATCGACGTGGGGTAGATGCTCTCGTAGTACTCCTTGGACGGCGTCGGCAGCCAGTTGCTCGCCGGTGCGCCCTCGGGCAGCTTCGGGCCGATCCAGATCGTCACCGACCGGTCCGGGTTGCGGACGAGGCTGTTCGACGTCAGCTGCTGGGAGCCGAGCTGCGAGACCGGCTGGATCGGGCCCCACTGCAGGCTGACGTCGCCCCCGGGGTTCACCAGGTCGACAGGGTCGCCGGGGTTGCCGTTCACGCCCTGGATCGGCACTGCGCCTTTGGTGTCGTTCGCTCCCGGGACGTTCTGGGAGAGATCCTGCTGCCAGATCGCCGACACCTGGAACGAGTACGTCGCCCCGTTGTCGGTCGTGGTGCCGTCGGTTCTGAGGTAGTACGGCGTGTCCGGCTGGAGGCCGTACTGCGCTGCGGTGGGCCCGAAGAAGATCGGCGTGCTCGCGAGCAGCGGCCCCCAGGCGACCGGTTGCCGTTGCTGCACCGTGAGCGTGTCCGTCCCCGCGTCGACCGCGACGACGTCCAGGTCCGCCGTCGAGTACGCCGTGTTGAGGACGCTCGCCTGGGTCAGGAACGGCGCGGGCGCTTCCAAGGAGTCCGTCTGGTAGAGGTGCAGCGACCAGAACCCGAACGGGTTCCCGGCGGGGTCGTTGGAGGTCGGTGGGAAGCCGCCGATCGACCTGCCGTCCCTGAGGGCGGTCTCGGGCGGCCGGAACCTCAGCTTGTAGGTGTTGTCGCCCACGAGCTGGGTCGTGGAATCCCCGTCGAGGTTGTTCGCCTGGGCGTAGATCGCGTCCGCCCCGAGGTTGGCCGAGCCGCCCGCCTGCACGATGACCGCCCGGTAGATGTATCCCTGGCGCGTGTTGGGATACGTGCCGACGTCGTGGTTGAGGTAGTTCCAGAAGTTCGTCTTCTTCTTCGCGCTGGCATCCTGCTTCTCGGTGATCTCCTGCGCGCCCCGCTCGAAGCCCCGCTGGAGGGCGCGGCGCTGGCGCCTGCCCCAGTCGCTCGGGACCTTGTAGCCGCGAGCGGTCAGGCCGATCGGCTTGAAGCGCCGCAGCCATTTCCTCTGCCCGAACGAGGGATTCTGGAAGGTGTTCCCGGCATCGGCCTGCGCCGCCATCCACGGCGGCAGCGTCTCGATCGGGATGCCGGCGAGGCCGGTGTTCGCCGTGGGCATCGGGCTGAGCTTGAGCGACCGGCCCACCTGGTTGAAGAAGCGGGTGGCCCTCGAGGGCGTGTTGCGCCACAGCTTGTCGGCGATCTCCTTCTGCTGGTCCGTCGGGTTGAACTGGCCGGGCTGGAAGTACGTCGGCTGGTTCTCGTTCGCCTGGAACTCCGCAAGCGTGTTCAGCGCGAACTTCTCTACGACGTTGGCCTGGATCGTGGCCGTCGACGCGGGGTCGGACGGAGCCACGAGCGAGTTCGCGCGGATCCGGATCAGCATCCAGTTGAGGTTCGTGTCCGTCGGCATGACCCGGTACCGGAAGCCGTCGATCTCCGCGAAGCGCAGCTTCGCGTACTTGGACCGCGGGCCGGCGATGAGGTAGGTCTGCGCCTCGGGCGACGAGGTCGTGCGGGTACCGATGCTGCCGACGGTGTTGATGAAGCTGTCGAGCAGGTTCACCACGTAGTAGTCGTCCTGCGACGGCGGGACCGTCATCACGAGCTCCTTGACGCCCCCGCGGCTCTGCTTCCCGCTCAGGTCGATCATGGAGTTCAGGTAGAGCACGGACGCGTCGCCGGCGTTCGTCGCGTTGTTGTTCCACGCCGCCGCCACGCCGTCCGCCCCGCCGAGCGTGTTGACCTCCGCGGTCACGAGGTCGTTGTACTTCTCGAAGCGGTAGACGAACTCCGGCGCGAGCCCCCAGATGTAGGCCTGCTTGGCCAGGTTCTTGATCCGCGGGTTGGTGGGGACGCGGCTGCTCGCCACCGATGGCGCGACGACCGCCACCGCGAGGATGCAGACGAGCGTCGCCGGTACGAGCGTCCTGACGACGCCACGACCTGACAGCGGGACCTTCACGGGCGCTCCTTCCCGAGGAGACGGGTTGATGCGGACCGATCCGTTCGGTCCGAGGTCAGCGTGTTCGAGCGGCGGCCCGCCTGCAAGCGGGAGACCCCTACCGTTTCCCCTACTGTTTCTGATCGCCGATCGCGTCGCGCAGTTGGTGGCGGGAGCGGATCCCGAGCTTCTGGTAGATGCTTCCGAGGTGGCGCTCGACCGTCTTCTCGGTGATGAAGAGCGCCTGCGCGACCTCGCGGTTCGTGCGGCCGTCGGCGACCTGACGGCAGACGCGCCACTCCGCCGCGGTCAGCGCGCCCGGGCCGGTGAGCTCGACCCGCGCCGGACGTCCCGGGCCGGACTGCAGCTCCGCCCGCGCGCGCTCCGCCAGCGCGGTCGCGCCGCACTCGGCGGCGAGCTCCATGGCCCGGCGCGAGGCCTCGCGGCCCTCGCGCCGGCGGCGCGCCCGCCCGAGCTCGGCGCCGAGGTCCGCGAGCGCGCGCGCCAGCTCGAGTCGCCCCGCGCCGGCCTCGAGCACCGCGACGGCCTCCTCGAGTCCCCGTAGCCGCGCGTCGCCGTCGCGGGTGAGCGCGCGGGCGCGGAGCGACACCCCGAGCGCCACGGGAGAGCCGACCCGCCGGGCGAGGGCCAGCTGCTCGTCGGCGAGCCGCTCCGCCGCGTCCTTCTCGCCCAGCGAGGCGAGCGCCGGCGCGGCGACGGCGCGCCAGTGGCTCCGCTGCCACGCGACGCCCAGTGCCTTCAACCGCTCGCCGCACCACAGAAGGTCGGCGACCCCTTGCTGGGCGTCGCCGCGCGCGATCCGCAGGCGCGCGCGTGCGATGAGGTACTCGTCGAGGAAGATGCGGTCCTCGACGACCCCGCCCGCGTCGCCGCGCCGCGCGAGCTCGTCGGCCACGTCGAGCTCGCCCCGCTCGACGTGCACGGTGATCAGGACGGCGAGGAGCTGGCGGACGCTGAAGTGCGGCTCGTCGACGAGCTGCATGCCGGTCTCGGCGTCGACCTGCGCGTCGCGGAGCGAGCCCTGCTCGAGCGCGATCGCCGCGCGCAGGGCGTAGATGATGCCCTGCCGCGCCGCATGCCCCTCCGCGCGGGCGACCTCCAGCCCGACCTCGAGCATGCGCTGGGCCAGCTCGTAGCGCTCCGCGAACCGCAGGAGGATCAGCGCCATGACGACGGCGTTCCTGGCGGCCGAGGCCGGGAGCCCGGCCGCGAGCGCCTGCTCCACCTCCGCCGCCACGACCGCCGCGGACTCCCCTTCGGTGCTCCGCACATAGGCGTCGTGCAGCCGGGCGACGGCCTCGAAGCCGGCGTTTCCCTGCGCCTGGTCGCGGAAGCGCCGCCGCTGCTCGGGCAGCACGCGGCGCACGGACGGAGCGATGATCGCGAGGATCAGGAGCTCCGAGCGGAGCGCGAGCGAGCGCTCGGGATCCAGCGGCCAGAGCTCGTCGGCGAGGGTGCTCAACGCGTCCACCGCCGCCTCGGCGGCGAGCCCGCCCGAGATCATCGCGCAGCGCGCGAGCGTCATCGCGGCCTCCGAGCGCGTCGCCGCGCCGCCGCCGGAGGCGAGCGCCTCGCGGAGGTGCTCCTCGGCGGCCTCGAACCGCCCTGCGGCGAGCTCGCTCCCGCCGAGGTCGACCAGGATCTCCGCGCGCTGCTGTAGCGCCGGCTGCTCGGCGAGCGCACGCCGCAGCCGCGCCGCGGCGACGTGCGGGGCACCGCGCCGCACCGCGCCGGCGGCCGCCGTCCTGAGGACGGTGACGCGGCGCTCGTCGCCCGTCGGGTCGGTGAGCAGCAAGTGGGTCGCGACGCGCTCGGCGCCCGCGCTCTCGGCCGCGAGCGCCGCGGCCGCGGCGGCGTGCCGCGCCTCGCGCTCGCCGGGCCCGAGGTCCTCGTAGAGCGCCGCGCGGACGATCGGGTGGACGAAGCCGAGGTGCACCCCGCGCGCGAGGATGTCGGCGCGGACGAGGTCGTCGGCCGCGGTGTGGGCGGCGTCGGCGCTCAGGCCCGACACGCGGGCCGCGAGCCGCAGCTCGCAGTCGTCGCCCAGCACCGCGACCGTCCGCGCCAGCTCGCTCGCGGGCGGGCCGAGTGTGGCGAGCCGGTGCAGGACGAAGCGGCTCACCGCGGCCGGCCCCACGGCCTGGACCTCGCTCGCGGCGGCGGCGGACGGCTCGACCCGCGCCGCGCGGAGAGCGGTCAGCAGCTCGCGGACGAAGAGCGGGTTGCCGCCGGTCGCGGTGTGGCAGGCGCGGCAGAACTCGTCCGCGGCCTCCGCCCCGAGCTGCTCGCGGGTGAGGCCGGCGACGGCCGGCTCGCTCAACGGCTGCGGGTTCAGCGCGACGGTGGCGGGCCGCGACACCACCCGGGTCCAGAGCACGCCGGCGCCCTCGTCGGCCGAGTCGGGCGGGCGGCCGGCGAGGAGCAGCGCGACCGGCAGGTCCTCGATGCGCTGCGCGAGGAAGGACAGGAAGCGCAGCGACTCGCGGTCGACCCACTGGCAGTCGTCGACGAGGAGCAGCAGCGGGCCCTGGTCGGCGAGGTTCACGACGAGCCAGAAGAGGCTGTGCAGCGCCTCGAAGCTGCCGTCGCCGTCGACCGAGGGCCGCTCGTCGACCTCGAAGAGGCGCGTCGCGGGCGCCGCTGCGCCCGTGAACAGCCCGTTCTGGAAGCGGTGCACGGCGGGCTCGAGCAGCTGGCGCACGACGCCGAACGCGAACTCCTGCTCGAGCTCCGAGCCGCGGCCCTCGAGCGGGGTCAGGCGCGCACGTTCCGCGGCTTGCCGCGCCTCGCGGGACAACTCCGTCTTGCCGACGCCGGCCGGGCCCTCGACGAGGACGAGCGTCCCCTCGCCGCCGCGCGCACGGGCGAACGCTGCGCGGAGCGCCTCCTTCTCGAGATCGCGTTCGAGCAGGGCCGCTTCCCCCGGGCCTGGCACCGGCCGACTCTATACACGCACATCCGGCCCCGGGGAAACACGGGGGGAAACGCTGGGGGAACCTCCCTGTCGGCGCGGGCTCGCATCCGGGATGGTGTGCGCGCGGTGACCAGCGGATGCGACCACAACAAGGAGAAGGTCCGCCTGTTCGTCGAGGCAGTGCTGAACGAAGGGCGCCTCGACCTCATCGACGAGCTCGTCGGCTTCGACTACGTGGGCCACGTCCCCGACGCCGAGGAGGGCGTGTTCGGGCCGCGGGGCCTGCGGCGTCTGGTCGCGAGCCGTCGCGACGCCTGCCCGAACCTGCACGTGCGGATCCTCGACCAGGTCGCCGAGGACGACCGCGTCGCGACGCGCTGGCAGGCGACGTGCGGGCCGCGGACCGCGGGCGCCCCGGTCCGGTGCTGCGCGGGCATCTCCATCGTCCGCCTCCTCGCGGGCAAGCAGGTCGACTCGCACACGGAGTACACCGCGCCCCTGCACGCGCACGCCGGCGGCTAGAGCTGACTGATCGCGCAAGCAGCGCGGCCGGGCCACGTCGCGGTCGACTGCGCTGCGTCCGGCTTCCCGGAGACAAGGAAATGCGCCGTTGAAAGCGGCGCTCTGCAGGCACTTCCCCGATGGCGAGACCCGGACTCGAACCGGGGACACCACGATTTTCAGTCGTGTGCTCTACCAACTGAGCTATCTCGCCGCGGCGGCTCAGTCTAGCCCGCCGCCGCCCACGCCTGCAGCTGCGGCAGGGGGTCGATCGGCGCGGATGCCGCGGACGAGTACCAGCCGTCGGGCCAGATCTCGAAGTGCAGGTGCGGGCCGGACGAGGAGCCCGTGCTCCCGACCAGGCCGAACTGCTGCCCGGCGGCGAGCGGCCGGCCCTCTGCGACCGAGACGGAGCCCTTGATGAGGTGCATGAAGACGTAGTCGCGGCCGTCCATCCCGCGCAGGACGACGTACTGCCCCGCGCCGCCTTTCTGGAACGCGATCCAGGAGACGGAGGACGCGACCGGGGAGACGAGCGGGGTGCCGGCGGCGGCCATGATGTCCTGGCCCTGGTGGATGTGCCCGGGGCGCCCGGCGCCGAAGCCGGAGTCCGCGCCCCCGATCGTCCAGGCGCCCGCGATCGGGAAGACGCCGTCGACGGTCCCGGCCGCGGGCGGCGGGGGCGGCGGCTCCGGGACGGTGATCTCGAGCCGGCTGCGGCCCGAGGCCTTCGCGGTGCGGTGCAGCGCACGGCCCGCGCGGTCGATCGCCTGGAGCGTGACGGTGTAGACCGCGGGCGGGAGCTCGTTCTCGCGCGGCGTCCAGCGATGCACGATCCGCCGGCCCGTCCGGACCTCGCCCAGCCGCAGTCGGACGGTCGGGGCGAGCCCGCCGCGGCGCGTGAGCTCGATCCGCACGCGCACCCGGTCGGCACGCCCGTCGATGCGGAAGGCGAACTTCGCCTCGCTGCCCTCGGCGAGCTCGGCGGGCGCGACGCGGAAGCGCGTCGCCACGGGCCCGATCGGCCCCTTCGGCGCCTTGCGCGGCGCGATCGGCTGGTTGTACGCGACGCTCCCGCCCGAGGTGGGAGCGGCGGTCCCGCCGGTCCCCGGAGAGGAGCCGGCCGCGGGCGCGGAGGTGGCGAGCACCAGCGCGCACGCCAGGAGCGGCAAGCGACGCATGGCACAAGGAGTGTCGGGGTGGCCCCGGACGGCCTCCACCTCTGCACAGGATCGTGCGCTTGCCGGGGACCCTCCCGAGCGGCGAGACTCGTCCACCGTGCTGCACGTCACCAACGGCGACAGCGCCGCCCAGCGGCTGCGCGACGCGGGCATCGGCGGGCAGGTGCTGCCGTGGCGCGACGTGCTCCATGAGGGCCCCGTCCCGGCCGGCCTGGACGACGAGCGCCTGCGGGTCGCGCGCGCCCGGTTCGCCGCCGCGCTCGGCTGGGCCTCCGAGGAGCGGCTCCTCGCCGACATGGGCGCGCGCGACGCCCGGCTCGACGGTGCGATCGCGGCCGGCGAGGGGGTCGTCCTGTGGTTCGAGACCGACCTCTACGACATGCTCCAGCTCGCCCAGGTGCTCGACCGCCTCCGCATCGGCGCGGCCGCGACGCTGGTCCTCGTCGGCGAGCGCGAGTTCGCGGGCGTGGCCGAGCTCGGCGACGACGAGCTGCGCGCGGCGCTGGCGGGCGACGCGGCGCGGGCGCGCGCGCGGACCCTCGACGCGCGCGTCGCGCCCGCCGGCGGCGACGTGGGGGCGGCTTTCCGCGCGCCCGAGCCGGACGCGATCGGCCGGCTCGCCGCCGCCGGCACCCCGGCCCTGCCCGCGCTCGGCCAGGCCGCCGCGCGGCTGCTCGAGCAGTTCCCCTGGCGCGCCACGAACGTCAACCGCACCGAGCGCGCGCTCCTCCAGGCCGTCGCCGACGGGGCGGCCACGCCGGTCGAGGCCTTCCGCGTCCAGCAGGAGTCCGAGGAGCGCCCGTTCATGGGCGACGCCACCGTGTTCGAGTACCTCCGCCGGCTCGGCTCGGGCCGCGGCCCGCTCCTGCAGACCGCCGGCGGCCGGCTCGCGCTCACCGGCCTCGGCCGCGCGGTGCTCGACGGCGCCCGCGAGTGGGAGGAGCGCCCGGAGCGCTGGCTCGGCGGCGTGCGCCTCCCGCCCGGCTCCTCCCCGTGGCGCTACGACCCGGCGACCGGACGGCTCGCCGGCGGCGCGTCGTAGGCGAGCATCCGCCCCATCAGCAGCCGCGCGCCCTCCTTCGAGAGCGGCTCGTTGAGGTTGCCGCACTTCGGCGACTGCACGCACGACGGGCAGCCCTTCTCGCAGCGGCACTCGCCGATCAGCCGGTGGGCGTCGTCGACCAGCGCGTCGAAGGCGAGGAAGCCGCGGCGCGTGATCCCGATCCCGCCCGGGTGCCCGTCGTAGATGAAGATCGTCGGCACGCCCGTCTGCGGGTGGTAGTTCGTCGAGAGCCCGCCGATGTCCCAGCGGTCGCACATCGCCAGCAGCGGGAGCACGGCGATCTGCGAGTGCTCGGCCGCGTGGAGCGCGCCGAGCAGCTGGTCGAGCGGGAGGTCGGGCGACACGATCTCGCCCGGGAGCTCGTACCAGAGCGCCTGGGTCTCGAACGACGTCGACGGGAGGTCCAGGGCCACGAGGTCGAGCACCTCGTGGTCGGCGAGGCGCCGCGACTGGTAGGCGACGACCTGCTCCGTCACGAGCACGGTGCCGAACGACAGCGTCACGCCGAGCCATTCGCGCCGGTCGTCGAGCCGCGTGATGTGCATGTCGGTCTCGCGCTTGGCCTGCGTGTACCAGTCGCCCTCGAACGGCCGCACGAGCGCGCGCTGTGCGTCGAGGTCGAGCGCGTCGACCTCGTAGGCGCGGCCGCCATGGAGGTAGACGGCGCCCTGGTGGGTCGTGTTGAACGCCCGCGTCGCGTCGACGGTCCCGAGCAGCTCGCCCGACGAGAGGTCGACGATCGTGAAGCCGTCGCGCGCCGTCGACCGGAGCGAGACCGCGCCGGCGGGGAACGAGGTCGCGTCGCGCGGCACCCACGTCCCGGCCGGCCGCCGCCGCAGCGCACCCATCGCCTCCAGCCGCTCCGCCGTCAGCTCGAGCTCCTCGCCCAGGAACTCGGCGTCGGCCGCCTCGAGCGGGCCCTCGTGCGCGGCGCACAGCACATGGCCGGCGTGGATCTGCTCGTTGAACGGGTCGAGGATCGCCGCCTCGACCGGACGGTCGAGGAACTCGTCCGGATGGCGGCAGAAGAACTGGTCCAGCGCGTCGTCACCCGCGACGTACACGGCGAGCCCGCGGCCGCGGCGGCCTGCGCGGCCCCACATCTGGCGCAGCGACGCGACCGTCCCGGGGAACGTGACGCAGATCGCGGCGTCGAGCGAGCCGATGTCGATGCCGAGCTCGAGCGCGTCCGTCGAGACCACGCCGAGCAGATCGCCGTCGACGAGCCGCTGCTCGAGCTCGCGCCGCTGCTGGGCCGTGTAGCCCGCGCGATAGGGCGCGATCCGGTCGCGCAGGTCGCCGCGCCCGAGGTCCTCGAGCGCGAGCTGGGCGAACTTCGCGATCAGCTCGACGGCCTTGCGCGACTTCATGAAGACGATCGTGCGCGCGCCCTGCGCGACGAGCTCCGCGAGCAGGTCGGCGGCCTCCGCCAGCGCCGACCGCCGCGTCTGCAGCTGCTCGTCCGTCACGGGCGGGTTCCACATCGCGATCGTCTTGCGCGCGCCGGGCGAGCCGTCGCGATCGACGACCGTGATCTCGTCGAGCCCCGTCAGCCGCTCGGCGAGCTCCCCCGGGTTCGCGATCGTCGCGCTCGCCAGCAGGAAGCGCGGCTCGGTGCCGTACGCCGACGCGATCCGGCGCAGCCGCCGCAGCACGTTCGCGACGTGCGAGCCGAACACGCCGCGGTAGACGTGCGCCTCGTCGATCACGACGACCGCGAGGTTGGCGAAGACGTTCGCCCACGCCCGGTGGTTCGGGAGGATCCCGAGGTGCAGCATGTCCGGGTTCGTGAGGATCACGTTCGCCTGCCGGCGGATCTGCGCGCGCTGCTCGCGCGGCGTGTCGCCGTCGTAGATCGCGGGCCGCACGGCGGGGACGCCGAGCGCGGCGAGCGCGCGCGCCTGGTCCTGCGCGAGCGCCTTCGTCGGGTAGAGGTAGAGCGCGCGCGCGTGGCGGTCGCGGCTCAGCGTGTCGACCGTGGGGAGCTGGAAGCAGAGCGACTTCCCGCTCGCCGTCCCGGTCGTGACGATCGTCGGGCCCGCCCAGGCCGCGTGGAGCGCCTCGGCCTGATGCGACCACAGCCGCTCGACGCCGCGCGCCTCGAGCGCGCCGGTCACCGCCGGGTGGAGCTCCTCCGGGAGCGCCACCGCGCGCGCCTCGCGGCGGTGCTGCGCCGCCTGCATGACCAGGCGGTCGTCCTCGCGCCCGGCGGCGAGCAGCTCATCCCAGGGCTCGATGTCACGGACGACGGCCATCACGGTGCAGACTAGATGGGTGCTCCGCTGCGCTTATGTCGACTTCCCGCTCTTCGGGGACGGTCTCGCCGTCCGGGCGCTCGAGGCGTGCGACCGGGCCGGGATCGAGGTCGTCCCCCTGGGCGCCGAGATCCCGGGCGCGCTCGCCTGGATCGAACGGGACGGCACGCTCCACCTGGACGGCGAGGCGGTCGCGACGGACGGGATCGCGGACGCCGTCGCGTGGCACCGGCGGGCGCGCGCGTGCGAGCTCGAGGACGCGCTGGGCGTCGCGCGCGGCCTCGACCTCGCGCCGGCGGTCGGGACGTTCTGGCTGGCGGGCGCCGCGCCCGGCGAGGACCCGCTGCTCGCGCTGGAGCTCGAGCGCCACCCGAACGTGCGCCTCGCCGAGGGCCACGGGGAGGCCGCCTTCTACGAGGCCGTCGTGACGACGCTCATGGAGCGGCGGGCGTGAGCGGGCGCAGCTCCTCGGCGTAGGAGACCGAGTGGCGGCGCAGCTCGCCGCTCTCGAGCACCTCGTAGGCGCCCATGCGCCAGAGCGGCGGGGAGTAGGCGTGGATCGTCACGGCCGGCGCGTCGCCCGCGTGCAGCACGCGGTGGATGTCGGCCGCGGAGAACGTGAACGTGCCGCCCGCCCCGACCTCGCGGCTGACCGTGCCGACGCCGAGCGCCAGCCGGTCCTCGCGGACGGCGCCCGCGACGACGCCGACGGCGCCCGACGAGAGGTCGTGGTCGTGGAAGCCCGTGTCGTGGTCGTGCATCCAGCAGATCAGCCACACCTCGACGTCGTCGTCGCGGCGCAGGAGCTCGTAGCGGCGCTGCCCGGGGTCGTGCGCGACCAGGTGCTGCCACTCCTCCGGCCGCACCATCAGGTCGGCGACGAGCTGCTCGAGGCTCATGCCGCCACCCGCGCGGGCGTCGCGAACGTCGCGTTGGCCTGCAGCGCGCGGGCCAGCCCGTGCGGAAGCTCCGGCGCCCCGACCACGGGCCGGTCCGAGCCGTAGACGAGCCGGTCCGCGCCGACCGCGCCCGCCATCGCGTCGATGGCGCCGAGCCCGTACGAGGAGACGTCGTAGAACGAGAAGAGGTCCGTCCAGTCCGGGCCGCCGCGCGTGGCCAGCCGCTCGGCATGGAGCGGCGCGCCGCCGGCGAGCATCGCCCAGACGACGGTGAGGAGCGGGTGCCGCGCCCGCCCCCACGCCATCCACGCGTGCCACGCCTCGTGCTGCTGGGTCACGTACGCGGTGAGCGCCGGCCACCAGCCGGGGAACGTGGAGCCCGTCCACGCCATCGGCCGCCACGGGGCGGGGCCGGGGTGGACGAAGAGCGGGGCGCCGTGGCGCTCGACGCGCTCGAGCAGCGGCCCGACCCGGTCCAGGCCGCGCGGGGAGGCGAGCGCGCCCGCCGGCATCGAGATGCCCACCGCGCCCGCGGCGAGCAGCCGGTCGACCGCGTCGGCCACCGGCCGGTCCAGCGCCACGGCGCCCCACCACCCGAACGGCGCCCCGAGCGCCTGCACGCCCTCGTGGTAGGCATCGAGGAGCGGCTCCGCCTCGCCGGTGGGGAGCGATTCGATGCCAAGCGGGCTCGACAGCGCGATCAGCGCGCCGTCCAGCCCGTCCTGCTGCACGAGGTCCGCGCGGCGCTCGGGGTCGTGGTCGGTGGGGAGGACGGGTGACGGCGGTTCGGCGCCCAGCAGCAGCTCCCAGCCGGCCGGGGCCCGGACGAGTCGAGGAGGATGCCGCCGTGCCGCGAGCGCTGAGAGTAGGCGCTCTGGCCAGAGGTGCTGATGAACGTCGATCGCCGTCACGAGAGAGAAACTAGCAAAACTTGATCAACTCAACAAGTTTTGTGCACTAAGCAACGGCAGCGTATCGAAACCTCGTCCCGGCGCGACCGTCGCCGCCGGACTCAGATCGGGCGGGAGAACCAGCCGAGGCCGAGCGCGCCGCCGGCCAGCAGCAGCACGAAGGCGCCGCCGGCGAACGCGACGGTGACCTCGCGCTTCTCCGGCTTCGAGGTGAGCCGGGTGCCGATCCGCTCGTAGATCGCCTCGGCGTCGTCGGCCGACGGCGCCTCGAAGAACCGCCCGCCCGTGAGCTGGGCGATGCGCCTGAGCGTCTCCTTGTCCGGCGGCACCGGGATCCGCTGCTCGAAGCCGAACGGGTCCGTCTGGACGACCTCGCCGGAGTCCGTGCCCAGCGCGATCGCGTAGACGGGCACCTTCGCCGCCGCAGCCTGGCGCGCGATCTCGAGCGGGTCGTTGACGCCGACGGTGTTCGCGCCGTCGGAGAGCAGCACGATCACGGCGGGGAGCTTGCGCGTGCCCGTGCCGTCCTCGGTCGGGACCGGCGTCTGCGCGGCGGCGAGCCCGCGGGCGAGGCCGTCGCCCATCGCCGTGCCGCCGTCGGCCTGCATCGACTCGAGCGCGGACTGGATCGCGCCGCGGTCCGTGGTGGGCGAGACGCGCTGCTCGGCGTAGTCGGAGAACGTGACGAGCCCGATGCGGAAGTTGTCCGGCGTCTCCTCGGCGAAGAGCTTCGCGGAGCGCTGCGCCGCGGTGAGCCGGTCCGGGTCGACGTCCTCGGCGCGCATGGAGCCCGAGACGTCGTTGACGAGCACGACGGTCGCCGCCCGCTGCGGCGCCGCGACGGTCCGCTGCGGCCGCGCGAGCGCGACCACGAGCGCGGCCGCGGCCAGCAGCACGAGCAGCACGGGGACGTGGCGGCGCCAGCCCGGGCGCCGGGTGACGACGTTGGGCACGAGCGCGGGCTCGGCGAAGGCCGCGGCCTCGCGCCGCCGGCGGCGCAGCATCGTCCAGTAGGCGAGCAGCGCGACCGGCAGGAGCGCCAGGCCGAGCAGCACCGCGGGCTCGCGGAACGTCACGCCTCCGCCTCCTCGCGCTCCCGGCGCCGCCGGCGCGGCCGCCGCTCCTCGGCCTCGGGGTCGTCGCCCGCCGGCACGGCGTGCGCGCCGGCCGCCGCGCGGCCCGGGCCGCCCGCGGCCATCGCCCCGCGGCGGATGTGCTCCGCCCGCCGCAGGTGCCCGGCGAGCTCCTTCAGCCAGTCGTCGCCCGTGCTCAGCACGAGGTGGTCGGCGCCCGCCCGGCGGAGCGCCGCGGCGACCTCGGCGCGCTCGGCGGCCGCCGCCTCGGCGAACCGCCTGCGCACGCGGCGCTTGCTCGTGTTGACCACGAGCTGGCGGCCGCTCTCCGGGTCGGTGAACCAGACGTCGCCCATCGCGGGGAGCTCGAGCTCGCGCGGGTCGCGGATCTCGACGGCGAGCACGCCGTGGCGCGCGCGGAGCGTCCGCAGCGGCGTCTCCCAGTCGCGCGGCCCGCGGAAGTCCGAGACGAGCACGACGAGCCCGCGCGCCCGCGCGAGCCCGCGGAGGCGCCCGACCGCGTCGGTGAGCGTCGTCCCGCCCCCGCGCGGCTCGGCCGCGGACGACTCGTCCGCCGCCCGCAGCTGCGCGAGGAGGGCGAGCAGGCCGAGCCGGCCCTGCTGCGGTCGCAGCACGCGCGGCTGCTCCTCGTCGCCGAAGGCGAGCACGCCGAGCCGGTTCCCGCGCCGCGTCGACACGTGGCCGAGCGCGAGCGCGACGCCCTCGGCGACGTCGAGCTTGCGCCGCTGCACGGAGCCGAAGGCCATCGAGGGCGAGACGTCGAGCACCAGCCACGCGGTCAGCGCCCGCTCGCCGACGTGCACGCGCACGTGGGGCTCGCGCATCCGCGCGGTCACGTTCCAGTCGATGTGGCGCACGTCGTCGCCCGGCTGGTACGGGCGGATCGTGGCGAGCTCGGAGCCCGCGCCGACCTGCGGCGTCACGTTGTCGCCCGGCACGAGCGACTGGATGCGCCGCAGGACCGCGAGGTCGAGCGAGCGCAGGACCGCGTCCGGGACCGGCCCGGGCCCCGGGCGGTCGGGGGTGCGGTCGGCCTGCGGCACCGCGGTCCTCACGGGAGCCTCCCCGTGCGCAGGAGCGAGGTCACGAGCCCGCCCAGCAGCAGCGCGAGCGCGCCGCCGGCGAAGGCCGCGGTGACCTCCTGCTTCTCGTCGCGCGTGGCGAGCCCGCGGCCGAGGTTCGCGTACACGGCCTCGAGGTCGCGCGCGGTCGGCGCGGTGAAGAACCGCCCGCCCGTCTCCTTCGCGAGCTGCTGCAGCGTCGTCGTGTCGGGCGGGACCGCCACCGTCGTGCCGTCGGGCCGCGTCATCGTCCCGCCCGGCGTGCCGAGCGCGATGGCGTAGACCGGGATCTTGTACTTCTTGGCCTCCGCCGCGACCTGGATCGGCTCGGCGCCGCGGGTGCTCTTGCCGTCGGACAGCAGCACGATCGCCCCGGGGAGCCGCTGCTGGCGCCCGTCCTGCCCCGTCACGGGGACGCGGATGGCCTGGATGCCGAGCTTGAGCCCCTCGCCCATCGCCGTCGAGCCCTTGATCGCCAGGGAGTCGATCGCGCGCAGCACCTGCGCGCGGTCCGTCGTCGGCTCGGAGAGCTGCTCGGCGGTCGAGCCGAACGAGACCAGGCCGAGCCGGAACTCCTCCGGCAGCGTGTTGGCGAGCGACTTCGCCGCCTCGCGTGCCGCGCTGAGGCGGTCGGGCTGCACGTCGGTCGCGCGCATGGAGCCCGAGGTGTCGTGGACGAGCATGACCGTGCCCTGGCGCTGCTCCACCGCGACCGTGCGCTCCGGCCGCGCGAGCGCGACGGCGAGCGCCGCGATCGCCAGCAGGCACAGCAGCGCGGGGATGTGGCGCCCGCGCGCCTTGCCCGCGACGGACGCGAGCACGTCGACGGCGGGGTAGCGCACCGCGTAGCGCTGCCGCCGCCGCTGGGCCAGCCAGTAGAGGACCAGGCCGATCGGGACGACGGCGAGCGCCGCGAGCAGCAGCGGCTCGCGGAAGCTCATCGTCCTCCGTGCGCCAGCTCGATCTGCGGCATGGGCACGCGCTCGAGCACGCCGTCGAGGACGCGGTCGGCGTCGACGCCGGCCGCGAGGGCCTCGTAGGTGAGCACGATGCGGTGCCGGAGCACGTCGCGCGCGAGGTCGCGCACGTCGGTCGGGAGCACGTAGTCGCGGCCGCGCAGCAGCGCGAGCGCGCGGCCGGCGTGGACCAGGTTGATCGAGCCGCGCGGCGAGGCGCCGAACTCGACCCAGCCCTCCTCGTCGGCCTCGCGCGTCGCGCCGGTGAGCGCGACCGCGTACTCCATGACGCGCCGGTCGACGTAGACGCCGCGGGCCGCCGCCTGGTGGCGGGCGAGCGCCGCCGGCGAGAGGATCTCGCGCGCCGTGCCGCCGCCGGCCAGCGAGCGCTCGACCACGGCGACCTCGTCGCGCGCGGCCGGGTAGTCGACCAGCAGCTTGAACATGAAGCGGTCGACCTGCGCCTCGGGCAGCGGGTAGGTGCCCTCGGACTCGATCGGGTTCTGCGTCGCGAGGACGAGGAACGGCGCGGGGACCGGGTGGGTCTCGTGGCCGATCGTCACCTGGCGCTCCTGCATGACCTCGAGCAGCGCGGACTGCACCTTGGCGGGCGCGCGGTTGATCTCGTCCGCGAGCAGGAAGTTGCAGAACACGGGGCCGAGCTCCGTGTCGAACCCGCCCGAGTCGGGCCGGTAGATCCGCGTGCCGACCAGGTCGGCGGGCACGAGGTCGGGCGTGAACTGCAGGCGCTTGAACGAGCCGCCGAGCACGTCCGCCACCGTCTTGACGGTGAGCGTCTTGGCGAGGCCGGGGACGCCCTCGAGCAGGACGTGGCCGCCGGCGAGGAGCGCCACGAGCAGCCGCTCGAGCATCCCCTCCTGGCCGACGATCACCCGCTTGACCTCGAACAGCGCGGTCTCGAGCGCGGCGTGCGCCTCGCGCGCCGGATCGTCGTCGCGCTGCTCGATGGCGCGCAGCTGGGGTTCGTCGGAGCTCACGGTGGGGTCGGACTCCCTTTCCGGGTTCGGGACGGCGCTCATCGGCGATCAGCCCTGCTGCAACTGGTCGGGACGGGTGCCGAGGGTCACCTCGATCGTAGTCTCCTGGCCGTTCCGGTCCACCGTGAGCTGGACCTTCTCGCCCGGCTTGAAGGACAGGATCCCGGTCGAGAGGTCGCTCGGGTTCTTCACCTCGCGGTCGCCGAGCTTGACGATCCGGTCGCCCGTGCGGAGCTGGCTCGAGGAGGCGGGGCCGCCCGCGGCGATGTCGGCGACGACGGCGCCGGGCGAGCCGGGCTCCTCGATCGAGGAGACGCCGAGGTAGGCGCGCTCGATGTCGCCGCCCTTGATCAGCTGCGGGACGACCTCCTTGAGCGTGTCCACCGCGACGGCGAAGCCGACGCCGCTGGACTGGCGCGAGGAGGAGGCGATCTGGGAGTTGACGCCGATCACGCGGCCCTGCGCGTCGAGCAGCGGGCCGCCGGAGTTGCCGGGGTTGATCGCCGCGTCGGTCTGCAGCGCGCCCGGGATGGTGAAGCCGTTCGGGGAGTCGATCTCGCGGTCCAGCGCGGAGATGATGCCGGTGGTCACGGTGCCCGACAAGCCGAACGGGCTGCCGATCGCGATCGCGGCGTCGCCCGGCCGCAGGTCCGCCGAGGACGCGAGTTGGAGCGGCTTCGTCTCGGCCGAGATCTTGGACTGGTCGACCTTGAGGACGGCCAGGTCCGTCGACGGGTCCTCGCCGACCACCTCGGCGGGCAGCGCCTCGCCGTCGGAGCCGAAGCGCACCGTGTAGTCCGAGCCGGCCTCGACGACGTGCTCGTTGGTCACGACATGACCCTGGCCGTCGATGAGGAAGCCGGAGCCGCTGCCGTCGCCGGCCTGGATGTAGGCCACGGCGGGGGAGGCGCTGGCGTAGATGTCGGAGACGCCGCCGGAGCCCGAGGGAGGCTGGGCGACGGTGGAGGTGGCGGTCTTCGGGGCCGCGGTGACCACGCGCTCCGTGCGGTCGAGGGCCCCCGAGACGGCGAGGACCGCCACGACGAGGCCGACCGCGGCGGCGCCGAGGAACATGAAGAAGAGGTTCGAGATCCGGCTGGACATGGCGCGACATCCAAGCGGGGTCCGGCTAATCGGACGTAAGACGTTCCTCAGCGGGAGCTCAACGCCGCGTGGGAACCCGATAAGGGTTCGGCCACCTCGGCGGCCAGCCGGTCGAGGTTCGCGGCCGACCGGCCCGCGTCGTCGACCTCGTGCGCCACGGTCCGCGCGCCGACCCCGATGAGGTGGAAGCGGCGGGCGGTGAGGTCGCTGTCGTCCGTCCACAGGACCAGGCGGCAGTGCTCGCCGCGCAGCACCTTGATCGGCGTGCCGGGCACGGGCGAGTCGAAGCGGCGGCGGAACGCGTCGCGGTCCTCGAGCACCATCCCGCGCGCGGCCGCGTAGCCGCGGGCGAACGCCTCGGCGCCCCACGGGCCGGCGTGCGCGGCGGTGTGGTCCGCGGCGACCTCGGAGCCCGCCTGCCATGCGCCCCGGAACAGGCGCCAGAGGAAGAACGGGCCGAAGACGACGATGATCGCGACGGCGCCGACGAGGCTGTCGAAGGCGAGGCCGATGCCGAGGATCACGGCGCCGATGACGAGGCTGAGGACGATCGCGGCGGGGATCAGCACCTTGCGGGCCCTGCTCCCGCTCCCCTTCGCCTCGTCCGCCACCGCGAGCTCGTAGGCGGCGCGGGCCTCGGGGATGCTCCCCGGCGGCGTGTGCCACTCCACGCGCTTCACGCCCTCCGCGATCCAGCGGGCGCGCGGCGTGTCGGCCGGCGCGGGCAGCGGCGACGCCGGGTCCAGCGCGGGGAGCAGCGCGCAGGCGCGGCCCATCGCCGCGGCGAAGGCGGCGGCGACGCGGCACAGCGCGTCGAGCGCGGCGGGGTCGGTGACGGCGCCGCGCTGCGCGACGCACAGCCCGCCGTAGCGGTACTCGATGCGCGTGCCGCGCGGGGCGGCGGCGAGCGCGGCCTCGACGTCGGGCGAGCGCAGCTCGGCGAGGAGCGCCGGGTCCTCGGCCGGTTCGGGGCGCCACTCGAACTCGCGCACGGTGAGCTCCTGCACGACGCGGCTCCCCTCCGGCAGCCGCGCGACGACGACGGTGGTGGGGAACGCGTACCAGCTCTCCCCCTCGGAGTCCGAGTCCAGCTCGAGGTGGAGCTGGTGGGCGACCACGCCCTCCAGCCCGCCCGGCAGCGTGCCCTGGCAGAGGTGGTGGTGCGCCCGCTCGGGGTACTTCTTCCAGCCGCCCGTCGACGACCGCGAGTGGTCGGTCTGGGCGATCACGAGGCCGGCGCGGTGGCTGCCGGCGCCGGCGCCGGCGGCGAGCGTGCGCGTCCAGGCGGGGAGAAGCCCGTCGGGATGGAAGTCGAGCCCGCGGTCGCGAGCCCACTGCTGCATCGGGTCGTGCCAGCGGTCGATCATGGGGGACTGGACGCCATTGGGCGCCCAACGATTCCGTTCCTCACGCCTCGCCGGTCGCGAGCGCGCGCCCGAGCCGCTCGCCGGCCGCCTCCAGCTCGGGGATGTCCGTCGCCTCCTGCACGAGCTGGAGGTCGATGATCCGCTTGCCGAAGCCGTCGAGCCGGTCCGTGCCGACGATCGCGTGCAGCGGGACGCCCGCCTGGCGCGTGCGGGTGCCGATCTCGCCCACCAGCTTGCCCTCGAGCGTCTGCTCGTCGAGCTTGCCCTCGCCCGTCACGACGGCGCGCGAGGCGCGCATCCGGGCGTCGAAGTCGAGCGCGTCGAGGATCCACGACGCGCCCGGCTCCAGTGCCGCGCCGTGGGCCGCCCACAGCCCGCCGCTCAGGCCGCCGGCGGCGCCGGTCATCGGCACGCCGCGCGGGTCGCGCGGGAAGGAGGCGGCGAGCGCGTCCAGGCGCGCCTCCAGCCGGGTGACGGTCGCGGGATCGGCGCCCTTCTGCGGGCCGAAGACGGCGGGGGCGCGCTCGAACGGCGTGCGGACGTCGGTGAGCACCACCAGCCGGGCGCCGCCGAGCCCGCCGTGCTCCTCGATCGCCGCGAGCGCGCCCTCGCCGCCGTCCGTGGTGGCGGAGCCGCCGACGCCGACGATCACGACCTGCGCGCCGGCGTCGACGGCCGCGCAGATCAGCTCGCCCGTGCCGTAGGTGGTCGCGGCCTCCGCGTCGCGCTCCTCCTCCGTCACGAGATGCAGGCCCGAGGCGGCCGCCATCTCGAGCACCGCGGTCCCGCCGTCCTCCACCAGCCCGTACTGCGCCATCACCGGGCGCCCGAGCGGATCCGTGACCTCGAGGCCGGCGCATTCGCCCCCGAGCGCGAGCATCAGCGCCTCCATCGTGCCCTCGCCCCCGTCAGCGACCGGACACAGGTCGGGCGGCATCAGCCCGGCGCGCTCGAGGCCGCGGCCGATCGCGCCCGCGACCTCGGCCGCGCGGTACGTGCCCTTGAACGAATCGGGGGCGACGAGGACGGGACGCTCGTGCATTCGGCGGGATCCTGCCAATCCGGGCGTTTCAGCGCTCAGCGGTGCGTTGAGGCGCCGTTAAGGTTCCGCGCCGTTTTCCCTGGACGTGCCATATTGACGGCGTCGTGACGTCTCGACCCGTACCGGCCGGTCCCTGGGTCCACGGCGATCCGGGACTCGACGCCCTCCAAGGTGCCATCGGCGTCCTCGGCGCGAAATGGAGCCTCGCCGTCCTCGCCCGCCTGACGGACGGGACGCAGCGCTTCAACGAGCTCTCGCGCGCGATCGACGGCGTCTCGCGGCGGATGCTCTCCGCCACGCTGCGCCAGCTCGAGCGCGACGGCCTCGTCCTGCGCCACGTCTACGCGCGCGTTCCCGCGCGGGTGGAGTACGAGCTGTCCGACAGCGGCGAGGCGCTGCTGGCGGCGCTCACCCCGCTGCTCGACTGGGGCAAGAGCCACCAGATCGAGATCGCCGAGGCACGCGAGCGCTTCGACCGCCTCCAGCTCTGGCGCGCCGCCGGGCAGGAGATGCAGGCGCAGACCGGGACGCGCCAGCCGCGCGTCCCCGGCGTCTACTAGGCGAGCCGCCCCACCAGGTACTCGAACGACGCGTCGCGGTCGACGCCGAGCGCGAATCCGCCCGCGGCCTCGATCGCCGCGAAGCCGTGGACGGCGCTGCGCAGCGCGCGGATCGCATGGACGGCGTCGTCGCCCTCGAGCTCCAGGCCGGCCAGCGCGGCGGTCAGCACCTCGATGGCCTCCGCGGCGGCCGCCTCGTGCTCCGCGTCGCCCGCCGTCGGCGCCGCGACCGTAGCGGCGTAGCGGCCGGGGTGCGCGCGGGCGTAGGCGAGCTGGGCGCGCGCGACTGCGCCGAGCGCGTCGGCGCCGGCCCGGCCGGTGGCGGCGCGGCGCAGCGCGTCGGTCAGCTCTGCCAGCGCGCGGAGCGCGATCGCGCGGACCAGCGCGTCGCGGCCGTCGACGTGGTTGTAGAGCGAGGGCGGCTTGACCTCGAGCGCGGCAGCCACACGGGCGAGCGTGACCGCCTCCAGCGCGTCGGCATCGGCGATCGCCACCGCCGCGTCCACCACCTGCTCGCGGTCCAGCCCGCGGCGCGGCACGACGTCACGCGCTCCCGCGCGCGATTGCCTTGAGCATCGCGGCGCCGGGCTCCTCGACGATCTTGCCGTGGCCCGGGGCGAGCCGGGCCGGGCCGAGCTCCCTCAGCGCCTTGGCCGTCTCGAGCGCGGTCGGGTGGTGCCAGGTCGCGGAGGCCGGCAGCGGGAAGCGCCAGTAGCGCTTGGCCGTGGTCGCCACGCCGCCCAGCGTCGCGTAGGCGTCCGCGCAGTAGAGCGTGCGGTCGCGGGTGTCGAGGAACGCGAGCTGGCCGGGCGTGTGGCCGGGGGCGGCGACCACCTCGAGCGAGCC